>NZ_JBHSPB010000008.1:0-342939 GCF_042656465.1 Streptomyces gamaensis
CGCCTGCGGCGGGCCTTTGCCCCTCCCCGCCCCTTCCCGTAACCGGGGCTCCGCCCCGGACCCCGTATCGCGGCTGCGCCGCTCGTCCTCAAACGCCGGACGGGCTTGTTTTTCGGGGGCTTGGGGGCGGAGCCCCCAATTTCGGGAAGGGGCGGGGCCGGGGAACAAAACCCACCGCCACCCCACCCGCACCCGCCCCCCGCACGCGCAACGCGCCGCCCAACACCCCGTGAAAGGAACCCCATGCCCACCCCCACACCCCAACCCCCCGCATCACTCCTGCGCTTCGCCACCGCCGGCTCCGTCGACGACGGCAAATCCACCCTCGTCGGCCGCCTCCTGCACGACACCAGAACCGTCCTCGCCGACCAGCTCGCCGCCCTCCCCCACACCACCAACACCACCACCGCAAACGGAAACGGCATCCCGGACCTCGCCCTCCTCACCGACGGCCTGCGCGCCGAACGCGAACAGGGCATCACCATCGACGTCGCCCACCGCTACTTCGCCACCCCCCGCCGCCGCTTCGTCCTCGCCGACACCCCCGGACACCTCCAGTACACCCGCAACATGGTCACCGGCGCCTCCACCGCCCACCTCGCCCTCCTCCTCGTCGACGCCCGCCACGGCATCGTCGAACAGACCCGCCGCCACACCGCCCTCGCAGCCCTCCTGCGCGTCCCCCACCTCACCCTCGCCGTCAACAAAATGGACCTCACCGGCCACCGCGAGGACGTCTTCACCCGCATCACCGCCGACTTCACCGCCACCACCACCGCCCTGGGCATCCCCCACACCACCGCCATCCCCGTCTCCGCCCTCAACGGCGACAACATCGTCACCCCCTCCCCCCGCATGCCCTGGTACACCGGCCCCACCGTCCTCGAACACCTCGAAACCGTCCCCCTCACCCACCACCTGGCCCACCAGCCCGCCCGCTTCCCCGTCCAGTACGTCATCCGCCCCCAAACCCCCACCCACCCCGACTACCGCGGCTACGCCGGACAACTCACCACCGGCACCCTCCACACCGGCCAGCCCGTCACCGTCCTGCCCTCCGGACACACCACCACCATCGCCGCCATCGACGCCCTCGGCCACCGGGCCACCACCGCCCACGCCCCCCAGTCCCTCACCCTCCGCCTCACCGACCACCTCGACATCTCCCGCGGCGACCTCATCGTCCCCACCGGACAGGAACCCCCCCTCACCCGCGACATCCACGCCACCGTCTGCCACCTCACCGACCAGCCCCTCCACCCCGGCCACCGCGTCCTGCTCAAACACACCACCCGCACCGTCAAAGCCATCGTCAAACACCTCACCACCCGCCTCGACCCCCACACCCTCACCCACCACCCCAACCCCCCACACCTCAACCCCAACGACATCGCCCACATCCACCTCCACACCTCCGAACCCCTCCCCCTCGACCCCTACACCACCTCCCGCCACACCGGCTCCTTCCTCCTCATCGACCCCACCGACGGCACCACCCTCACCGCCGGCATGGCAGACAGCGGACACCGGTGACCGGAACCGGCCATGAAGTCCGGCTGTGTGCCCGGGAGTTGACGGGACGGGCCTAGTACATAAGGAGGAAGTCCGCCGGTTCTCCGGTCCGTTGAGCCCGGGCGCAGACCAAGGATGATGTACGCCATGTCACAGTTAACTTCCGCAGCGGAAGGCACCAAAGGGCAGCCGGGTCACTCGGGCGCCCTGTGGGTGGCGGTGCTCGCCGCGTGTGTCGGGCAGTTCGTCGTCGTGCTCGACGTGTCCGTCATCAATGTCGCCCTCCCGTCGATCCGTTCCGGGCTCGGCATCGGGGCGAACGGCCTGCAATGGGTCGTCAACGCCTACGTGATCACCTTCGCCGGCTTTCTGCTGCTGGGCGGGCGGGCCTCCGATCTCTTCGGGCGCAAGCGGGTGTTCCTCTTCGGCCTGGGGGTGTTCACCGCCGCGAGCCTGCTGGGCGGGCTGGCCTGGACGCCCGGGGTGCTGATCGTGGCCCGGGCCCTGCAGGGCATCGGCGCGGCGGTGCTGTCGCCGGCGACGCTCACCATCCTCACCACCAGCTATCCGGACGGGCCCGGCAGGGTCCGGGCGGTCGCCGCGTGGACGGCGGTCGGTACGGGCGGCGGTGCGGCGGGAGGGCTGGTCGGCGGGCTGCTGACCGACTATCTGTCCTGGCGCTGGGTGCTGTTGATCAATGTGCCGATCGGGGCGGCCGTGCTCGTCGCCGCGGTGCTGTGCCTGGGGGAGTACCGGACCGGCGGGGCGCGCCGGCTGGATCTGCTCGGCTCGGTGGCCGTCACGGTCGGGGTGGGCAGTCTCGCGTACGGCATCTCGCAGAGCGAGGCGTACGGCTGGGGTTCGGCCCGGGCCGCCGTGCCCCTGGCCGTCGGCGCGCTGGCGCTCGTCCTGTTCGTCGCCGTGGAGCGCAGGGCCGAGGAACCGCTCATGCCGCTCGGGCTGTTCCGGATGCGGGCGGTCTCGGCCGCGAACGCCATCACCCTGGTCTGCGGGACCGGCTTCTACGCGATGTGGTACTTCCTCTCGCTCTACATGCAGAACGTGCTGGGCTATTCGGCCGTGCAGACCGGACTGGCCCTGCTCCCGCACACCGGCACCATCATCTTCTTCTCGCAGTTCGCGGCCCGGCTCATGCGCTGGATCAAGGGGCGGACGCTGCTCGTGCTCGCCGGGCTGATCACTTCGGCGGGGTTCGTCTGGCAGGGCACCATGAGTGCCGACGGCTCCTTCCTGCGCACGCTGCTGGGGCCGGGCATCGTGATGTCCGCCGGGGCGGGGCTGATGATGACGCTCCTCGCGGTCGCCGCCACCAGCGGGGTCGCGCTGTCCGAGTCGGGCATCGTGGCCGGGCTCGCCAACACCTCCCGCACCATGGGCGGCGCCCTGGGGCTGGCGATCCTCGCCTCGGTCGCCGCCCGTCGCACCGAGGAGGAAGGGCCGGGGACCGCCGCCCTCGCGTCCGGCTACGGGCACGCGTTCGTCGTGGCCGGCGGGGTCATCCTGCTCAGTACGGCCATGATGGTGCTCCTGCCCAAGCGGCAGCGCACCGCCGAGTAACGGCGGGCAACGGGGGAGCACCCTGCCAGGGGCGGCCCTCCGTCAGCCGGCCGGCCTCGCCAGCAGCAGCTCGGTGTTGTGGTCGCCCGCCGCACCGAGCTTCGCCGCGGGCCTGGCGTACGGGTCGTTGTACGACAACTCGCGGTAGAGCGCGGCCAGTCCGGCGTCCGAGGTGTCACCGAAGTCGGTCCCGTACCGTGCCGCCGACTCCACCAGCGTGGTGAACAGCGACAGCGTGCCGTCCCCGTTGTCGGTGATCTCGATGACGCGCGCGTGCTGCGGGAAGTCGATGTGCGAGGCGGTGTTGATCTCCCAGAAGGCACGCTCGGGCACCGCGTGGCCATGGGCGATGATCTGGTTGCGGTGCGTGTGCCCGTTGACCCACGCGACGACGTTCGGATACCGCTGCAGCAGCGCGACCAGCTCACCGCCGTCGTGCCGGCCCTCGAAGGGGTGGTGCGGGTCGGGCAGCAGATTGCCCATGCTGCCGCTGGTGTGGTGGCTGAAGACGATCACCAGCTCGCTGCCCGGACCGCCCCGTACGACGCGCCCGTCGCCGTCGTACCAGTGCCCGCTGCGCGACCGCAGCACCGACTCCAGCCACCGCAGCTGCGCCGTGCCGATCGAACCGTCCGCGAAACCGGCCGGGTTGGTGGTGTCCAGGCTGATCCCGAGCACGCCCGGGGCGACCGGGAACGTGTAGTACAGCCGGCCGCTGTCCGCCGCCGACGCGGTGAAGCCGTGCCCGGCCGGGCCGGGGCCGGTGTACGCCGGGTCCAGGTGCGCCCTGGCGAACTCCGCCGGGGTGAAGGGCTCGCGCCGGCCGTCGGGCGTGATGTGCCGCACCGGACCCGCCGACTTCAGCAGTTCCGCCAGCCGCAGCACCGCCTCGGCCGGATCGTCGCGCAGCGCCTGGGCGAGCTTCGCGGCGTCGTCCTCGTCGCAGCCCTCCAGCTTGCGGCCGCCGGTGTACAGGGAGTGCAGCAGCCCCAGGTCCGGCAGGGTGCCCTCGATGCTGTCGTCGTGGTTGCCGACCGTCGAGTACCAGGGGGTCCGCAGCCCCGGAGCGCGCAGCGGACGGCCCGCCGCCGTCAGGAAGCCGGGTACCTCGGGAAAGCCCTTGGCCTTGTAGGAGTCCCGGAAGGAGGACTCCGGGTTCCAGTAGGCGGCGTTGCCGGAGTTCTGCACGCCCTCGTAGCGGTGCGGATCCCCGCTGTTCGGGGTGACGGTGCCGCCGCTCATCACCGACAGGTACCAGTCCAGCTCGATCTTCTCGTGGTTGTCGGTGTTGTCACCGGTCGCCATCACCAGCGAGAACGGGACGCCCGTGAACGGGCCGGCGGACAGCGAGTTGATCCGCTCGACGAGTGAGGAGGCACCGCGCACCGTGAGGGTCTCCTGCGGGCGGTGGGCGCTGTCGTTGAACGGCGCCAGGTACTCGAAGCGTACGGGGGACTCGGTGTCGGCCAGGTGCAGATCCGTGAACTGCACGAAGCAGGCCAGCGCGGTGCGCCGGGCATCGCGCCCCGCACCCGCCTTCGCCAGGTCCTCGCGCACCAGCAGCGGCCAGCCGGGCCCGGAGCGCAGCCGCTTGTACGGGCCGTCACCGCCCGGCGTCGCCACCTGCTCCAGTGTCGTGCCCTCGGCCCGGACGGCCCGCGCGGCACTCTCCGCGAGCGCGCGGTCGCGGGCCGCCGCCGAAGCGAAGCGGCCGTCGAGCGCGGCGAGCGACGCGGCGGCCGCCACGGACGACGCTCCGGATATGAACTGGCGTCTGCTGAAAGCGGGCATGCCGCGGACTCCTGACGGTCGGTCGGTCGATACGGCCGGTCCGGTACCGGCCGGCCCGGGCCAACGGTCAGGATGCTGAGCGGCATTGGCCATTCCGTGAACGACCGGCGAAATACAGGTGAGGGGATGTCGGGAATCGGTGAAGGTGCCGGGCCGCTACCGGCCCGGCAAGGATCCGCGCTCAGGAACCGATCTCCAACTTTCCGTCCCCTTCGGCCTGTTCGGCACCCTCAGGTGTCAGACACCCCGTCAGCTCCGCCGGCAGCAGCGTGACGGTCCTGCTCGCTTCGAGGCCCTTGCCCCGGCCGCGCACGACCCGGCCCTTCAGGACGACCACATGGGCCCCGGCGATCCGCACCGCGGTCCCGGGGTCGTAGCGGATCTCGGAGAACTCCTCCTCGTGCCCGCCGCCGTGCCGCACGGCGGGCCAGTGCACGTACTCCGTGCCCCGGGGCGCGTCGAGGGCCAGGCACGAGGCCCCGTCCGACCCGGCCTCCGTGCGGCCGGCGGCCTCCACCTGCTCGCCGGAGGGCAGCGTGCACGTGTAGTCACTCCGGGCGTGGATGCGGGTCGGCCGGTCGGTGAACGTCAACCCCGGTGTGTACGTGGTGTGTTCCGGACCCTCGCACTTCACGTGCCCGGCCGCCTGGGAGGCCGGCGCCCACACCAGCGACGACCCGGCCAGGGCCAGGGCGCACAGGCCCACCACCACACCCCGCACACCATTCATGGACTCCTCGTTCCTTCCGTCATTCCTGCGTCGGCACCCGCTGCCCGCCCGACCTACCCGGGACACGCCGGGCCCGAACCACCGCCCCGGTGCCGGGCGGAGCCCGGCGCCGCCCGCGCGCGGCGTGGTGCGCGCGGCGGGGTACGGTGGGCCGGGACCGGCGCCAGGGGAGGAACACATGCAGGAAACAGGCGGATTCGTGCGCGACGGGGTCTGGACGTCGCTGCCGTACCGCGAGGCCGCGAGCGCCCCCGCGCAGGCGCTGATCCTCGTCGACGTACAGAACGCCTTCCTTGCGGGCCCCGACGCCGTGCCCGACGCCGCGCGGCTCGTCGACCGCCTCGCCGCCCTCCTCGAACGCGCCCGGGCGGCCGGGGCGTTGGTGGTCCACCTCCGCAACGACGGCGAGGCGGGTGCCCCCGACGAGCCCGGCACACCCGGCTGGCACCTGCGCTTCCCGCCGGCGCCCGGCGAGCACCTGGTCGCCAAGGCCGACGACGACGGCTTCGAGGGCACGGGCCTCGCGGAACTCCTCGTCGAACGGCACGGCGTCAGCCGCGTCGTGATCGCCGGAGTCCTCTCCGAGATGTGCGTCAGCGCGACGGCGCGCGGCGCGCTCGCCGCCGGACTGGGCGTGATCCTGCCGCACGACGCGCACGGCACGTACGGGCTGGACGACATCCCGGCGTCCGTGGTGGCCCGGGTGGCCGAACACGCGCTGGGGGACGAGCCGGAGCTGGTGGGGGCGGGGGAGGGGGTGCGGTTCGTGCGTGCCGCGCGATGAGGGCGTGGATGCGGCAGATCCTCTTACGCGGCTTCGCCGTGATGCGCGGTGAAGGCGACCCGTGTGCTCTGCTCGTCCAACGCGATGTCGAGCGTGGCGTCGAGCGCGCGGGCGAGCTTGGCGAGCAGCGGCAGGGTGGGGACGGTGTCCGAGCCTTCGATGCGAGAGATCTTCGCCTGGGTGAGTCCGGCCCGTTCGGCGAGTTCGCTCTGGGTCAGCCCGAGCTCCGTACGGCGGGCGTACACGGCCTGCGCCAGCGCCATGGACAGCCGGATCTCGTAGCGGGCCTCGGCGACCTCGGGGGACTCGGTGAAGCCTTCGGCGAGCTTGCGCTCGCGCACCGTCTTCCATCGGCTGTGGGCCATGTCAGATCTCTCCCTTCTCGACGACGCGGCAGAACTCCTCATGAGCCGGGCCGTGCTCCGACATACAGGTCTTCTGTGCGAGCCTGGCCCGCTGGATCTCCGCGTCCTCATGCGCTCTGGTCTTGCGGAACACCGTCAGAAGGACCGCGGTGCGGTGCGGCGTCAGCCAGTACGTGATGCGCACGGCGACGCCGTCGAGCGTGGGGCGCAGCTCTCTCACCCCGCCTCCGAGGTGGCGGGCATAGGGCTCACCGAGCGTCGCCGCGTGTTCGGCGAGCAGGCCGACGTACTCGTCGATCTTGAGGAAGTGCCGGGCGGGCAGGGAGTCCAGCCAGGCCCGCACCTCGGGCTCGATCTCGATCGTGTACAAGCCGTCCACACCCGCAGTATATGCCGTTGACGACATAACGCCAGCCGCTTCCGTCAGTCGCCCCCGCCCGGAAAGAAGTCCACCAGCAGCATGTCCCGCACCCCCACCACCGCCCCCGGCGCCGCGCGCACCGGCGAGACGTCGTGCAGCACCCGCCGGTCGTCGAGGACGATGGCCTCCAGCGGGGTGGTGAGCACCGTGCGGTGCAGCAGACGGCGTGCGGGGTCGTACAGCCGTGACTCGGCGCCGGTCACGTCCTGACGGCGGATCAATACCTGGGCCACATAGGCGTGTCCGTCCTGGTGCACGCCCTCCGGGGCGGGCAGGCCCTCGGCGCTCGCGGTCGCGGTGACGCGTATCTGGTGGACGCCGCAGGTGTCGATGTCCGTGCGAGGGCCGGGCAGTCGCCCGTGGAGCGCGCGGACGAGCGTGCGCAGTGCGGCACTTCGGGCGACGGTGTCGGTCAGCGGCGCGAACATGCGGGGGACGCCGCCGTTGACCTTGTTGACCGCCTTGTCCTGGAAGAACGCCGAGTGCGGCAGCCGCTCCAGCAGTCCCTCGCGCAGCCGGAAGGTGCCGTAGCGGCGGAAGCGGTAGGGCGTGTCCGTGCCCAGGTGGGTGTCGGCGGGCAGCCCGTCCCAGGAAGCGGTGAACTCCTCGACGGCCCCGGCGGGCAGCGCGGCCAGTGCCGAGGCGAGCGGTTCGGGGCCGAGGCGGGTGAAGGGCCCGGCGGGGCCGGCGGACGGGGCCGGAAGGCGCCACGGTGCTGTGGTCATGGTGTCCTTGCTTCCGTGCGGGGGCTTCGAGGGGGCCGTACCGTTCCCCCGGCGGCGCCGGGAAGGTACGTCCTGAGTCGACAGTAGGGCGACTGCCGCGCCTCCTGGCCGGAATGCGCCGCTCAGCGGTCCTCAGAGCGAACTCCGCGCCCCCCTGCGGGTGTTGCGCCCCCGACGGCACGCCAGGGGAGCCGTACCACCCGCGTCCCCCACGGCAGCCCGGCCCCCGGGCCGGCGGGCCGCCGCGACGGATGCGTCAACCGCCGTTTGACATCGGGCGCCGAGATCGACAATCCTCATTCCACTAGCTGACTAGTTAATTAGCAAGGTGGTCGATGGTGGGGACGATGTCGGCGGGTGCCGCGCACCGCTGGGCGATCGAGGCACACGGGCTGGGCAAGCGCTACCGGCGCAGAAGGGCCGTCGAGGACTGCTCCTTCCGGCTGCCGGCCGGGACGGTCTGCGGACTCGTGGGCCCCAACGGCGCGGGCAAGAGCACCCTGTTGGGCATGGCCGCGGGCCTGGTCCGGCCCGGCGCGGGGGAACTGCGCGTCCTCGGCGCGGCCCCGGGAACGGCGGGGACCCTGTCCCGTACCGCCTTCCTCCCCCAGGACAAGCCGCTCTTCGCCACGTTCACGGTCGCCGAGACACTGCGGCTGGGCGAGGAGCTCAACCCGCGCTGGGACGCAAGGGTCGCCGAACGCATCGTGCGCTCGGGAAAGATCCCCCTCGACGCCCGTATCGGCACCCTCTCCGGCGGCCAGCGCTCGCGCGTCGCCCTCGCCCTGGCCTTCGGCAAACGCCCCGAACTGCTGCTGCTGGACGAGCCGATGGCCGACCTCGACCCGCTCGCCGCGCACGAGATCGGCGGACTGCTCATGGCCGAGGCCGCCGAGCAGGGCACCACGATCGTGATGTCCTCCCACCGGCTCGCCGACGTGGCCACCATGTGCGACTACCTGGTGGCCCTCGCCGACGGCCGGGTCCGCCTGGCCGGCGAGACCGACACGCTGCTGTCCGCGCACCTGCTGGTGACCGGAGCACACGCGGCGGGCGGCTCGCCACCGCGGCTCGCCCCGCACACCCTCGTCGAATCACGCGTCACCGGACGGCAGGTCACCGCCCTGATCCGGCCGCGCGGCCCGGTCGGCGAGGAGTGGCGGGTCGCCGAACCCGACCTGGAGGAGATCCTCCTCGGCTATCTGCGCTCGCCCGCGGCGCCCTCACTGCTGACCACCAGCGCCCGCGTCGACGACGCGGACGCACCGACGGAAGGAGAAACGGCCGCATGAGCGCGACCGTCGAAACCCCGCCGCACAGCGGCCCGAGCACGCGGCGGCCGCGCCTGCTGCACGGCATGGTCTGGGCGGTGTGGCGGCAGCACCGCACCGCCTTCGCCGTCCTCCTCGCCGCGGCCGCAGCCGGCGCCGCCTGGATGACCTACCAGCGCTTCGGGACCGCCGACCTGCTGCACCAGGGGCTTACGGGCGAAGACCTGCGCCGGACGATGAAGGACGCGTACGGCCACGCCCTGGAGGAGACAGCCGGCTACCTCGTCGTCCTGCCCCTGGCCATCGGCGTCTTCCTCGGCGCGCCCCTGGTCTCCGGGGACCGCGAGCACGGCACGGACCGGCTCATGACCACCCAGTCCGTCACCCGCGGCCGCTGGATCGCCACCAAGCTCGGCGTCACCGTGGCCGTCGTGCTCCTGTCCACGGGCCTGCTCTCCGCGGCGTTCACCTGGTGGTGGCACTCCGCCCGCCCCATCAACGACCTGTGGGACCTGGGCGGGACCTTCGACACCACCGGTCCCGTCCTGCCCGCCCTGTGCCTGCTGTACCTGGCCGTCGGCATCGCGATCGGCGCGCTCGCACGGCGCATGCTGACCGCCATGGTGCTCACCGCCGTCGCCGGATACGGGCTCTCCTTCGTCTGGGACCGGATCCGGCTCGTGTGGCAGGCCCCGCGTGTGCTCACCTCGCCCATCACCGGCACCTGGCCGCAACTGCCCGACGGTGCCGTGGAACACGACCGGTGGCTCACCACCGACAGCGGCAGACTCTACGGCTGGGGCAACTGCATCCCCCACCGCAACCCCGAGCCCTGCCTCAAGGAGAAGGGCATCACCGGCTACCGCCTGGAATACTTCGGGTTCGACCAGATGAGCCCCCTGCAGTGGACAGGCGCGGCGGTGCTGCTGGCGGTGGCCGTGGCCCTGCTCGGCGCCGTGCTGTGGTGGATCCGCCGCCGTCCCCTGTGAGACACGTGCTCAGCACCACGATGCGGCGGACGACACACACAGCGGGCCGAGGGGGTGGGACGTGATCCGGTTCCGGATCGACCGGCACAGCGGCATGGCCGCGTACCTGCAGATAGTGCGGCAGGTACAGGAGGCACTGAAGCTCGGCATCCTCGCCGAGGGCGATCAACTGCCCACCGCCGCCCGCGTCGCGGCGGACACCAAGCTCAACCCGAACACGACCCTCAAGGCGTACCGGGAGCTCGAACACCTCGGGCTCGTCGAACCCCGGCCCGGCGTCGGCACCTTCGTCAGCGCCTGCCCGGCACCCGAGAAGTCCATCGCCGACTCCCCGCTGCGCGGCGAACTCTCCGAATGGATGCGGCGGGCCCGCGGCGCCGGGCTCGACTGGGCGGACGTCTCCGCCCTCATCACCGCCGCGCGCGCGGAGCACTACCCCCTCGTCTGAGCGGGCCCGCGCCCGTACCGACACCCGGACCCGGGCCACCCCTGCGCCCGGCGCACCTCACAGAAAGGGACGAAAGCCAGTGAACGAGACGATACGCATACCCGCTACGGAGCGGCGCCGTCCCGTATGACGCCGCCCCTCATATCCCCGTCCCCGCCCGCCGCTCCACCCGCCGACGACACCCGGCGGCCCCGCGAAGGCCGCCCGCCGCAGCGGGCGGCCGAGCGTCTGCTGCGGCTCGCCGGACCCGCGCTCGCGGTGTACGCCGTCACCACCCTCGCCCATCTGCTGCTGCTGTGGTCCATGAACGGGCCCGAAGCACCCGGGCTGAAGGAACGGCTGCTGTCCTGGGACGGCAAGCTGTACGCGGACATCGCCGAACACGGCTACCCCGACGGCTTCTCCTACACCGACGACGGCACCCTCACCGGCAACAACCTCGCCTTCTTCCCGCTGTTCCCGCTGACCGTCCGCGCGGTCCACACCCTGACCGGCCTCGACCACGGCGCCAGCGGCATCGTCACCGCCCACCTCGCGCTGATCGCCGCGCTGATCGTCTGCCACCGGCTGCTGGAGCGCCTGTACGGACGGCGCACCGCCACGATCGGCATCGTGCTGCTGGCGGCGGCACAGCCGATGTCGCTCGCCCTGTTCATGTCCTACAGCGAGTCGCTGTTCCTGGCACTGTGCGCGGGGGTGCTGCTCGCGGCACACCGCCGCGCCTGGCTGACCGCCGGCGCGCTGGCGCTGCTCGCCGGACTGACCCGCCCGGCGGCCGTCGCCGTCGTCCTCGCGCTGGCCGTCGCCGCCGGAACGCACCTGCTGCGCGAACGCCCCCTGTCCTGGCGCCCGTTGGCGGCTGTCGCCCTCGGCTGCGCGGGCACCCCCGCGTACCTGTGGTGGGTGGGCCGGCGCGTGGGCACCATGGACGCCTACTTCACGATCCAGCAGGCGGGCTGGGGCACCCACTGGGACAACGGCGCCGCGCTGTGGCGCTTCCTCGCCGAGAGCCTGACACGGGGGGAAGGCTGGGTTCCGGTGAGCACCGCCGTACTGCTCCTCGCCCTCGTGTGCGCCACCGCCCTCGCCTGGCAGCGCGGCACCTGGCCGCCGCTGCTCGCCTACGGCACCGGCATCGTCGTCCTGACCCTCGCGCAGAGCAACTTCTCCCACTCCAAGCTGCGCCTGCTCGTGCCCGCGCTGCTCTGCCTCGTGCCGCTCGCCCGCGCGCTGGCCCGCACCCGGCCCCGCACCCAGGTGGTCGTCCTCGGCGCGGCCGGGCTGTTCGGCTGCTGGTACGGCGCGTACATGCTGTGTGTCTGGCAGTTCGCGATCTGACGCCCCTCCGCCGGGGCCGCGCCGACGGCTGGTCACGGCTTGCGGGCCACCGCGGCGTAGCAGACGTCCGCCCCCGGCGGCAGCGGCTCCGCGGGACCGTCGGGGCGCCACGCGTGGGAGAGCACGACACCGGGCTCCACCAGCTCCCAGCCGTCGAAGAAACGCGTGAACTCGGCCTTGGAACGGCTCTGGAACGGGGTGCCGGCCCGGACGTAGATCTCGGTGATGCGCGCCATCTCCGTGGGGGTGAGGTCCGCCGTGGCGTGCGTCATCGCGAGCGTACTGCCGCTGGGCACCGCCGATTTGAAGCACTCGACGATCGCATGGGCACGGTCGCACCCGTCGTCGGTGACGAAGTGCAGCAGCGCGTTGAGCGACAGCGCCACCGGTTCGCCCAGGTCGAGCGTCGCGTGCAGCAGCGGTGCCCGCAGCACGCTCTCCGGCACGGTCGCGTCCGCCTGCACATAGGCGGTGCGGCCGGCGGTATGGCTGCGCAGCAGGGCCGCCGCGTGCGCCAGCACGATCGGGTCGTTGTCGACGTAGACGACCCGCGCCTCGGGCCGCACCTCCTGCGCGACCTCGTGGAGGTTGGGTGGGGTGGGAATGCCGGTGCCGATGTCGAGGAACTGCCGCATCCCCTCGCGCGCGAGGAAACGCGTGACCCGGTGCGTCAGTTGCCGAGTGAGACGGGCGGCCGTGCGCGCGGCGGGATAGACGGCCAGCACCTTCCCGGCGGCCTCCCGGTCGGCCGCGAAGTTGGTGTGACCGCCCAGATACCAGTCGTACATCCGGGCCGAATGGGCCCGGTCGAGCCGCAGATCCACCACGGGATCAGCACCGGAACCGCTCATCGGACCGCCACCACCGGACGAGACACAGGGAAAGACGAAGGGAAAGACGGGACGCAGGAAAGCCGGGAAGAAGACACAGCGGTGGCACAGGTTATCGGCTGCGGACACGTCACGCACTCGCGAATGTGTACGAGCTGCCGCAACAGGGCGGAGGGCTAAGATTTTTCCCGTGTTGCCGCACAACAGGCACTGTTTTCCGGTTCATTGGAGATCCCGCACGTACCGGCACGGCGACGAGAGGCGGTTATGAGCGACCACGCCCCGCCGCCCGTGATCACCACCCCGCCCAGCGACACCCAGCGCCGTCTCGCCCTCACCTACGCCGCCTTCCACGAGACGCACGCGCCGCGCTGGCGGCTGTACGCCCAACTGCACACGGGGGAGCGGGAAGCGGCCGGAGCCGTCGCGCGGGACACCTTCGCGCAGCTGCGCCGGCAGTGGCCGCACGCGCTGCGCCGCCGCTCCGCCGCCTGCTACGCCTGGTCCCTGCTCAAGGAGCATCTGCACCGATGGCTCACCGACCGGGAACGCCCCTCGGCCCTGGAGCTGACCGCCTTCCAGCGCGCGGCCCACGCGCTCCCGCGCGAATTCCCGCGCCAGTGCGCCCTCGTGGAGAGCCGTATCGGACTCTACGCCGCGCTCGCCCGGCTGCCGGAGCGGCAGTGCGACTCCCTCGTCCTCCACACCATGATCGGATACAGCACGGCGCAGATCGCGGAGCTGCTCGGCATCGAGGAGAGCGCGGTCCGCTGCCAGATCCGCCACGCCAGACGCAAACTCGCCCCGTTCGCCCCGCCCGCCCCGACCGCCGGGGTCCCGCACTCCGTCAGGGGGACGTAATGCCGCGCAGCCACGACACCGACGGCGATGTCATCGAGGCCGTGCTGGCCTCCGACGCCCGCGCGCTCGCGGGGGCCTTCGAGACCCGCAGGCCCACCGGCCGTCCGCGGCGCTCGCGTGCGGGAAGACCGGAGGGCCCCGCGAACGCCGCTGCCGCGCAGGGCGGTTACCCCAGCGCCCACGACGAGGCGAGCAGCGAACTGGACCTCGCCTGCGTCCTGGTCATCAACGCGGCCGAGGCCGCCGCCAGTCTGGAGCGGTTCGTCGACGACCGGGGCATCGACCCGGAGGGCGCGCTGGTCTTCGCCTGTCTGCTGCACGTGGCCGGGCACACCGGAGCGGCCGGCTTCTGGTGGCGGTTCGGGGCCGGCGGCGGCAGCCGCACCGCCGCGTACTGCCTGTACCTCTCCCACCGCCGCGACGGCGAGTTCCGCGACGCCGCCTTCTGGCGGGCCCAGGCCGCCCACGGGCCCGAGGAGCCCGGCCCGGCCCCGCGCGGCCGGGGCCGCCGCGGACTGCTCACCGAGGCCGCCCGGCACGAACTGCTCGTCCAATGGCACAGCGGACTCACCCCGCATCTGCCCGCCGCCCTGGAGAGCGTCATCAACCGGCTCACGGTCGAGGGCGACGACGAGGACTTCGGCGAGGTACCGCAGCCCGCCCCCGGTCTCGTCGAGCGGCTCTCCCGCGAGCGCTGACCCGACCCCGCGCCCCGCCCCGTACCCGCCGGTACGGCCCCCGGAGTCCCGCGGCCTTACCCGGATGGGTGATTTCCCCGGCCGCTCCCGTTGCCCCGTGAGCGGTGCCCCGTACCGTCGTAAGGGCGGCACCGCAGGGGGGATTCCACGGTCCGGAGCACTTGGAGCGCGCGATGACGACGACCGAATCCCGGCAGGACGGGCCCCCGGTCCACTTCTGGCCCGTCGAGGACCTGGCGGGGCTGGACTTCGACCCCTTCATGAGCGAGCTCCTCCACAAGGAGCCCATCGCCCGGATCCAACTGCCCTACGGCCAGGGGCACGCCTGGATCGTCACCCGCTACGAGGACGTCAAGACCGTCACCTCCGACCCCCGGTTCAGCCGGCGGGCCCTCCTCGGCCGTGACGTGACCCGGCTCGCGCCGCACATCATCCCGCTCGACGAGGCCGTCGGCTTCGCCGATCCGCCCGAGCACACCCGGCTGCGCAAGTCCGTGGCACGGGCGTTCACCACCCGCAGCCTGGAGGCGCTGCGCCCGCTCGCGCAGCGGGCCGCCGACGAACTGCTCGACGCCATGGAGCGGCAGGGCCCGCCCGCCGACCTCGTCGCCCACCTCAACGCCCCGCTGCCGCTGACCGTGGTGAGCGAGCTGATGGGGGTGCCCCCCGAGGACCGGCCGCGCATGGCCGAGTGGACGGCCCTGCTGCTGTCCGCCCGGCACGGCAAGGAGCGCAGCGAGCGCGCCAAGGAAGAGGTGCGGGCCTACTTCACCGGGCTGCTCGCCCGGCGCCGCGCCGAGCCCCGCGAGGACCTGGCGGGCGATCTGGCCGAGGCGGCGCGGCGCGGGGAGCTGAGCGAGGAGGAGGCGATCGCCATCGCCATCCTCATCCAGATCAGCGCCGCCCACGCCGTGCGCAACAACAGCTCCAACATGGTCTACGCGCTGCTCACCCACCCCGAGCACCTGGCCCGGCTGCGGGCCGAACCGGCGCTGCTGCCGCGCGCCCTGGAGGAACTGCTGCGCTGGATCCCGCACCGCCGGGGCGTGGGCATCGCCCGCATCGCCACCGAGGACGTCGAGGTCGGCGGCTGCCTCATCCGGGCCGGAGAGGTCGTCTACGCCTCGTACCTGACGGCCAACCGCGACCCCGAGGTCTTCCAGCGGCCCGACGAGCTCGACTTCGACCGGGAGCACATCCCGCACCTGACCTTCGGGCACGGACCGCACTTCTGCCTGGGCTCGATGCTGGCCCGGCTGGAGTCCGAGACCATGCTCTCCACGCTGCTGCGCAGATTCCCGGGGCTGCGGCTCGCGGTGCCCGTGGAGGAGATCGAGTGGCAGCCCAGTGCCCTCATCCGCGGCCCGGAGGCCCTGCCGGTCACCTGGTGAACCGCCGCGCGCACCCGTCGGGGCGCGCACCCCCGTCACGTCGAGCCCGTCGAGCGAAAGGCGGTACCCCATGTCCCTGGCCGCGGTCCCCGAGGGGCTGGTCGTACCGCCGGGCGAGGGGCGCACCCTCGTCACGGCGGCCCAGCAGGTCACCTTCAAGGTGACCGGGGAGCACTCGCGTGCCGCCTCCAGCTTCGAGGTCCTCGTACCACCGGGCTTCGACGTGGGCGCGCACGCGCACTCCCGCAGCGAGGAGCTGTTCTACGTCCTGGAGGGCGAGTTGGACATCCTCGCCTTCGAGCCGCTCGTGCGCACCCGGGACAGCTGGCGGGAGTGGGAGTCGGCGTCCGGGCAGCGGCTGGTACGGGCGGAGCCGGGCACGGTCATCGTCGTCCCGCCGGGCTGCCCGCACGCGTTCGCCAACCCCACCGGCGAGCCCGCCCGGATGTTCTTCCAGGCGTCACCGCCGCCCGACCACGAGCGGTATTTCGAGGAGCTCTTCGAGATCCTGCGGTCGGGACCCCAGGTCGACCAGGAGGCCGTCGCCGAGCTGCGCGCGCGCTACGACATCGAGCAGATCACGCCGTTGCGGACGGGCCGGGACTGACCGCGCGGGCCCCGGACCCGCCCGGCCTGCGGCCTTCCGCGACCCGCACACGACAAGATTCTTAGGTAAGGCTAACCTTACGTCATGTCGTTACTCGCGTCCCGGCGCGCCCACGGATCCGGAACCGCGCCGCTTGCCGCCCTCGTCCTGGTGGTCCTGTCCTACTCCGTCGTCCAGACCATGCTCGTGCCCACCCTCGGCGTCCTGCAGCACGACCTGAACACCAGCGCCGCCGGGGCCTCCTGGGCCGTCCTCAGCTCCACGCTCCTGGCCAGCGCCGTGCTCACCCCGCTCATCAGCCGCCTCGGCGACAGCCGGGGCAAGCGCGAGGTGCTGCTGCTGACGCTCCTGGCCCACCTGGCCGGCACCCTCGGCGCGGCCTTCGCGTGGAACGTCGCCTCGCTCATCGTCTTCCGCGCCGTGCAGGGCGCGAGCCTGGCCCTGCTGCCGCTGGCCTTCGGGCTCATCCGCGACGTGCTCCCGCCGCAGCGCGTCGCCTCCGGGCTCGGCGTGGCCGCGGGTGCCGTGGCGGGCGCGGCCGGCGGAGGGCTGCTGCTCGGCGGACTGCTCGTCGACCACGCCTCCTGGCGCTGGCTGTTCGTCGTCGGCGCGTCCGTGGTCGCCCTCGCGCTCGTGGCGGTCGTCCGGTACGTACCGTCCAGCCCCCCGAGCGCGCGCGAACCCCTCGACGTCATCGGCGCGTTGCTGCTCGGAGCGGCTCTGGTGGCGCTGCTGCTCGCGCTCACGGAGGGTCCGCAGTGGGGGTGGGGCGGCGCCCCGGTCCTCGCGCTGTTCGCGGGCAGCGTCCTGCTCGGCGCGCTCTTCCTGGTGCGGGAACGGCGCGTCGAACACCCGGTCGTCGACCCCGCGTTGCTCCTCGGCCGCGCGCTCGGCCCCGTCCATCTCGGGGCGCTCCTGCTCGGGGTCACCCAGTTCGTCTTCTACGTCCTCGTGCCCAAACTCGCCGAGCTGCCCGCGGGGTTGCCCGCCGACGCCGCGCGCCTGGTCGACTACGGCTTCGGCGCCTCCGTCACCGTCGCCGGACTCGTGCTGCTGCCGGGCACCGCGCTGGGCGTACCCGCCGGAGGGCTCACCGGACGGCTCGAAGGACGGCTCGGCCCCCGCGGCCCGCTCGTCCTCGGCATGGGGACGAGCGCCGTGGGCGGGGCGCTGCTGGCCGCGTGGCACGAGAGCCTGTGGCAGGTCACCGTCTGCTACACCGTCATCGGCGCCGGGTTCGGCCTGTCGATGGCGGCCCTGCCCAGGATGGTCCACCGTGCCGCCCCGGCGGGCGACTCCGCCACTGCCAACGGCATCAACACCGTCGCCCGTACCGTCGGCGGCGCCGTCGGCAGCCAGGCCGGCGCCGCCCTGCTCGCCTCCCGGCCCGTCCACGGCACCACGCTGCCCGCCGCCTCGGGCTTCACCCTCGCCTTCTGGACCGCCGCCGGGGTCTCGGCCGCCGGAGGCGCGCTGATGCTGCTCGGCCGGCGCCGTGGACCCGGCAGTGGGAGGAGCGCCCCGCTGCCGTCAGCGGCCGAAAGCCCCATCACCCGCTAGAGGGAAGGGATTTCACCTCGCGCGGTGCCGGGTGCGACGATGCGCGGACCGCACCCGTCACACGAGCAGGAGGAGTCTGCATGGAGCGACCTGGGGGAGAGGCAGTCCGGCGCCGGTGGGGGGCGCGGCTGGTCGCGACGGCCGCGGCGGTCGCCGTGGTGTTCCCGGCGCCCCTGGCGCGGGCCGGGGCCGCGGTCGCCGCGCCGCCGGGCGTGGGCGCCAAGGGCGCCTTCCTGCTCGATGCCACCGCCGACCGCGCGCTGTGGGGCAAGGAGGCGGACGTCAGGCGGCAGATGGCGAGCACCGCCAAGATCATGACGGCGGTCGTGGTGCTGGACGGCCACGGGGCCGCGCTCGACCGCAGGATCAGTATCAAGCAGTCCTACCGCGACTACGTCGTGCGCACCGGGGCGAGCACCGCCGACCTGCGCACCGGTGATGAACTGACGGCGCGTCAGCTGCTGTACGGGCTCATGCTGCCCTCCGGCTGCGACGCCGCCTACGCGCTCGCGGACGCCTTCGGCGAGGGGCGTACCGAGGCCGCGCGCACCGCCTCCTTCGTCGACGCGATGAACAAGAAGGCGGCCGAACTCGGCCTGCGCAACACGCGGTTCGACTCCTTCGACGGGCTCTCCTCCAGCTCCCGCAACTACTCCACACCCCGGGACCTGGCCCGGCTCTCCCGGCACGCGATGGCCGGCCACACCTTCACGGCCGTCATGAGCGCCATGAGCACCCATCAGAAGGCGGCCAACGTCAGCCGCACCTACACCTGGTACAACACCAACAAACTCCTCGGCTCCTACAGCGGCGTGATCGGGATCAAGACCGGGTCCACCTCGGCCGCCGGACCCTGTCTGGTCTTCGCGGCCCGGCGCGAGAAGAAGACGGTGATCGGCGTGGTCCTCAACGACCCCACGAGCCGCTACCCCGACGCCGCCAGGATGCTGGACTACGCGTTCGGCAAGCACACCCCCCTGAAGCTCCGTCAACTCCCCCCGGCGGCCCACGAGGACTGACCGGTTCCGGCAGCGGCCGCTGCCGACGCCGACGCCGGCCCGGACCCGCCACGGGGTCCGGGCCCGCCGTACGCCACCGCACACCGGCCCCGTACCCCGGAGCGCCGGCCACCGCGCGGCCGCCCCGGGCACCGGACCCGGCGGCGCGGCCCATGAACCAGCGGTGATTTCTACCTGATCGAGTGAACCGTCAGCAGGTAAGTGCGGGATGGTGAACTCCCCCGTGGGCGGGGGAAGATAGAGTCCTTCCTGTCCGGACCACGGGCACCGGGCCACTGCGGCACCGACACCCTCGGATGCACCCGCCGGCCGCCCGACGAAAGGCCCGCCCGACCCCGGCACCTCGCCGCGTCCCGCGACCGCTGGGTGCCGTCCGGCCGCGCCCCACGGGCGCGGCCCGCGCTCACCGACCGCCGCTCGCACCCCCGCACCGCTGTCCGTCCCCCGCACGCCCTTCGTCCCCACGCCGTCCCCTTCCCGCGTCCTCACCTGCCCGCGCAAGCCTCGCCCGCCCGAGGCGTCCTCGGCCTGCCCTGAACCCCGTTGCCCGCTCCCGTCGCGCGCCCCGGCGCGCTCCGCCGTGTGCCCGGTGTGCCCGGGCGCGCGAAACCACCCTGTCCGCCGATCCCAGGAGGCGTCATGCCCGACCGTCCCGCGCCGCGGTGCTCCCGCACGCCCATCGCCTCACCGCAGCCCCCGGCCCCCGCCGGGGGCCGGCCGACGGAGGTGCGATGACCCTCTTCGCCCGGCGGGCGCCCCGCGCCCTGCCCGTGTGCTCCAGTGAACTGCTGTTGTTCGGCGGGGCGTTGCGGCACGACATCCCCTGCGCCACGCACGGGACGCCGCTGCTGCGGCTGACGTTCCGGCAGATGGCGCGGCAGTTCCCCGCGCTGGTCGCGACGGTCGTGCGCGCCGCGTGGCGCGAGGACCGCCGCTGCCTGCTCGCCCTGCTCGGCGCCGAGCTCGGCCAGGGCCTGGTCCGGGCCTTCGGGCTGCTGGCCGGAAACCGGGTGCTCGTCGCCCTGTTCGCCTCCGGCCCCACCCCCCGGCGGCTGCGGCACGCCCTGCCCGCGCTGCTGGCCTGCACCACGCTCGCCGCCGTCTGCGTGCTGCTGTCCGCCGTCTCGGTCGCGGCGGCGGGGCAGTTGGAGCCCAAGGTGGAGCGGGTGTGCACCGCCCGCTTCTACCGCAGCGCGGTCCGCGTCGAGCTCGCCACCCTGGAGAAGAAGGACTTCCACCGCAAGCTGGACGCCGGCCGTTTCGGCACCGACTCGGTGCGCCTGATGCTCGGGTCCACGGTGACGGTCCTCAGCGCCCTCGCGGCGCTGGCCGCCTCGGCGGGCGTGCTGGCCGTACTGCACCCCGCCCTCGTCGTGCTGCTGCTGCTCGTGGCCGTGCCCAAGGGCTGGGGCGCCCTGGTCTCCGCCCGCCGCCAGTACGCCTCCCGGCACGCCTGGATCGAGCACCGGCGTGCCATCTCCGTGCTCACCTCCACCCTCACCAGCCAGGAGTCCGCCGCCGAGATCCGGGTGCACGGCGCGGGCCGGCTGCTCGTCGACGCCTACGACGAGATGTCGGCCGCCATGGAGCGTGAACAGCGGCGCCTGGCCCGCGCCCGGGCGGTCACCCAGACCGTCTCCTCCGCGCTCTCCGGCCTGGTGGCCCTGGCCGCCTACGGACTGCTGTGGCTGCTGCTGGCCTCGGGCGGTATGCCGCTGGCGGTGGCCGGCACCGCCGTGATCGCCGTGCACTCCGCCGGCGCCGGGCTGAGCGCCCTGGTCCTGCAGGTCAACCGGCTCTACGAGGAGGCGATGTACCTCGGCGACCTGGAGGCTGCCTGCGCCGCCGCCGAGCGCCACGCCATCCCCTCCGGCGGCACCCCGCTGCGCGGCGGCGCGCAGGAGATCCGGCTGGAGAAGGTCACCTTCGTCTACCCCGACACCACCGCGCCCGCCCTGTCCGAGGTGAGCCTCGCGATCCCGCCCGGCAAGGTCGTCGCCCTCGTCGGCGCGAACGGCTCGGGCAAGACCACGCTGTCCAAACTCGTGGCCGGGCTGTACCTGCCCACCTCCGGCTCGCTGTCGTGGAACGGCGTCGAGATCCAGGACGCCGACCGCGACCAGCTCTTCGACCATGTCGCCGTGCTCTCCCAGGACTTCCCGCGCTGGCCGATGACGGCCCGCGCCAACGTCCACATCGGCCGCCCCGGACTGCCCCTGGACCAGGGGCGGATCGAGCGGGCCGCCGCCGAGGCCGACGCGCTCGACGTCGTGAAGTCCCTGCCGCACCAGTGGGACAGCCTCGTCGTCAAGGGCTTCGAGCGCGGCACCCAGCTCTCCGGCGGCCAGTGGCAGCGCCTGGGCGGCGCCCGCGCCCGTTACCGGCGGGCCCCGCTGCTCATCGTCGACGAGCCCACCTCGGCCCTGGACCCCAGGGCGGAGGTCGAGGCGTTCCGGTCGCTGCGCACCCTGGCCGACGACGGCACCACCGTGCTGCTGATCACGCACCGGCTCGCGGCGACCGCGACCGCCGACCTGATCTATGTCCTCGACCGCGGGCGCCTGGTGGGGAAGGGCACGCACGAGGAACTCATGGCCGTCGAGGGCGGGTTGTACCGCTCGATGTACGAACTCCAGGCCGCCCAGTACGGCGGCCGCTCCACCTCCCGGCCGGCCGACGGCCCGGCCCGGCGTACCGGTTCCGCCCATGCACAGCCCGCCCAGACATAAGGAACGGACGGCTCCGCCGGCGCCCCGCCCCCCACTGGGGCCGCTCGCGAGCACGATGCGCGACATGCTGGGCTGTGTCGGGGTGATCACCGCCGCTGTGCTCATCTCGGTCCTCTGTGTGCACCTGGGCCGCATGTTCCCCGGGCTGGCCGCCAAGTGACCGTGCCGGGGCGCCCGTTCGCCCCGGCACGCCCCGCCGGCGGGGCGCGGGCAAGTGCGACGCGGAGTCTGGCGCCGCGGGGGCGGCGCCCCTACGATGCGAACGCTTCCGTCCCCAAGGGGTCCTTGGAGGGCAGGCTCTGACATGTACATGTCTTAATAGTCCAGCCCTCATCCAACGGACTCCGGGATCCCGACGCCCGGCCGCTCATCCCGTCAGCCCGCCCGGGGCGCGAACCCCCGGGCGCACACCCTAGGAGAGCCATGCCTGTTGGTCTCGCGGCAGGGGCCGCGCTCGCGGCACTGTTCACCTCGCCGATGACCGTCACCGGCGCGTCGGCGATCGTCAACCCGCCCCCGGACAAGATCGTGATCGACGTCGCCACCGTCAACGGCTCCGGCTGTCCGATCAACACCGCCGCCGTGGCGGTCTCCCCGGACAACACCGCCTTCACGGTCACCTACAGCAGCTACCTCGCCCAGGTCGGCATCGGCTCCAAGCCCACCGACTTCCGCAAGAACTGCCAGCTCAACCTCGAAGTGCACGTACCGCAGGGCTTCACCTACGCCATCGCCAGCGCCGACTACCGCGGCTACGCCCACCTCGAACCCGGGGCGACGGGCCTGGAGAAGGCCTCGTACTACTTCCAGGGCTCGCCCGACACCGCCGCCAGCGCCCACAACTTCAAGGGCGCCTACAACGACAACTGGCAGGTGACCGACAGCGTCGACGTGGCCTCACTGGTGTGGGCGCCCTGCGGCGAGGAGCGCAACTTCAACATCAACACCGAGCTCAGAGTCGACGCCGGCACCTCGGACCCGACGAAGACCACCAGCTGGATGGCCATGGACTCCACCGACGGCAGCATCAAGACCACCTACCACCTCGCGTGGAAGGAGTGCCCGAAGAGATAGTCCGCCACCGCGGGCCCGTCCCACCGGGCGGGCCCGCCCCGCGCCGCCCACCGCTCGCCCGCACCACAACCGAAGGTTGACCACGACTTTGGATTCCGGTGTGTCCCCGCTCACCTGCGAAGATAGCGCTGCGCAAGGCCCTGGTGACCAAAAGGGTATAGACCTCTGGAGGAAAACGGGCGAATGTGGGGGAAGCCACAGCGAGGCCGGCGCGTCCCGTGCCGCCCCGCACCCCCGACCGCAGCAGAGCGCCATGCCAGCATCCATCAGTGACCCCGTGGGTCCCGTGCGGCGGCCCGACGTCCGTGTCGGCCGCGACCCGGCCGTCCTGTGGACCCTCCCGGTCCATCCGCACGGCCTCGCCCGCGGTTCCCGCGCGTCCTGGACCACCGGCACGCCCCTGTGCCTGCACAGCCCTCCGCTGCGCGACCGCATGTCCCACCCGGCCCCCGGGCACCCCTGCGACACGCTCTCCCTGCCGGTGAGCCCGCGCTCCGCGGCGGCCGCCCGGCGGTTCTCCGCCCGGCTGCTCACCGAGTGGGGCCTGGACGGACTCGCCGACGACGCCGCGCTGTTGCTCTCCGAGATCGTCACCAACGCCGTCGTCCACGTCCCCGGCACCACCGGCCGGATCGAGGTGACCCTCACCCGCGCCGACGGCGCCCTGCTCGCCCAGGTCACCGACTCCGGGCCCGCCGACGAGTGCGCCGACGCCGGTCTGCCCCGCTGCGCCCAGGCGGGACCCGACAGCGAGAACGGGCGCGGCATGTGGCTCGTCGAGCAGATCGCCGACCGCTGGGGCCACCACGCCTCGGGCGCCGGCCGCACCGTCTGGTTCGTGCTCACCCTCCCCTGAAAAGGACCGGCCGGCCCGGTCCCTCTCCCTCCCTGACCGGCCGGCCACCCCCGGCGCCCGCGCCCCGCTCCACCGGGGCCGCGGGCGCCGCGGCTGCGCGGCGGGCGGGTTCGGAGAGACCATGGAAGGCACTGCGACGCGCGGGCCGCACCACCTGCTGCGGGCGGAAGGAGGGACGGCCTCGATGGACCCGAAGCGCACCGGCGACGCCTCCGGCCCCCGGCCCGGCCCGCCCTCCGGCCCGGCCCGGGAAGCGGGCGGACTGCTGGACGTCCTGAGCGTGGCCGCCGTGGTGCTCGACCGGCGCGGCCGCATCGTCCTGTGGAGCCCGCAGGCCCAGGACCTCTTCGGCTGGAGCCCCGCCGAGGCGCTGGGCCGCTACGCCGCCCGCCTCCTGGTCGACGAGGAGCACGTCGAGGAGGTCCTGGAGCTCTTCGCCGACGTCATGAGCGGCGAGAGCTGGGCCGGGGTCTTCCCCGCCCGCCGCAAGGACGGCACCTCACGGCTCACCGAGTTCCGCAATATGCGCCTGGAGGGCCGGCACGGCGACTTCTACGCCCTGGGCATGGCCACCGACCACGAGGTGCTGCGCGAGGTCGAACGCGATCTCGCGCTCTCGCTGCGCCTGGTCGCCCAGTCCCCGATCGGGCTCGCCGTCCTCGACACCGACCTGCGCTTCCTGCTCGTCAACCCCACCCTGGAGCGCATCCACGGAGTCCCCGCCGCCGACCACCTCGGCCGCCGCGTCCGCGAGGCCCTGCCCTTCGCCGACGTCGACCGCATCGAACGCGACCTGACCGGCGTCCTGCGCACCGGCACCCCCGTCCTGGACCGCTTCGTCCTCGGCCGCGCGGGCGGCGGCGCCACCGACGACCAGGCCCAGCTCGTGTCGTACTACCGCCTGGAGGACCCCGGCGGCCGCGTCCTGGGACTCGCCACCTCCGTCGTCGACATCACCGAACGCAACCGCGCGGCCACCGACGCCCGCCGCCGGCTCGCCCTGATCGCCGACGCCTCCGTCCTCATCGGCACCACCCTCGACCTCGACCAGACCGCTCACGAACTCGCCGACGTGGTCGTGCCCGACCTCGCCGACTTCGCCGCCGTCGACGTCCTGGACACCGCGCTCGACGGGATCCGCCCCGCCTCCTCCGCCAGGGCCGCCGCCGTCTTCCGCGCCCTGGCCGTCGCCTCCGTCGGCCCGGTCGGCGGGGCCGGCGCCGTCGACCCCGCGCGCGCCGCCGACCCGCCCGGGGAGATCGCGAAATACGACGCCGACCGGCTCGTCACCCAGTGCGTGACCACCGGCCGCCCCGTGCACCTGCCGCACGTACGGCCCCAGGACCTGCCGCGCATCGCCCGCGACGCGGACGCCGCCGAACTGCTCGCCCGCGCCGGAGTCCACTCCTACATGGCCGTCCCCCTCATCGCCCGCGGCGAGGTGCTCGGCGCCCTGGACCTCAAACGCACCGGCAACCCGCGCCCCTTCAGCGAGGACGACGTCGTCCTCGCCGGCGAACTGGCCGCCCGCGCCGCCGTGTGCATCGACAACGCACGCTGGTACCAGCGCGAACGCGCCACCACCGTGACCCTCCAACGCAATCTGCTCCCGCAGCGCCCCCCGCACCTGCCCGGACTGCGGATCGCCTCCCGCTACCAGCCCGCGGGCGCCGCCGGAAAGGTCGGCGGCGACTGGTTCGACGCCATCCCGCAGGACGACGGCAGCGGCGCCCTGGTCATCGGCGACGTCATGGGCAGCGGTCTGAGCGCGGCCGCCGCCATGGGCCAGCTGCGCACCGCCGCCCGCACCCTCTCCGGCCTCGGCCTGGACCCGGCCCAGGTCCTGGACCACCTCGACCGCACCGCCGCAGGCCTGGACCAGATGATCGCCACGTGCGTGTACGCCGTCTACGACCCGCGCCGCGCCCGCTGCCAGCTCGCCTGCGCCGGACACCTGCCGCCCGTGATCGTCCGCTCCGGCCACCGGCCCGCCCTGGTCGACCTGCCCACCGGCGCGCCCCTCGGTGTGGGCGGCGTGCGCTTCGAGAGCGTCACCGTGGAGCTCGCGCCCGGCGACGAACTCGTGCTGTACACCGACGGGTTGGTCGAGACCCGCGACGAGGCCATCGACCGCCGCCTGGGCGCGTTGTGCGAGGCCCTCGCCCACGCCCCGGCGGATCTGGAGGCCACCTGCGATCTGCTGCTGGCGGATCTGTGCGGGCACGACGACGACGTGGCCCTGCTGATCGCCCGGGTCGCGGACGGGGCCGGCTGACCTTCCCGGCAGGGCACGGCGGGGTGCGGGGGTGCGGGGGTGCGGGGGTGCGGCCCCGGAAGACCTAGGGCAGTTCACCCGGCGTCGGATACGAAGGCTGCGCCCCCGCCTTCGTCACCGAGGCCGCCCCCACGCGCACCGCGAAGCGCACCGCGTCCGCCAGCGCTTCCCCGGCCGCGAGCCGGGTGGCCAGGGCTCCCGTGAAGGCGTCGCCCGCGCCCGTGGTGTCGACGGCCGTCACCGGCACGCCCGCGACCGCGACCGTCCCCCCGTCGTCGGCGGCCAGCGCCCCGTCACCGCCGAGGGTGACCACCACGGAGCGGGCGCCCAGCGCGCGCAGCGCCCCGGCCCACTCGGCCGGGCCGCCGTCCGCGCGCCCCGACAGCTGCCGTGCCTCGTGCTCGTTGACCACCAACGGGTCGGCGGCGGCGAGGAGTTCGCCCTCCAGCCGCTCCGGCGCCGGAGAGGGGTTGAGCACGACGCGGGTGCCGCACTCCCGGGCCAGCGCGACGGCCGTCCGTACCGTCTCCGGCGGGATCTCCCACTGCAGCGAGACCACCGACGCCGCCGCCACGGCCTCGCGGGCGTCCGTCACATCGGCGGGGGAGAGCCGGGCGTTGGCGCCGGGGGAGACCACGATGCTGTTGTCCCCGTCCGGGCCGACCACGATCATCGCGGTGCCGGTCCGGGCCCCCCGCTCCACCAGCACGTGCCGCAGCTCCGTGCCGGCCGCGCGCTGGCCCGCCAGCAGCAGTTCGCCGAACGCGTCGTCACCGACCTTGGCCAGCAGGGCCGTTCGGGCTCCCAGCCGGGCCGCGGCGGCCGCCTGGTTGGCGCCCTTGCCGCCGGCCGACTCCACCAGGTCGGAGCCGAGCACGGTCTCGCCCGCCCCCGGCCGCCGGGCCACCCGCACCGTCAGATCCGCGTTGGCCGAGCCGACCACCAGCACGTCGTACGCGCGCTTCCCGCTCACCGTCACCTCACCGTTCACTGTCACCACACCAGCCTGCCAGAGGCCGCGGCCGCCCCGTCGTGCGGTGCGTCAGCCGCCGAACCCCGCCGCGTTCTCCCGTGTCACGAGGACCACGGGCACCTTCACCTGAGGGGGCAGCTTCTCGCCGGAGGCGGCCTTGAGGGCCCAGTCCACCGCCTGCCTGCCCAGCAGCCTCGGCTGCTGGGCGACGGTCGCGCTCAGCGTGCCCGCGCGGACGGCCGCGATGCCGTCCGGGGTCCCGTCGAAGCCCACGACCTTCACGTCCTTTCCGGACGCGGCCCCCAGCGCCTTCGCCGCGCCCAGCGCCATCTCGTCGTTGGCCGCGAAGACCCCCGTCAGATCCCGGTGCGCCTGGAGGATGTTGGCCATCACGTCCATGCCCTTGGCGCGGTCGAAGTCGGCGGGCTGCCGGGCGACGACCTCGATGCCCGGAAAGGCCGCGATGCCCTCCTCGAAGCCCCGGCCGCGCTCCCGGGCCGCCGAGGTGCCGGGCTGCCCTTCGAGGAAGGCCACCTTCCCCCTGCCGCCGAGGGACTCGGCGAGTGTCCGCGCGGCCAGCCGCCCGCCCGCGGCATTGTCGGAGGCGATCGTCGAGCCCACCGTGCCGCCGCTCACACCCCGGTCGATGGAGACGACCGGCACGCCGGCGCGGTTGGCCGCGCCCACCGCGGGCACCGCCGCGTCCGAGTCGACCGGGTTGATGATGGCCGCCTTGACGTTCTGGCTGGTGAACGTCTCCATCTGATTGATCTGCTGCGTCGGGTCGTTCTGCGCGTCCGTGATGTTGATCTTCAGTCCGCGGGCCGCCGCCTCCGCCTGCGCGCCCTCCTTGATGCCCACGAAGAAGGGGTTGTTCATCGTCGACAGCGCGAGCCCCAGGTCCGTGTGCCCGCCCCGGTCGCAGCCGCCGACCGCGGCGACCGCCGCGAGGACCACCGCGGGGACGGCCGTCCGGCGCGCCCTCACCGCGCGCTCCGGCGGCGCAGCGTGTCCAGCAGCACGGCCAGCGCGATCACCAGCCCCGTCGCGACCTGCTGCCAGAAGGCCGACACACTCAGCAGGTTGAGACCGTTGCGCAGCACGGCGAGGATCAGCGCGCCGATGAGCGTGCCGGAGGCCTTGCCCGAGCCGCCCGACAGACTCGCCCCGCCGATGACGACGGCGGCGATCGCGTCCAGTTCGTAGCCGACGGCGGCCTGCGGCTGCGCCGAGGTCAGCCGCGCGGCCAGCACGATCCCGGCGACGGCCGCGAACAGCCCGGACAGCGCGTAGATCACGAGCTTGCGGCGGCGGACGTCGATGCCCGACAGCCGGGCCGCCTCCTCGTTGCCGCCGATCGCGAACATCGTGCGGCCCGTGTACGTACGGGCCAGGACCAGCGCCGCGAGCAGCCCCATGACCACCATGACGAGCACCGGCACCGGCAGCCAGCCGCCGAGGGTGTCACCGAGCCGGCTGACGGAGGAGGGGAAGGCGATGGGGGAGCCGCCGGAGATCACCAGGGCCAGGCCGCGCCCGACCGAGAGCATCGCCAGCGTGGCGATGAAGGCCGGCAGCCGCCCGTAGGCGACCAGCGCGCCGGAGACGAGCCCGGCCAGCGCGCCGACCGCGAGGCCCAGCAGCACCGCGAGCCACACCGGTATGCCCTCGCGCGCCGCCGCCCACGCGAGCACGGTCGCCGAGAGCGCCGCGACGGAACCGACGGACAGATCGATGCCCGCCGAGACGATCACGAACGTCACACCGAAGGCGAGGACCGCCGTCACCGACGCCTGCACGCCCACGTTCAGCAGGTTCTGCCCGTTGAGGAAGTCCCGCGAGAGCACCGCCATCACCACGACGAGCGCGAGCAGCCCGCCCAGCGGGCCGTTGCGCAGCACCGCTCTCGTCACCCACTGCCCGGGACCGCTCCCGGGCGCCCGCAGCACCTCAGCCGACATCGGAGCCCTCCATCGCGCTTCGATCGTTCACGTTGCCGCCGCCCCCGAACTCCGCTGGGGTGAGCGCCAGTTCCATCACCGCGTCCTGGGTGGCCGCCTCCCCGGACAGCTCGCCGGCGAGCCGTCCCTGGGACATCACCAGCACCCGGTCGCTCATCCCCAGCACCTCCGGCAGATCGCTGGAGATCATCAGCACTCCGCAGCCCGCGGCGGTGAGTTCATTGACGAGCCGGTAGATCTCGACCTTCGCGCCCACGTCGACGCCCCGCGTCGGCTCGTCGAGGATCAGCAGCCGTACGTCGGCCAGCAGCCACTTGCCGATGACGATCTTCTGCTGGTTGCCGCCGGACAGGGTGCGCGCCGGCTGCTCCAGCCCGCTCATGCGCACCTTCAGCCGCTCGGCGACCGAGGCTGCGGCCCGGCGCTGCGCGCGCCGGTCGACGAACCCGCCCCGGGCGTCGCGCTCCAGCCGGGCCAGGGTGAGATTGTCGCTCAACGGGGCGTCCAGCAGCAGCCCTTGTCCCTTGCGGTCCTCGGGGACGAGCCCGAGCCCGGCCCGCATCGCGGCCCGGACGTCGCCGCGCGCGAGGACCTGCCCGTCGACCTCCACGGTCCCCGCCTCGTAGCGGTCCACGCCGAACAGCGCCCGCGCCACCTCGGTACGGCCCGCGCCCACCAGCCCCGCGAGCCCCACGACCTCGCCGGCCCGCACCTCGAAGCCCACCTCGCGGAACCCGCGCGGCCCACGCCGGGTCAGCCCGCGCACCCGCAGCAGCGGCGCCCCGGCCGCCCCGGGCCGTACGCGTGGGTACTGCTCGGCGATGTCGCGGCCCACCATCAGCCGGATCAGCTCGTCCTCGGCGGTGCTCGCGGGCACCTCGGCCACCGACCGCCCGTCGCGCAGCACCGTCACCCGGTCACCGAGCGCGGCGATCTCCTCCAGGTGGTGGGTGATGAAGACGATCCCCACGCCGCCCGCGCGCAGCTCGCGCACGATGCCGAAGAGCGTGTCCACCTCCCGCGCGGTGAGCACCGCCGTCGGCTCGTCCATGATCAGCACCCGGGCGTCGAGGCTCAGCGCCTTGGCGATCTCGACCATCTGCAGCTGGGCGACGCCGAGTTCACGCACCGGGGCGGCGGGGGAGACGTCCAGGCGCACCCGGCGCAGGAGGTCCGCGGCGCGCGAGCGCATCGCCCGTCTGTCGACCAGGCCGAGCCGGGTGCGCGGCTGCCGCCCCAGGAAGATGTTCTCCGCGACACTCAACTCGGGGACGAGCGTGAACTCCTGATGGATCGTCGCGATGCCGAGCCGCTCGGCGTCCTGCGCGGAGCGGATGTCCACCGGCGCGCCGTCGAGGAGGACACGGCCCGTATCGGGCCGGTGCGCGCCGGAGAGCATCTTGATCAGGGTGCTCTTGCCGGCCCCGTTCTCGCCGAGCAGGACGTGCACCTCGCCGGCGCGCAGCGCGAGGTCCACGCCGTCCAGGGCACGTACGCCCGGGAACGACTTGGTCACTGCTGCCACGCGCAGCACCTCGCGCCGCCCGTCCGGTCCGCCGTCGTGGACGCCGGTCATGCGCTGCCCCTTCCTCGTGCCTGTGCCGTGGGCTGTTCGCCGCAGGAGCGGCGCGGTACCAGGCGCGCGGGCAGCAGCACCGACGGCGCCTCGCGGCCCTCTATGCGCTCCAGCAGGGTGTGCACGGCGGCCCGTCCCAGCTCCCGCGTCGGCTGCGCGACGGCGGTGAGGGGCGGGTCGGTGTGCGCGAACCACGCCACGTCGTCGTAGGCGACGAGCGCCACGTCGCCGGGGACGCGCAGCCCGCGTGCCCGTATCTCGTCCAGGGCGCCCAGCGCCATCAGATTGTCGGTGGCCAGCACCGCGTCCGGCGGCTCGGGCAGCTCCAGCAGCTCACGCATCACCCGCCGGCCGCCCTCGGGCCGCAGGTCCGGCGCGGAGCCGACGCGGGCGTCCGGCAGCGGCACGCCGTGCGCGGCCAGGGCCGTACGGAACAGCTCCAGCCGCTCGTCCCCGGTGGGCGTCCCGGCCGGCGCCACGATCACCGCGGGCCTGCGGCGGCCCAACGCGGTCAGATGCGCGGCGAGTTCGGCGAGCGCCGCGCTGCCCTCGGCCCGGACGCAGGGGGCGGCGAGGCCGGGCAGGGCGCGGTCGAGGAGAACGAGCGGCGTGTGTGCCGCGAGCACCTCGCGCAGCACCGCGGACCCGGTGCCGGCGGAGGAGACCAGCAGTCCGTCGATGCGCCGGTCGAGCAGCGTGCGCAGCTGGTCGTCCTGCTGCTCGGGGCTCTCCCCGGCGTTGCCGATGATCAGGCTGTAGCCCAGGCTCCGGGCCTCCTGCTCGACGGCGTCGGCGAGTTCGGTGAAGAAGGGGTTGCGCAGATCGCTGATGACGAGCCCGAGTGTGCGGGTCCGCGCGGTGCGCAGCGCGCGGGCGAGGACGTTGGGCCGGTAGCCCAGCTCGCGGACGGCGGCCAGCACCTTCTCGCGGGTCGCGGGCACGGGGGAGCGGCCGTTGAGCACGCGGGAGACGGTGGCGACGGAGACCCCGGCACGCTCGGCCACGTCCTTGATGTTCGCCATGCGGCCGCCTCCGGCAGGGGAATGTGTAATCGATTTCGCGGGGTCAGGTAATCGATTACACGCCGGGGGCGTCAAGACATCGGCGATGTGGCACGCGTCACGCGGCGCTGCGGCGGGGGCGGCGTCGGCCCTGCCGGCGTCAGCCCTCCCAGTGCCACTGCGCGACCTCCGGCAGGTCCGTGCCGTGCTCGCGGATCCACGCGTGGTGCCGGGTGCGGGCGTCCGCCATCGACTGCCGTACGGCCGCTGCTTGTTCGCCCAGCTGCGGGACGCGGTCGACGACGTCCATCACCAGCCGGTAGCGGTCCAGGTCGTTGCGGACGACCATGTCGAACGGGGTGGTCGTCGTCCCCGACTCCTTGTAGCCGCGCACGTGCAGATTCGCGTGCCCGGTCCGGCGGTAGGCGATCCGGTGCACCAGCCACGGATAGCCGTGGTACGCGAAGATCACCGGCTTGTCCCGGGTGAACAGCGCGTCGTACTCCGCCGCCGGCATCCCGTGCGGATGCTCCTCCGCCGGGAACAGTCGTGTCAGGTCGACCACGTTGACGACCCGTACGGCCAGGGCCGGCAGCAGCCGCCGCAGCAACTGCGCGGCCGCCAGCACCTCCTGCGTGGGAACGTCACCGGCGCAGGCGAGCACCACGTCCGGCGGCCCGCCGCCGCGCTCGCTGCCCGCCCACTCCCACACCCCCGCCCCCCGTGCGCAGTGCGCCCGCGCCGCTTCGAGGTCCAGCCAGTCGAAACAGGGCTGCTTGCCCGCCACCACGACATTGACGAGGTCGCGGCCGCGCAGCACGTGATCGGCCACGCACAGCAGCGAGTTGGCGTCCGGGGGCAGATAGACGCGCACCACCTCCGGGGCCTTGTTGAGCACGTGGTCGACGAAGCCGGGGTCCTGGTGCGAGAAGCCGTTGTGGTCCTGGCGCCACACGTGCGAGGTCAGCAGGTAGTTGAGCGAGGGGACGGGCCGCCGCCAGGGGAGGGTACGGGCGGTGCGCAGCCACTTGATGTGCTGGGCGGCCATGGAGTCGACGATGGAGGCGAACGCCTCGTAGCAGGAGAACAGACCATGACGTCCCGTCAGGACATAGCCCTCCAGCCAGCCTTGGCAGAGATGTTCGGAGAGCGCCTCGACGACGCGGCCGTCGCGGTCCAGATGCTCGTCGGTCGGCAGGATCTCCTCCTGCCAGGCCTTGCCGGTCGCCGCGTAGAGGGCGTCGAGCCGGTTGGAGGCGGTCTCGTCCGGGCCGACGACCCGGAAGTCGCGGCTGTCCCGGGTGTCGGCCATGACCTGGGCGAGGAACCCGCCGAGCACCCGGGTGGGTTCGTGCAGCGTGGCGCCGGGCGCGGTGACCGGCACCGCGTACGCCTCCAGCGGCGGCAGGGGCAGCGAGCAGGTGAGCAGGCCGCCGTTGGCGTGGGGGTTCGCACCCAGCCTGCGGTTGCCCCCGGGGACGCAGGCCAGCACCTGCGGGCGGGGCCGGCCGTGCTCGTCGAAGAGCTCCTGCGGCCGGTACGAGCGCAGCCACTCCTCCAACTGCCGCAGGTGACCGGGGTTTTCCCGGACCCGGTCGAGCGGCACCTGGTGGGCGCGCCAGGTGCCCTCGACGGGCAGGCCGTCCACCTCGGCCGGACCGGTCCAGCCCTTGGGGGTGCGCAGCACGATCATCGGCCAGTGCGGGCGGTCGCGCACACCGTCCTCGCGGGCGATGCGCTGGGCGACGGCGATGTGCTCCAGCGCCTTGTCCAGCGCGCCCGCCAACGCCCGGTGCACCTGGAGCGGTTCGTCCCCGGTGACGTACAGCGGCTCGTGCCCGTAGCCGCGCAGCAGCCGGTCCAGCTCGGCCTCGGGCAGCCGGGCGAGCACCGCCGGCCCGGCGATCTTGTAGCCGTTCAGGTGCAGTACGGGCAGCACCGCGCCGTCGTGCACCGGGTCGAGGAACTTGTCGCCGTGCCAGGAAGCGGCCAGCGGCCCCGTCTCCGCCTCGCCGTCGCCGACGACGCAGAAGACGACCAGACCGGGGTTGTCGAAGGCGGCCCCGTAGGCGTGCGCGAGGCTGTACCCCAGCTCCCCGCCCTCGTGGATGGACCCGGGCGTCTGCGGCGCCACATGGCTGGGCACCCCGCCGGGGAAGGAGAACTGCCGGAACAGCCGCTCCATCCCCTCCGCGTCGCGGCCCACGTCCGGATACACCTCGCTGTAGCTGCCGTCCAGCCAGGAGCCCGCCAGCACGGCCGGCCCGCCGTGCCCCGGCCCCCACACGCACAGGGCGTCCAACTCCCGTCTGCGCACGACCCTGTTGATGTGCGTGTACAGCAGGTTCAGCCCCGGGGAGGTGCCCCAGTGACCCAGGATCCGGGGCTTGATGTGCTCGGGCTCCAGCGGCACCGCCAGCAGGGGATTGCTCAGCAGATACAGCTGGCCGACGCACAGATAGTTCGCGGCACGCCAGTGGGCGTCCAGGGCCGCCGCCTCGCTCGCGTCGAGCACCTCGGGCAGATCCGGCACGGCGCCTCCTCGGTGCGGACGGCCGGGGCCGTACCGCTCGCCCGTTCCCCCCGCGTTCGAGTACCCGTGCCCGGCGGCGGCAAACGGTCCGCACGGCCCGTGACGCTGTGTGCCCCGGCCGCTGCCCCGGGTCGCGGGAACGCGCGGGGCGAGTGATGCTGAGGGGAACCGAGGCCGGTGGACCGGCACCCGCCCGCGCGGCGCGCGCGACGTTTGCGCCCGCGCGGCGCGGGCAGCCGCACCGTCGAGGAGCCACAGGCCGACGGGCATTCCTTCGCGCATTCCGCAAGGTGCGCAAGAGCGAAGGGAGACACGGTGACCATGGCCGCGACCACGCACCGGCGGCGCACCCGCGACGCCCCCGACACCGCCGAGGCCTTCGCCCGCCTCGCCGCCCTGCCCGCGGGCCCCGAACGCGACCGGCTGCGCCAGGAGGTGACCCTCGCCTGGCTGCCGCTCGCCGAACGCGTCAGCCTGCGCTTCCGCAGCAGCGGCGAGAGCCCCGCCGACCTGCGCCAGGTCGCCGCCCTGGGGCTGGTCAACGCCGTGGACCGGTACGACCCGGGCCTCGGCCACGCCTTCGAGACCTTCGCCGTTCCCACGATCATGGGCGAGCTGCGCCGGCACATCCGCGACCACGCCTGGGCCGTGCACATACCGCGCCGCGACCAGGAGCTGCGCACCGCCGTCCGCTGCGCCCAGGCCCTCCTGGGCCCGCGCGGCCGCGATCCCGCCGATCCCCGGCACCTGGCCGAGCTCGCCGCCGTGAGCGGCCTGAGCGAGGACGAGGTCCGCCGGGGGCTCGCCGCCGAGGGCGTGCACCGCACCGTCTCCCTCGACCAGCCGCCGCCCGGCGCGGGCGAGCTCCCCCTCGCCGAGACCCTGGGCCGCACCGACGGCGCGCTGGAGCTGGTGGTGGACCGGCAGTCCCTCAAACCCCTGCTGAGCGCGCTGCCCGAACGCGAGAGGTACGTCCTGTACTGGCGCTTCTTCGGCAACCTCACCCAGAAGCAGATCGGCGCGCGCCTCGGCGTCTCGCAGATGCAGATCTCCCGCATCCTCAGCCGTACCTGCGCGCGGCTGCGCCGGGAACTGCTGGCCCCGGCCGGCTCCCCGGGCTGAACCGCCCCGCGGGAGCGCCGCGCGGCAACCGGGACATCGATACCCCCGAAACTCCCCGAAACTCCCCGAAAGAACAGGTCACCCCACCATGACGTCCAGCCACACCCACCTGACCCCGGACCTCCCCCCGATCGTCGAGGTCCCCGACCTGCCCGGCGCGCAGCCGCCCCGGCGCTCCCGCAAGGGCGAGGACGCGTCCGGTACGGACGGTCCGGAGGACGGCCCCGCCTCCGCACAAGGACGTGGCGCCCACCAGGAGAACGATGGGCGCCACGGACGCGCGGGCGAGGACTCCGGCGGCTGACTGTGGCCCTCCCCCGCGCGGGCCGTGCGGACGGCGAGTGCCGTCCGCCGGAGGGCCTGCCGCTCAGTCGGCGTTGACGCAGGTGTTGCCGAAGGTCGGGTTCAGCAGCCCGATGATGTCGATGCTGTTCCCGCAGAGGTTCAGCGGGAGGTGGATCGGGACCTGAATGGCGTCCCCGGAGAGGATGCCCGGCGAACCCGCGACCATGCCCTCCGCGTCGGCGGCGGCCACAGCGCTGCCGGCGGAGCCCATGACGGCGCCGCCCGCAGCGAGGGTCAGAGCGGTGGCCTTGGTGAAACGCGACATGCCTAAACCTTTCTCATGTGTGGTGAGCGGCAATTGTTGCGAGCAGGAATGCGGCAAAATGGCCAATCAGGCCGTAATTAACCCGGAAAGGTCAATAAGTCGTATGTGATATGCCGTGCCGGGTGCGGGCGCCGCTGCGCCGGAGGCGTCCCGGGTTTGGTGGGAGCGCCCCCGGCTACGTACCCTTCCGTGGAAGCTCGAATAGAACACACGAACTGGGAACGACAGCGGCGATGACGGCCACACAACAGAGCGCCACACCAGAGAGCAGCGACAGCGCGGCGCAGCGGACCGGCATCGACCCGGAGCGCATGGCGGTCTGCCTGAGCGTGCTCAAGGAGCTCGACGAGCTGCCGGTCGACCACCCCGACGCGATCGAGGTCCGCCGGGCCACCTCCGGCATCTACCGGACGGTCAAGCAGCGCCGCCGGCAGGAACGCCGGGCCGCCAAGACCGCCCACGACAAGGCCGTCACCGAGGCCACCGCCACCGGCGCCGCCGACCGCATCGACGACGAGACGCGCGGCATACCGCTCGCCGCCACCTCGACGGCGCAGATCGTCGGCGTGCTGCAGCGCCCCCGGTCCTGCTACATCTGCAAGGACCGCTACACCGAGGTCGACGCCTTCTACCACCAGCTGTGCGGGCCCTGCGCGGCCGCCAACCGGGCACGCCGCGACGCCCGCGCCGATCTGACCGGGCGCCGCGCGCTGCTCACCGGCGGCCGGGCGAAGATCGGCATGTACATCGCGCTGCGGCTGCTGCGCGACGGCGCCCACACCACCGTCACCACGCGCTTCCCCAACGACGCCATCCGCCGCTTCAAGGCCATGGAGGACAGCGCGGACTGGCTGCACCGGCTGAAGATCGTCGGCATCGATCTGCGCGACCCGGCGCAGGTCGTCGCCCTGGCCGACTCCGTGGCCGCCGCCGGACCCCTCGACATCCTGATCAACAACGCGGCCCAGACCGTGCGCCGTTCGCCCGCCGCCTACCGCGAGCTCGTCACCGCCGAGTCCGCCCCGCTGCCGGCCGGTGAGCTGCCGGAGGCGGAGGTCTTCGGCGCCTTCGGCAGCGGAGCCCAGCCCGAGCTGCCGGCCCCGGCCGGAGCGCGCCACGACGAGCTCTCCCCGCAGGCCCTCACCGAGCTCGCGCTCACCAGCGGCTCGGCCTCCCTGGCCCGGGTCGAGGCCGGCACCGCGATCGACGCGGGCGGGCTCGTACCCGACCTCGACGCCTCCAACACCTGGGTGCAGAACGTCGGCGAGGTCGACCCCGTCGAGCTCCTCGAAGTCCAGCTGTGCAACGTGACCGCGCCGTTCGTCCTCGTCAACCGGCTGCGCCCGGCGATGGCCGCGTCCCCCGCGCGCCGCAAGTACATCGTCAACGTCTCCGCGATGGAGGGCGTCTTCAGCCGCGGCTACAAGGGCTCCGGTCACCCGCACACCAACATGGCCAAGGCCGCCCTGAACATGCTCACGCGCACCAGCGCCCAGGAGATGTTCCAGACCGACGGCATCCTGATGACCAGCGTCGACACCGGCTGGATCACGGACGAGCGACCGCACCCGGACAAGGTGCGCCTCGCCGAGGCCGGCTTCCACGCCCCGCTCGATCTCGTCGACGGCGCGGCCCGCGTCTACGACCCGATCGTGCGCGGCGAGGCCGGCGAGGACCTCTACGGCTGCTTCCTGAAGGACTACCGGCCCGCCGGCTGGTAACCCCCTTGCGCCCACGGGCCGTTCGGACACCCGGTCCGGACGGCCCGTCGCCGTGCGTCAGGCGGCGCGGCCACGCGCGCGGGGATGCAGGGCCGCGCGGTGCAGCGGTGCCGAGGGGTCGATCGAGACGTCCAGCGGTGCCGGCTCGGCGCCCGCGCGCACCAGCAGATCGCCGACCGCCGCGACCATCGCGCCGTTGTCGGTGCACAAGGAGAGCGGCGGCACCCGCAGGGCGATCCCGGCGGCCGCGCAGCGCTCCTCGGCCAGCGCCCGCACCCGCGAGTTCGCGGCCACCCCGCCGACCACCACCAGCGTGCCGACCCCGTACTCGGCGCACGCCGCCACCGCCTTGCGGGTCAGTACGTCCGCCACCGCCTCCTGCAGCGCGGCCGCGCCGTCCGCGACGGGCAACTCCCGTCCGCTCGCCCGGTGTTGCTCCGCCCAGCGGGCCGCCGCCGTCTTCAGGCCCGAGAAGGAGAACGCGTACGCCGCGTCGCGCGGGCCCGTCAGCGGGCGCGGGAAGGCCACCGCCCGCGGATCGCCCGCGCGGGCCGCCCGGTCGACGGCCGGGCCGCCGGGATACGGCAGGCCGAAGACCCGGGCCACCTTGTCGAAGCACTCGCCGGCCGCGTCGTCCAGGGTGTCGCCGAGGTGCGCGATCGGATCACGCGCCAGATCCCGTACGAGCAGCAGCGAGGTGTGGCCGCCGGAGACGATCAGCACCACGCACGGGTTCGGCAGCGGGCCGTGCTCCAGGGTGTCGACGGCCACGTGCCCGGCCAGGTGGTGCACCCCGTACAGCGGCACCCCCAGCGCGTACGCCAGGCCCTTCGCGGCACTGACACCCACCTGCAGGGCGCCCGACAGACCGGGGCCCGTCGTCACCGCGACCGCGCCGATGTCCCGCATCGCGAGCCCCGCGTCGGCCAGCGCGGCACGCACCACGGGCGCCGCCGCGTGCACGTGCGCGCGGGCCGCGATCTCCGGCACGACCCCGCCGAAGCGGGCGTGCTCGTCCATGCTGGAAGCCACCGCGTGCCCCAGCAGCCGCCCCTCGCGCACGAGACCGGCACCGGTCTCGTCGCAGGACGACTCGATCCCCAGCACCACCGGTGCCCGCTCCACCACGCCGCTCCTCCTGCCTTGAATACGCAATTGCACATTCTATGCAACAAGCTCGGGGCCGGTCCCGGGCGCGGGGGCGTCACCGCAGGTCAGTAGAGTGCCCGTGATCCATCGAGTGATCCCCTGCCTGTGATCTCCTACGTACGAGGTGCGCCCCGTGAGCCAGGTCCCCGTGACGGTCGTCGGCATCGGAGCCGACGGCTGGCCCGGACTCGCCCCCACCGCGCGGGAAGCGCTGCGCGGCGCCGACGTGCTGATCGGCGGCCCCCGCCAGCTCGGCCTGCTCCCGCCCGAGTGCGCGGGCGAACGCGTCGCCTGGCCCTCGCCGCTGCGCCCCGCCGTGCCGGGGCTGCTCGCCGCGCACTCCGGACGGCGGGTGTGCGTCCTCGCCAGCGGCGACCCCATGTTCTTCGGCATCGGCCGCACCCTGGCCGAGACCGTCGGCACCGACGCCCTGCACGTCCTGCCGCACCCCTCGTCCGTCTCCCACGCCTGCGCCCGCCTCGGCTGGCCACTGGAACGCACCGAGGTCGTCAGCGCCGTCGGCCGGCCCCTCGCCGCGCTCGCCGCCGCGCTGCACGACGGGGTCCGGCTGCTCGTCCTCAGCGCCGGCGCCGCGACCCCCGCCGAGACCGCCGCCCTGCTGCGCGAACGCGGCTACGGACCGAGCCGGCTCACCGTCCTCGAACAGCTCGGCGCGCCCGGCGAACGCGCCGTCACCGGCACCGCGCGGGACTGGCCGCACCCGCCCGGCGACGCCCTCAACGTCGTCGCCGTCGAGTGCCGCCGCGCCCCGGACGCCCCGCGGCTGGCTCTCACCCCGGGCCTGCCCGACGAATCCTTCGAGCACGACGGCCAGTTGACGAAGCGGCACATCCGCGCCGCCACCCTCGCCGCCCTCGCGCCCGCCCCCGGCGAACTGCTGTGGGACGTCGGCGGCGGCTCCGGCTCCATCGGCATCGAGTGGATGCGCGCCCACCCGGACTGCCGCGCGGTGACCGTCGAACGCGATCCCGTACGGGCCGCGCGCATCACCCGCAACGCCGAGACCCTCGGTGTGCCCTCCCTGCGCGTGGTCACCGGGGCCGCGCCCGCCGCACTCGGCCAACTGCCCACGCCCGACGCGGTGTTCATCGGCGGCGGGCTCACCGCCCCCGGGCTGCTGGCCGCCTGCTGGGACGCCCTGCCGCCCGGCGGACGGCTCGTCGCCAACACCGTCACCCTGGAGTCAGAGGCACTGCTCGCCGACTGGTACCGGCGCGTCGGCGGCGAACTGACCCGCCTCGCCGTCTCCCACGCCGCCGCCGTCGGTAACTTCACCGGCTGGCGGCAGGCGATGCCGGTCACCCAGTGGTCCGTCACCAAGCCCGCGGGCGAGCACCCCGCACACCCTGCTCGTCCCGCACGTCCCGCATGTCCCGCACGTCCCGCAGAAGGAGAGATCCGCGCATGACCGTGTACTTCATCGGCGCCGGCCCCGGCGCCGCCGACCTGATCACGGTGCGCGGCGCGCGGACGCTGGCCCGCTGCGGCGTCTGCCTGTACGCGGGCAGCCTCGTGCCCGAGGAACTCCTCGCCGAGTGCCCGCCCGGCGCCCGGCTCGTCGACACCGCCCGCATGGATCTTGACGGGATCACCGCCGAGTTCGTCCGCGCCCACGAGGCCGGACAGGACGTGGCCCGCCTGCACTCCGGCGACCCCGCCGTCTTCAGCGCCGTCGCCGAGCAGATGCGCCGCCTCGACGCGGCCGGCATCCCCTACGAGATCGTCCCCGGCGTGCCCTCCTTCGCCGCCGCGGCGGCCGCGCTCGGCCGCGAGCTGACCGTGCCCACCGTCGGCCAGACCGTCATCCTCACCCGCGTCGCCCAGCAGGCCACCCCGATGCCGCCCGGCGAGGACCTCGCCACCCTCGGCCGCAGCGGCGCCCTCCTCGTCCTGCACCTCGCGGCCCGCCACGCCGACCGCGTCGTCGCCGAACTCCTGCCGCACTACGGCCCCGACTGCCCCGCCGCCGTCGTCGCCATGGCCAGCCGCCCCGACGAACTCGTCCTGCGCGGACCGCTCGCCGGGATCGCGGAACAGATGAGGGCAGCGGGCGTCGTGCGCACCGCCGTCATCCTCGTCGGCCGCGCCCTGGCCGCCGAGCAGTTCCCCGACAGCTACCTGTACTCGACCGACCGCGACCGCACCGACACCCGGTGCGCGGCGTCGGGCCGCGACTGACACGCCACGGGGCGGCCCGGCCGCGCGGACCGGCCGCCCCGGTGCGGCAGCCGCTACTTCGGCGACTGCTACTTCGGCGGTCGCGTGTGCAGCGCGTCGACCTCCCGCTGACCCTTGGCCTCCAACTGCTCGGCCAGCTCCTTCAGCGCCCGGGCACCGGCGAACTCCTCACCGATCCGGGCCTCGTTCGGGTCCGACGGGTGCCGCGTCGCGTGCGCCCGCGATCTGAGTTCCGTACCATCGCGCAGCCGCAGCATCGCGGCCGAGCGCGTACGGTGATCGTTCTCGTCGAATTCCACTTCCACGTGCCAACCGGCAACCTGCGACACGGGGACCACCTCCGAAAACCGCGCGTCACCGGGACGCCGGCACGGTGCACGCCGCGTGGGCGATGCCCGCGGTGGCGCCCGGGCATCCGCTTCCCAGGCTACGACGCGGCACCGGGCGCCGCATGCCCTGGCCCGGGGGGGCGGGCCGGGCGCGGTCAGCGGGGGGCGTCGGGTCTGCGGTGCCTGCCGCGCGGGGGCGGGGGGAAGTCCGGCGCGGGGCGCGCCGTCGGATCCGTGCCGGCGGTCTCCGGATAGAGCAGCCGCCGGGCCTCGGCCAGATTCGCGGCGACCCCCATGGCCTCCCACCCGTAGCCGTTCCACCGGCTGATCAGCCGGGGCGCCTCGGGGTTGACGTGGAAGCCCTGCGGGCCGCCGGCCAGGGTCATCACCCGCAGCCGGCCCCGAAGACGCCGGTCGCGGCGCTCCGCCCAGTCCGTCAGCGGCTCGTCCTCCATCGCGCGCCTTCCTTCCCGCGTCCGGGGTGCCCGGGCCTGTCGGCGTCCGGGTGCCGGAGCAGGAGCCTAGCCGCCGAGGGGCGGCGGTGAATGGCTGTCAATCCGCTTGGCGGCTCGGGGCAGTTGGTGCACCGGTGCCGGGATCCCACCGGCGTGGGACGGGGCGTCTTGTGCTGACGCACATGCGTCCGGGGTGAGCGTATGCGCAGAGCCGGGGGCGGGGCGGGGGAGTGGCGGTGTGAAGGCGGGGTGGCGGGCTGCGGTCGTTGCGCGGGTGCGGGCCGTGGCCGTACGAAGGCGCTTGGACGGGCCGTCGGCCGTCGGGGGTGGGGCGAAGGGTGTGGCCGTGCGGGTTCGCGCCGTACGAAGGCATGCGGGGACGGGCCGTGGGCGCACGAAGGCGCCCTGGACGGGGTCGCCGGCCGCCGGCGACGGGGGCGGGCGGTGGCCCCCCGGGTACGCGGTGGGCCCGGGGCGGGGCAGGGTCAGCGGGCGGCCGGGCCCTTCGGGTCCGCGCGGCCCACGATCGTGCCCGCCCGGTCGATGCAGATCACGTCGACCGCGACCGGAGCCCCGCGCAGCACCGCGAGGGACTCCTCGCGCGCGGCGGCCGCCACGAGGTCGCCCAGCGGCACCCCCCGGGCCGCGCACCGCTGCAGCGCCTCCAGGCCCGTATTGGCCCCGGCGACCGCCTTGCGCAACTCCTCGTCCGCGCCGCCCTGTTGGGCGAGGCCCGCCAGGAGCCCCTTGTCCACCTGCGACCGCGACGAGTGCAGGTCCAGCTGTCCCGCCGCGAGCTTCGACAGCTTCGCGAAACCGCCCGCGATCGTCAGCCGGTCCACGGGGTGCCGGCGGATGTACTTCAGCACCGCGCCCGCGAAGTCGCCCATGTCCAGCAGGGCGTCCTCCGGCAGCCCGTGCACGGCCACCGCGACCTTCTCCGACGTCGAGCCCGTGCACCCCGCCACATGCGTACGGCCCGCCGCGCGCGCCACGTCCACGCCGCGCCGGATGCTGTCGATCCACGCCGAGCACGAGTACGGCACCACGATGCCCGTGGTCCCCAGGATCGAGATCCCGCCCAGGATGCCCAGGCGCGGATTCCACGTGGAACGGGCCAGCTCCTCGCCGTGGTCCACGGACAGCTCGATCTCCACATCGCCCGTGCCGCCGTACCGGGCCGCGACCCGGGCCACGTGCTCGCGCATCATCTGCCGCGGCACGGGATTGACCGCGGGCTCGCCCACGGGCAGCGGCAGCCCGGGCCGGGTGACCGTACCCACGCCCGGGCCGGCCCGGAAGACCACGCCGGAGCCCGGCGGGAGCGGCCGTACCGTGGCGCGGACCGTGGCCCCGTGCGTGACGTCCGGGTCGTCGCCCGCGTCCTTGACCACCGCCGCCATGGCCCGGCCGTCCGTCAACTCCTCGCAGGCCAGGGCGAATCCGGGCGTCTGCCCCTTCGGCAGCGTGATCGTCACCGGGTCCGGGAACTCCCCGGTGAGCAGCGCCGTGTACGCGGCCGTGGTGGCCGCCGTCGCACACGCGCCGGTCGTCCAGCCGTGCCGCAGGCCGGTGCGGGCGAGTTGCGCGGTGCGGCCTGTCGGTGTTTTCGTCTCAGCCAAGGTGATCACCGGCGAGCACGGGATCGCGGCGGTCGACGACGGAAGGGCACCACGTGCGCGAGGAGCGCCACATCCTCATCCTGGGCGGCACCACCGAGGCCCGCCGCCTCGCCGCCGAACTGGCCGGCACCCCCGGGCTGCGCCTCACCAGCTCCCTCGCCGGCCGGGTCACGGCCCCCCGGCTGCCCGCCGGGGACGTCCGCATCGGAGGGTTCGGGGGGCCCGAGGGCCTGGCCCGATGGCTGCGCGAGCAGCGGGTGGACGCGCTCATCGACGCCACGCATCCTTTCGCCGAGAAGATCAGTGCCAATGCGGCGGCCGCCGCCGCCGACGTCCATATTCCCCTGCTCGCCGTGCGGCGCCCCGGGTGGGTACCGGTAGCGGGTGACGACTGGCGCTTCGTCTCCTCCCTGGCCGAGGCGGCGGACGCCCTCCCCGCGCTCGGCTCCCGCGTCTTCCTCACCACCGGCCGCATGGGCCTCGCGTCCTTCGCGCACTGTGAGGAACTGTGGTTCCTCGTACGCTCCGTGGACGCCCCGGAAGGCGCCGTACCCCCGCGCATGTCCGTCCTGCTCGACCGCGGCCCGTTCACCGTGGAGGGCGAGCGGGCGCTGCTGCGGCAGCACGCGATCGAGGTGCTGGTGACGAAGGACAGCGGGGCGACGGCGACCTCCGCGAAGCTCGTCGCGGCGCGCGAGGCGGGCTTGCCGGTGGTCGTGGTGCGGAGGCCGGCGGTGCCGGTGGGGGTGGCGGTGGTGCCGGATGTGGCGGGGGCGGTGGGGTGGGTGTGTGGTTCGGGGTGATCCCTGGTTGTGCAGCCCCTACCGGATGTTTCTGGTCGGGCGGCGGCCTCTCTTGACAAGAGAGGCCGCCGCCCCGGGGATTGAGCTGTTCTGGCCTCGTAAAGCAACTCCGCTAGGAGAATGCGGGGTTGAGGTGAGCAAATGAGATCCTGAAGGCCGCGAGCGCATTCTTGCGGCGGAACAAGCGGCGCCCTTCGCAGGCAGGAAGGGCGCCGCCGGTTCTTCTAGGTGACTGTTACAGCCCCTCTGGGAGAAATCCCTATGACGCCTGAGGGATTTCAGTGATTGTCACTTGTCCGTCCTGCAGGACTTCGGCAAAGAATCCTTCTTCAGGCGAGAAGATCCAGAAGTCGCAGTCGGTTCCCAGGATCTCATCTGCGTGTTCAATCGCCAGATTCGAGGGCAGGAGAACAGAGGGAATCACCAGCGTCCCCCAGAAGATCGCTAGGGTCGTGTTTTTGTAGGCGTGTCGAGACAGTAGTGACTTGAGAAGCTGCACGCCCTCTTCTTCGTTTCCGTACGTAAGCTGTTCGAAGTCAACGTGCCTTTCCCAGTCTACTGAATTAGAAAGACCGTGCGGCAGGCGATTCAGGCTGATAGATTCGAGCTTCTGGCTTTCTGTAAGGCTCAATACCTGAGCCTGCGGCAAACCCTGTGACCTTGATCTCCTTACGAAACTCGGAAGGAGGTCTTCACGGCTCCCGTAAGGTGCCCTAGGTGTCATGTGTTCTTCTCCAGAAGTTTGATGAGATCGCTTTCGGACCCGTGCCAGGGTACTGCCCATTTCTTCGCCTCAGTGCCCTTGCCGACCATGACGTTGATATGAGGACCCTTGTCGGGGTCGTAGTCCATTCGGAACTGTTTGAAAACTCCGTCTACGCGAGTGGTGAACCCGACAGTTTTCCCGTAGGTTGAGGTCGATTTTTCGAGTCGCCCGACGATTGGGAGCCGTGTCGCTGGGTCGATCGGCCCAAGTAGCTCTAGAGCCTTTGCGCGGGCCTGTTCGAAGTGGTCGAAAGTTTCGGTTGTCTTTTCCTTTACTTTTACGATCTTTCGGCCGACACGTGTCGCTTCGGCCAGCTCATCAACGGCTGCAAGCTTCTTTCCCTTTGCGAAGGGGGATGCTGCGGCTGCGAGGCCCCAGCTGCAGATACCCAAAGAAGGATCTGTGAAGCATTCGCTGACATCCGAACCTCCGGACAGATGCCACACAGCCATTACGGATTCGTCGCACCGTGGATCGAACCAGCCCCATCCACTGCACCTCTCTAGATACTCATCCTCCTCCTGTTTGCTCAGCTTCTCGATTTCCATTATTTCACGTTGAGCGGTTTCCGCTTCGCGCTTGTTTTCGGCATCTTTCTTGTCTTTCTCTTCTTGTTTTGCGATCTCCTTGTCAAGCCATTCTTGGTACTCTCTATCGCGTAGTGCTATGACGTGAAATTTGGCCTTTGCGGCAGCGATATTAGCGGCTTCGGCCTCCTGGCCCGCTAGTATGGCTGAGGCGCGAGCATCGGTAGCTGAGGCATATGCGTCGTCGGCGGAAGAACGTGCCCATGCGGCTGATGCCTGGGCCTGTTCGGCGTATGCCTCCGCCGCTGCGGCGTCGCGTTCAGCCGCTTGTGCCGCCGCGCTTGCGGTACGTGCGGATTTGGCTGCCTCGGCTGCTGAGGCTGCGGCTTGCTTGGCGTAGCCGCTGGCCTGGGCCGCGTACTTCTTGGCCTGGCCTGCGGATGCTGCGGCACTGTCGGCTGCGCTCTTCGCTTCGGCTGCGGCCTGGTTGGCCTTGGCTGCGATGACGGCGGCCTCTGCGGCGTTCTTCTGCGCAGTGGCGGCGGCTACAGCTGCCTCGGAGATGAGCTGCTGGACGGCGGCGACGTGAGTCGCTGCGAGATGGTCCTGGCGGGCGGTGGCGTACTGCCCGACCTGGATGAAGTTGTGCAGCACCTGCCGCGGTGATTCGAGGGCGGCCTTCGCGGCTGCCTGGGTCTCGGGTCCGCCGTTGCTCATGAGCTGGGCGGCGCGAATGCGGTCGTCGGTCTCCTGAGCGGCGTACTGGCCCTCGCTGATGAATTCGCGGAGCTTGTCCGTCGTATCGGCCTTCAAGGCTTTCCCGGCCGCCTCATAGACGGTGGGGCCGCCGTTGGAGCCGATCTGCGAGACGCGCATGCGGTACTCGGTCAGTGCAGCCTCGTGCTGACCTGTACGCAGGAACGCGCTGATCTGCTTGGCGTCGCCCTTCAGCGCCTGAGCGGCAGCCTCCTTGACGTCGGCCAAGCCGCTTTCCGCGGCCATGCGTTGGACGACGGATCGCTCGTCCTCCGCAGCGGCCTCCTGCAGACCGGTGCGGATGTACTCCCGGACGTCCTCGTCGGATCCACCAAGCGCAGTTTTCGCGGCGGCCTGGCTCCAAGGCCCGCGCGTCTTCATGACCAGGACGGCGACCTTGCGTCCCTTGGCGGCTGTCTCCTTGGGGTCGGCGTCGGGGGCGCTGGCTTCAGCTGTCAGCCGGTCCGCCTCGGCAGAGAGGTCCTTGGCCGCCTTGACGGCTTCGTCCGCTTCGGCCTTGCGCCGGTCTTCCTCTTGCATGAGGGCCTTCGCCTGCGCGATCCGGTTCGCGGTCCGGGACTTGAGCTCCTCGTCCTCGATCTTGCGCGCGGTCTCAAAGACCTTCTGCGCGGTATCGACGGCCGAGCTTGCCGCGTCGGCCGCCTCCTTGGCCGCCTTGGCATGGTCCGAGGACTGCTTCGCCGCAGTCGCCGACTCCCCGGCATGGTTCGCGGCATCGATGGCTGCCTTGGCAGCATTGCGTGCGTGCTCGGCGGCCCTGCCGGCTGCTCTGCCTGCTTCGTCTGCGGCACCTGCGGCCTGGCGGGCCAGGCTCCGCGCGGCCATGGCGGCACGACGCGACTCCTGCGCGTTGGCGCGAGCGGTGGCTGCCCACTGCCGGGCCTTGGCTGCCTCGGCGCTGGCCTGGCCGGCGTAGGAACCCGCCTCATCGGCTGCACCGGCTGCTGCGTCGGCGTTGGCGCTGGCACTGAGGGCCGCGTCTGCCGCAGAGGCAGCCGCGTCTGCGGCCTTCTTCACCTGTGCGGCGGCCTGTTCCGATCGCGTGGCTGCCTGCGCGGCGTTATTCGCGTCCTCGGCTGCCCTGCGTGCGGCTGCGGCACCACTCGCGTCGGTGGCTGCATTAGCCGCCGCGTTACGGGCACGTGCGGCAGCCTCAGCCGCACCGGCCGCCGATGCAGCTGCGTTGGCAGCAGCGTTTGCGGCCATCCTGGCCGCGTAGTTGGCGGCGTTGGCAGCGCTGATGGCTTGTTGCGCTGCTTGTGCGGCACCAGCAGCGGCGTTGGCGGCACGTCGCGCCGCTCCAGCTGCCTGGGCGGCGTTCTTGCCTGCGGCCGCGGTCTCAGCCGCAGCTGTCTTGGCCGCTTCCTTGGCCAACTGCGAGGCGGATACAGCCTTTTTGGAGGCCTCCTCGGCAGCACTGGTCTGGCGTTGGGCCTCTTCGCCCGCCTGCTTGGCCTGTTCGGCGAGCTGGGCGACGGTGGCGCGTTCCTGGTCGCGGGAACGGGCGATGTACTGGCCGACGTTGAGGAACTCGCGAATGTCCTCGATCGAGCCCTTGAGGGCGACCGTGGCCGCTTCCTGGACCGCAGGGCCTCCGTCCGTCAGGATCTGCGAGATCCGCATGCGGTCATCGGTTTCCCGAGCAGAATACTGGCCCTCATCAAGGAACTTGGTGACATCCTCGGTCGAGCCCTTGAGCGCAGCACCCGCGGTCTCCTGGACGGTCGGGCCGCCTGTGCTCATCAGCTGGGCGACGCGCATCCTCAGATCGGTGTCCAGCGGGGACTTCCAGCCGTCCTTGAGGAAGTCGTGCAACTTGTCCGGGGAAGTCAGGGCCTGATAGGCCGCGTTGCTCAGCTCCGGGCCGGCGAGGGAGCCGATCCGTACCGCATCCATACGGTCGTCGGTGAGCTGGGCAAATGCTTTGTCCTCGGTGAGGAACTTGTGGATGTCGTCGTCAGTTCCCAACAGGGTCTGCTCTGCCAGCGCTTTGACCGTGGGGCCACCGCGTGACCACAGATCCACGACGCGTTGACGATCGGTCACTGGCGCGAGATCGACGACGTCGACGTCGTCGTCCGAAGTTGCCGCCGCAGCAGCGGGAGTTGCGCCGATCAGACCTGTGAGGAGGGCGAGGGGCAGCAGGGCCAGACACAGTATGCGTATGCCGAAAACCCACCTTCCCCCCGGTCTCGTCAGGTAAAGCTGATGGTCTCTCACTGTTCAGTTGGTTCTTTCTCGGTAGTTGCATGATGCCGACTTCCGGCGCCGCGAGCATAGCGCCCGGAGGCGGGTGCGTCCTCCGCTAGAGAGCATGCACATGTCATCTTCCGGCATGTCAAACCCCAAGCTAGCGCGGTGAGGCGCCTTGAGGAGGTAGTCAAGCTCGCGCAAAATCAGACCGCATGGTAGGTTCCTCTGGAGGTGTCCCCTTTATTTCGTCATTACGTGAAGTGCGTTCTGTTTGGGGGCCTCGAAAGGAACAACAGCGTGATATCTCGCGTGCGGAGAATTCTCTCTGTCGGCTTCATGGGGGCTGCTGTCAGCGCTGCCGCGTTGGCCGTTCCTGATGCCGCAGTGGCAGCTCCTGCTGATGACGGTATGCCGCCTTGGGGCGTGGAGACTTTCGAGTACCCGAATGCCGCGAAGATCCTCAAGGAGCAGGGCATCGCACTCCGCAAGGGGGACGGGCACATCGTGCTGGCCGACTGCCGTGCGACCACGGACATCCAGGTCATGACCGCCTTCAAGCATCCCGGTCAGACCCGGCAGGGCTGGTATTGCTTCAATGTCACTGGTACGGGGAAGACCGGCTGGCTGACCCTTGAGGTCCCGCAGGCCTACACGATCGCGACGGGCGACTACGCCCTGGATGTGAAGGTCGACTCCAAGAACGGCCAGGAGCAGGTCAAGGTAGCCAAGAACAGCTACAAAGGCTTGGGCAAGGGCCTCAATCCGCTCAACCCGGACACGATGCTGGTCGAGCTCCGGGTCACCGGCTGACGCAGTAGCAACTCTGAGGCAGTGCGGTATCGAACCTGCCTCGACCGACCCCGAACCACACTGAAGGAACAGAAGAATGCCTGCCATACGTCAGCGCGCGGCATGGACGACAGCGGTCACCACATTGGCTGTTGCCGCCGGACTGCTGACTGCAACCCCCGCCAATGCCGTCGTCGGACAGAAGGTCAAGGACGGCTCCTACGAGTTCACTGCGAAGCTCGACATCGGTGGCGAGCGCAGTTGTTCCGCCGCCCTGGTCGAGCAACAGTGGCTGCTCACCGCTGCCAGTTGCTTCGCCGACAAACCGGGCTCCCAGGTCGCCCCGGGCGCGCCGAAGCTCAAGACTATGGCCACCATTGGCCGTACCGACCTCACACGTGGTGACCAGGGGACTGTCGCCGAAGTCGTAGAGCTCGTCCCGCGTGACGACCGCGACCTGGTGATGGCCAAGCTGGCGAATCCGGTCGCCGGCATCAGCCCGGTGAAGATTGCCACCAACGTCCCGCTCATGGGCGAGGATGCACGAATCACCGGCTACGGCCGCACCAAAGACGAGTGGGCTCCCGACCGTCTGCAACAGGCTGCCTTCACCGTGAACGCGGTGGATGAGGCAACGCTTGGTCTCACGAGCAAGGATGCCGATGCGGCGAGCTGCCTGGGTGACGCCGGCGCTCCGGCATTCCGCGAGATCGGCGATCGCATCGAGGTTGTCGGTGTCAACAGCCGCTTCTGGCAGGGAGGATGCCTCGGCGCCAGTGAGTCCGAGACCCGAAAGGGAGTCGTCGACGCCCGTGTCGACAACATCGCTGGCTGGATCGAGCAGATCCGGTCCACCACGATGCTCTTCCCGGCCGAGAATCGGACCTCCGGGGTCTACGCGGCGAACGACAACACCTCCGAAGTCTTCCTGCTCGGCAGCGACAAGCAGATCTACTCCTCCTCCTACCGGACGGGCAGTCCGGGCTGGAACAAGTGGACGCGGGTCTCGAATGGCGAGTTCACCAGCGCGCCCAGCGCGGTCTACCACGCAGACAAGAACATCGTGGAAGTCTTCGCGATCGGTACCGACCGGCAGGTCTATCACTCGTTCCACACGCCTGGTTCAGCGGACTGGAGCGGCTGGCAGTTGGTTGCTCCGGGTGAGGCCACCGGCCAGCTGCAGACCGTTTATCACGCTGACAAGAGGACCATCGAGGTCTTTGCGGTCGGTGCTGATCGGCAGATCTACCACGCGTGGTACACCACCGGTGAGCCGGGCTGGAGCAAGTGGAACCTTGTTGCCCCGGACCGGTTCACGTTGATCAATGCCAGCTATGACGTGGGCCGTTCGACCAGTTCGGTCTTCGCGATCGGAACTGACGGGCAGATCTACCGCTCCGCCTACAAGACTGGTTCGTCCGGCTGGAGTCGCTGGCAGCTGATCGCGCCCGGCACGGCGACTGCGCTGGCCAGTGTCAATCACCGTGACAAGCAGGTCACCGAGATCTTCGCGCTCGGTACCGACCAGCGGATCTACCACTCCTGGAGCGGTGACGGCGGGAACAGCTGGTCCGGCTGGGACCTCATCGCCGACGGGCGGTTCAGCGCTCTCAACGCGGTGTACCACGCCGACAAGAAGACCACCGAGCTCTTCGCACTCGGCGTCGGCCGACAGGTCTACCACTCGTTCTACACCACCGGTGCACCGCGCTGGTCGGCCTGGAGCCCGGTGGCGGCCGGTCAGTTCACCAGCGTGCCCACCGCGTTCTACCACACGGACAAGAACACGGTGGAGGTCCTCAACGTGGGCCTGGACGGACAGGTCTACCACTCCTTCTACACCACCGGTTCGGACGGCTGGACTCGTTGGAGCAAGCTCGCCTCCTGAGCTTCGGCCGGTTCGCCGGCAGTAGCTGTGACGGTGACGTTGTTCGCTGATACAAGTCCTGAAGCGGCGTTTTCTCCCCTTACGGGGTGGAGAGAGCGCCGCTTCGACTTTGTCTCGCTGGTTGAACTGTCTGATGCGGCGGGGCCGGGTACTTCATGGAGCGCCGAGCCCGCGCGTCGTCGGTCACGGGCGGTGAGTCGCGTGCGCCGCTTCCCAGTGTGTGTACGTTCGGTGGCGGAGCTGTGCTTCGGTCTGCCAGTCGTAGCGGGCGGTTGCTGCGTGGCGTGCCGTGGCGAGGTGATCGCATTCGGGGCAGTCCGGGGTCGCGGGGACGATGGCCCCCGGGCCGGATGTGTGGGGAACAGGGACGACGGCACGTTGCTGCGGTGCCGTCATGAGTGGGCCTCTCGTCGGTGCTGCTCCAACTCATCCTCAACCCTGGCGAGTTCGCGAACTTCCTGGAGGCGCCGAGCCCCTGCGCGCTGCACGATGAGGCGCACGCAGCCCCAGCACATCGGCTGCTCGTCCTTCGGGTCGTTCACCACCGGCTCGCAGCCTTACGGCTCAGAGCGTTGGCTTCCGCGACGCGTTGGCTCAGGTCCTTCTTTCGGGTGACGGATTCGGGGTGCGCCCAGCGGCGGTGACATGCCATCGCTTCGGCAAGGCCCTGGGCTGCGCCGTGGCGTTCTTCGGAGAGTGCCTTGGTTCGGGCGTCGTCGAGCCTGCGGCCGTAGGGGCAGCAGGGGGTTTCGGGGGTGGTCATGGGTGCCCTCCTCTGGGCGCGTCTCCGCTGTTCCTGAATCTGCTGCGCGCAGGGCGCGTTGGGGGAACTCGGCTTCATCTCCCGTGCTGGGCACGTCGTGTGACCCGCCGGGGGTGCTCAGAATGCCCTCCCCGAAACCGCCATGCAACCTTTCATGCGCCAACTCTTCAGAGGATTGACGGGCGTTGCGCAAGGAACGTGATGCTGCTTTCCTACGGCACGCGGAAGCATTTCACCTGGAAGCGCGGAAGTAGGGGAACGGGATGTGACGGTGTCGGAAGGCCCAAGCGGATCAACGGTGCCAAGGCGACAACTCGGGCGAATTCTATGTGAGTTGCGCGAGAGGGCAGGAATCAAGACAAAGGAGGCGGCGGCGCATCTGGAGCGTTCCCCGGTGACGCTCTGGCGCATCGAGCAGGGGAGGGTCTCCTCGCGCGGCGTCGAGGTCGAGGCCATGTGCCGGTTGTACAAGGCTTCGCCGGAACTGACGAAGGCGCTCGTCGGGCTCGCGAAGGAGACGAAAGCAAAAGGTTGGTGGCATGCGTACGGTGACGTGATTCCGGAAGGATTCGATGTCTACATCGGCCTCGAAGAGGCGGCGACGCGCCTCGACTGGTACGAGCCCGAGCTGGTGCCGGGGCTTCTCCAGACCGAGGAGTACGCCCGCACCGTCATCCGGGCGGACAATCCTCAGGAGGAACCCTCTGAAATCGAGCGCCGCGTGCAACTGCGCATCAAACGGCAGGTGCTGCTCACCAGGTTCACCCAGCCACCCACGCTCAACATCGTGCTGAACGAGGCGGTATTGAGGCGCCCTATCGGCGGGAACAACACCATGGCAGAGCAGCTTCAGCACTTGGCAGAAGTGAGCGAACTGCCCACGGTGAGGCTTCGGGTGGTCCCGTTCAGTGCCGGGCTGCACCGGGGCGTCATGTCGGGCCAGTTCACCATCCTGCGTTTTCTGGTGGACAGTGACGGAAACGACAGGGAGCCGCCGACCGTCTACGCAGACGGGTACACCGGCGACCTGTTCCTCGACAAGCCCGGAGAGGTGGAGCGCTACGACGCGGCGTTCGCGGACATCTGGGCCAAAGCACTGCTCGAAGAGGCATCACATCGCCTCGTCCTCGAATTGGCGGAACTCTATGATAAACGGTGACCAGAAACACACGACGTGGCGCAAGAGCAGTTACAGCAACGGTCAGTCCAGCTGTGTCGAAGTCTCCGACCACGTCCCCGGAACCGTCCCCGTTCGGGACAGCAAGCACCCCGACGGCCCCGCGCTGGCGGTACCCGTGCCTGTATGGGCGGCGTTCGTCACCGCCGTCCGGGCCGGCCGGCTCCGGTCGGGCTGACCCCGGCCCGGGGGAGGGGCGCACCCGGCACGGGCGAGGTGCTCGTACCGGGTGCGCCCCAGCGCAATGCTCACCTCTCCGGATACCGCCTCGGCGTCCAGACGACCTCATCGGCATCGCCCCGCCGCACGACCCGCGTCTGCGACGACCCCACGATCAGAAGGGTCCGCATGTCCACCTCCGCCGGATCCAGTTCCCCGAGCCGGACGATCCGCACCCGCTCCTCCGGGCCCCCGATGTCCCGGCCCAGTACCACCGGTGTCTGCGGTGAGCGGAACTCCAGCAGGAGGTCACGCGCCTTGCCGACCTGCCACATGCGGCTGCGGGAGCCGGGGTTGTACAGGGCGAGGACCAGATCGGCGGAGGCCGCGGCGCGCAGGCGGGCCGCGATGATGTCCCACGGCTTGAGACGGTCGGAGAGGGAGACGACCGCGTAGTCGTGGCCGAGGGGCGCGCCGGCGCGGGCGGCGGCGGCGTGGGCGGCGGTCATGCCGGGCACGATGCGTACGGGCACGTCCGCGTACGGCTCCTGGGAGGCGGCCTCCAGGACGGCCGTGGCCATCGCGAAGACACCCGGGTCGCCGGAGGAGACGACGGCCACGCGCCGCCCGCGCCGGGCGAGGTCGAGGGCGAATTCGGCTCGCTCGGACTCGACCTTGTTGTCGGAGGGGTGGCGCTGCTGTCCGGGCCGCACCGGCACGCGGTCGACGTACGTGCTGTAGCCGACGAGGTCCTGCGCGGCCGCGAGTTCGCCGCGGGCCTCGGGGGTGAGCCACAGCGGTCCGGCGGGGCCGAGGCCGACGACCACGACCTCGCCGCGCCCGGCGGGCGCGGGCCGGGTGTCGACGCGGCTGGGGAGGACGGCCAGGGAGAAGTACGGCACCGACTCCGGGTCCACGTCGGCCAGTTCGGCCGTGCGCTGCGCGGCCATCGTGGCCCGCTCGACGTAGTGGGCGTCCGCGAGCCGGCCCGAACGCTCCAGGGCGCGGCGCACGGTGGGGAAGGTGCGGCCGAGCTTCATGACCACGGCCGTGTCCGTGCCGGCCAGGCGCGCGGTCAGCTCCTCCTCGGGGAGGGTGCCCGGCAGGACCGTGAAGGTCTCCTCGCCCTCCACCAGCGGGGTGCCGAGGGCGGCCGCGGCGGCGCTGACGGAGGTGACGCCGGGGATCACCTCGGCCGGGTAGCGGTCGGCGAGCCGCTTGTGCATGTGCATGTACGAGCTGTAGAAGAGCGGGTCGCCCTCGGCGAGCACGGCCACCGTGCGCCCGGCGTCGAGATGGGCCGCGAGCCGGGCCGCGGCCTTCTCGTAGAACTCCTCCATCGCCCCCTGGTAGCCGCCGGGGTGGTCGGTGGTCTCCGTGGTGACGGGGTAGACCAGCCGCTCCTCGATGTGGTCGGGGCGCAGATGGCGCTCGGCGATCGAGCGCGCGATGGAGCGGCCGTGCCGGGCGCTGTGATAGGCGACGACATCGGCGGAGGCGATGACCTCGACCGCCCGTACCGTCATCAGGGACGGGTCGCCGGGGCCGAGGCCCACTCCGTAGAGCCGTCCGGGCTGTCCGGGCTTGTACTCGCTCACTCTTCCTCGCTCGCTATCGCGTTGACCGCGGCGGCGGCCATGGCGCTGCCGCCGCGCCGCCCCCGCACCACCAGGTACTCAAGTCCCAGCGGGCTGTCGGCCAGGGCGTCCTTGGACTCCGCCGCGCCGACGAAACCGACCGGGATGCCGATGACGGCGGCCGGGCGCGGCGCACCCTTTCCGATCATCTCCAGCAGGTGGAAGAGCGCGGTGGGCGCGTTGCCGACGGCGACGACGGCCCCGTCGAGCTTCCCGCGCCACAGCTCCAGCGCTGCGGCGCTGCGGGTGGTGCCCAGTTCGCGGGCGAGTCCGGGCACCCGGGGGTCGGTGAGGGCGCACAGCACCTCGTTGTCGGCGGGCAGCCGTTTGCGGGTGACGCCGCTGGCGACCATGTTGGCGTCGCACAGGATCGGCGCGCCCGCGAGCAGGGCCTCGCGGGCGCGCCGCACGACGGCGGGGGAGTACGCGAGGTCACGGACGAGGTCGACCATGCCGCAGGCGTGGATCATGCGCACCGCTACCCGGGCGACGTCCGGCGGCAGTCCGCCGAGGTCGGCCTCGGCGCGGATGGTGGCAAAGGACTCGCGGTAGATGGCCGCGCCGTCCTTCTCGTACTCGAACATCGTCCTCGCTCGTTCGCTTGCTGGTGTGGGGAGTTGCCGGGCCGGCCGGGTCATGTGGCGTCGCCGGCCGGGCCGGTCGCGCGGGCCGCCGCCACGGCGTCGGCGGACCGGGCGGCGGGTACGGTACGGGCGCTCTCCTCGCGGGCGCCGTCGCGGACCGCGACGCGGTAGCCGTCGCCGGTGGCGAGGACGTCCACCCACCGTCCGCCGGGGTGTCCGCAGCGGCGCTCGCACCCGGACCAGTAGACCGGCAGCGCGGACGCGGTGCCACGGTGCTCCGGTGCGGGGGCGGGGCGTACGGACGTCAGGCACGCCGTGGCGTCCGCGCGGACGTCCGCGCGGGACTTGGCGCAGCCGGGGTGTCCGGCGCACGCTCCGGCGCCATGCCAGGCGGATGCCGGCGAGGTGACGAGCCCGGCCGCAGCGAGCGCGGTGAGACGGGGCACGGCCTCGCGTGCGGGCAGGCCCGGCAGGACGACGCCCCGCCACGGCGTGACGCGCAGCGTGCCGTCGCCGGCCTGCGCGGCGCCGTGCGCCAGGAGCAGCCACTGCGCGGTGGTGAGCCGGCCGAGGGGCGCGGCCACGGACAGGGCCGTACGTCCGCCCGGGCCGTGGACGCATCCGGGCTCCGGGGGAGCGGCGGGCGGCGGGAGAAGTCCGCCGGGCGCGGCCGTGATGCCGGCCGCGGCGAGGCGCCGCCGCAACAGGCCGGTGTCCGGCCGGTCCTGCGGCGGCAGGTCGCCGACGCGCCAGGCGGTGAGCCCCCGCGCGCGCAGCCCGTCCAGGAAGTGCCGGGCCGCGAGCGCGGCGGCGCGCGGGGCGTCGGCGGCGGCCAGGCGCAGGCACGGGCCGGTGGCCGCGTAGCAGAGCAGTGCACTGCCGTTCGCTTCTGCGATCAATGTCACATCGGGGGCGAGGGCTGTGATGTCGCCCCGGCCGTCGTCCAGGCCGAACAGGAAACGGCCGGACAGCTGCGAGAGATCCGGCAGACCGGACAAGTCGGCCGTACGGGTGGGTGGTTCGGGGTCCGCTCCGCACAGCAGCCGGTCCAGTTCCCGGGTCCACGCCTGTACGTCCGCCGTCGGCCGGCGGTCGTCCAGCCCGCACAGGGGGGAGGCCGCCACGTTGCGCACCCGGTCGTGCCGGTCCGAGGGCAGCAGCCCCGCCGCACGCAGCCGCGCGCCCAACTCCGCGCCGCAGTCCGGGGCCAGGCCGCGCAGCTGGACGTTGCCGCGCGAGGTGAGGTCGAGGTTCCCGTCGCCCAGTTCGTGCGCGAGACCGGCCAGTGACTCCGCCTGACGGGCTGTCAGGAGTCCGCCGGGCAGCCGGATCCGGGCGAGCGCGCCGTCGTCCGCGCCGTGCAGCCGCAGCGCGCCGGGACAGGCGTCACCGCGGTCACGGCCGACCGGATTCTCGCGGTCCGAGGGGGAAGGGCTGGTGACGGGCATGGCGGCGAGCATACCCACGCCCGTACGCCGGGGGCGGGCCGGTTGCGGAAGCACACGGTCCGCCGGCGGCGGTCCCCGGGCTGCGGGACCGGAGCCGCAGGCATCCGACGGGCTGCGGGCTGCAGTGCCCGGCGCGCGCGAGGCACCGACGCGGCCCGCAGCCGTGCGCCAGCGTCGTGGCCCGGCTTCCGCCGGAAGGCGCCCCGCGCCATGGCGCGGGATGCAAGACCGGGGGCGCTCCCCGCAGCATCGTGCGCTGTCCGCGCACGCGAGTTCCGCAGCGGCCCCCGCTGGTCAACGCGGCGCCGGTCGCTACTATGGCCCCGGCGGAGCCGACGGCCCGCCAGACGCCAGCGACGGCGCCAGGGGAGGAAGTCCGGTGCGAATCCGGCACGGTCCCGCCACTGTGAGCGCGGCAGCAGCTTCTGCCGCGTGAGTCAGGAACTCCCGCCGTCCTCCAACCGCCCGGGGCGCGGACCCCGAGGAAGGCCTGCCGCAGCATGCGCACGCGCACATCCGCCTCCCGCGCACCCCGGGCGACCCTCGATGCCCTGGGGAGCGCCGCGTGATCCTTCTCCTGTCGACCTCCGACACCGACCTGCTCAGCGCCCGCGCGGCCGGCGGACCGGTCCCGTACCGGCTCGCCAACCCCGCCCGGCTCGGCCTCGACGCCCTGCCCGGGCTGCTGGAGGGCACCGACCTCGTCGTCGTCCGGCTCCTCGGCGGCGTCCGCGCCTGGCAGGAGGGGCTCGACCAACTGCTCGCCGGCGACCGCCCGGTGGTCGTCCTCACCGGCGAACAGGCTCCCGACGCCCAGCTGATGGAGCACTCCACCGTGCCCATCGGCATCGCCGCCGAGGCCCACGCCTACCTCGCCCACGGCGGGCCCGCCAACCTCGAACAGCTCGCCCGCTTCCTCTCCGACACCGTGCTGCTCACCGGCCACGGCTTCGAGCCGCCCGCCGCCGCCCCCGCCTGGGGCGCACTGGAGCGCACCCCCGCGCCCGGCGCCACCGGCCCGCTCGTGGCCGTGCTCTACTACCGCGCGCACCACATGAGCGGCAACACCGCCTTCGTCGACGCCCTGTGCACGGCGATCGAGCAGGCCGGCGGCCGCGCCCTGCCGCTGTACGTCGCCTCCCTGCGCGCCCCCGAACCCGCGCTCGTCGAGGAACTGCGCGCCGCCGACGCCATCGTCACCACCGTGCTCGCCGCCGGCGGCACCAAGCCCGCGCAGGCATCCGCCGGCGGCGACGACGAGTCCTGGGACGCGGGTGCCCTCGCCGCCCTCGACGTGCCCGTCCTGCAGGCCCTGTGCCTGACCGGGCCGCGCAGCGCCTGGGAGGAGAACGACGAGGGACTCTCCCCGCTGGACGCCGCGACCCAGGTCGCCGTGCCCGAGTTCGACGGCCGCATCATCACCGTCCCGTTCTCCTTCAAGGAGGTCGACGAGGACGGCCTGCCGGCCTACGTCGCCGACCCCGAGCGCGCCGCCCGCGTCGCCGGCATCGCCGTCCGCCACGCCCGGCTGCGGCACATCGCCCCCGCCGACAAGCGGCTCGCGCTCGTGCTGTCCGCCTACCCCACCAAGCACTCCCGCATCGGCAACGCCGTCGGCCTCGACACCCCCGCCAGCGCCGTCGCCCTGCTGCGCCGGCTCCGGGACGAGGGCTACGACTTCGGCGACGAGACCGAGGAGCCCGTACCCGGCCTCGCGTCCGGCGACGGCGACGAGCTGATCCGCGCCCTGATCGAGGCCGGCGGCCACGACCAGGAGTGGCTCACCGAGGAACAGCTCGCCCGCAACCCCGTGCGCATCCCCGCCGCCGACTACCGCCGCTGGTACGGGCAGTTGCCCCAGGAGCTGCGCGAGGCCGTCGAGGAGCACTGGGGGCCCGCCCCCGGCGAGATGTTCCTCGACCGCAGCCGCGACCCCGAGGGCGAGATCGTCCTCGCCGCGCTGCGCCGTGGCAACCTGCTGATCCTCATCCAGCCGCCGCGCGGCTTCGGCGAGAACCCCATCGCCATCTACCACGACCCCGACCTGCCGCCCTCGCACCACTATCTGGCCGCCTACCGGTGGATCGCCACCGCCCGTGAGGACGGCGGCTTCGGCGCCGACGCCATGGTGCACCTCGGCAAGCACGGCAACCTCGAATGGCTGCCCGGCAAGAACGCCGGGCTCTCCGCCGCCTGCGGCCCCGACGCCGCCCTCGGCGACCTGCCGCTGGTCTACCCGTTCCTCGTCAACGACCCCGGCGAGGGCACCCAGGCCAAGCGGCGCGCGCACGCCACCCTCGTCGACCACCTCGTGCCGCCCATGGCCCGCGCCGACTCCTACGGCGACATCGCGCGCCTGGAGCAGCTCCTCGACGAGTACGCGTCCATCTCCGCCATGGACCCCGCCAAACTTCCCGCGATCCGCGCCCAGATCTGGACCCTGATCCAGGCCGCCCGGCTCGACCACGACCTGGGCCTGGAGGACCGCCCCGACGACGACGGCTTCGACGACTTCCTCCTGCACGTCGACGGCTGGCTGTGTGAGGTCAAGGACGCCCAGATCCGCGACGGACTGCACGTCCTGGGCTCCGCCCCGGCCGGCGCGGAACGCGTGAACCTGGTCCTGTCGATCCTGCGCGCCCGCCAGATCTGGGGCGGCACGGCCGCCCTGCCGGGCCTGCGCGAGGCTCTCGGCCTGGACGAGTCGGCGGCGACCCGCACGACGGCGGACGAGGCGGAGGCGCAGGCGCGCGCCCTCGTGGAGGCGATGGAGGAAGCGGACTGGGACCCGGCGGCGGTCGCCGCTGTTGTGGGCAGCCGCCCTGCGGGGCAGGCACAACCCCCGGTGCCGGGCACCGATCCCGTGAACGCCGACCCCGTCGCGGCCGTCCTCGACTTCGCGGCCCGCGAGGTCGTACCCCGCCTGGCCGGGACCACAGCCGAACTCGACAACGCCGTCAGGGCGTTGGCGGGCCGCTTCGTCCCCGCCGGCCCCTCCGGATCCCCGCTGCGCGGACTGGTCAACGTCCTGCCGACCGGCCGCAACTTCTACTCCGTCGACCCCAAGGCCGTCCCCAGCCGCCTCGCCTGGGAGACCGGACAGGCCCTCGCCGACTCCCTGCTGGCCCGCTACCGCGCCGACCGGGGCACGTGGCCCACCTCGGTGGGGCTGTCCCTGTGGGGGACGAGCGCGATGCGCACCGCCGGCGACGACGTCGCCGAGGCCCTCGCCCTGCTGGGCGTCCGCCCCGTCTGGGACGACGCCTCACGCCGCGTCACCGGCCTGGAGTCCGTCCCCCTCGCCGAGCTGGGCCGCCCGCGCGTCGATGTCACCCTGCGCATCAGCGGCTTCTTCCGCGACGCCTTCCCGCACGTGATCGGCCTGCTCGACGACGCCGTCCGGCTCGTGGCCGGCCTCGACGAGGACGACGCCGACAACCACGTACGGGCCCACGCGCGCGCCGACCTCGCCGAGCACGGCGACGAACGCCGCGCCACCACCCGCATCTTCGGCTCCCGCCCCGGCACCTACGGCGCCGGACTGCTGCAGCTCATCGACAGCCGCGACTGGCGCACCGACGCCGACCTCGCCGAGGTCTACACCGTCTGGGGCGGCTACGCCTACGGCCGCGGCCTCGAAGGACGCCCGGCCCGTACCGAGATGGAGAGCGCGTACAAGCGCATCGCGGTCGCCGCCAAGAACACCGACACCCGCGAGCACGACATCGCCGACTCCGACGACTACTTCCAGTACCACGGCGGCATGGTGGCCACCGTCCGCGCCCTGCGCGGCACCGCCCCCGAGGCCTACATCGGCGACTCCACCCGCCCCGAGACCGTGCGCACCCGCACCCTCGTCGAGGAGACCTCCCGCGTCTTCCGGGCCCGCGTCGTCAACCCCCGCTGGATCGAGGCGATGCGCCGCCACGGCTACAAGGGCGCCTTCGAACTCGCCGCCACCGTGGACTACTTGTTCGGCTACGACGCCACCACCGGCGTCGTCCCCGACTGGATGTACGACAAGCTCGCCCAGACCTACGCCCTCGACCCCGTCAACCGCGCCTTCCTCCAGGAGGCCAACCCCTGGGCGCTGCACGGCATCGCCGAACGCCTGCTGGAGGCGGAGAGCCGCGGCATGTGGGCCAAGCCCGATGCCGCCACGCTGCAGGCGCTCAAGGAGGTCTTCCTGGAGACCGAGGGCGACCTGGAGTCGGGGGCGGAGGAGTCCGACGCCGGGTAACCACCCGTTTTGAGTCGACCCGCCGCCCGCCCCTAGGATCCCCGAATGATCATCACAAGACGGCTGGCGGCGGGCGCGTGTGCCCTGCTCGCCGCTCTCGCCGCCGGAGCGGCACCGGCGGGCGCCGCCGACGGCAAACCCGCCAAGGACTCCCCGAAGGTCGAGCTCGTCCTGGACGTCAGCGGCTCGATGCGCACCCGCGACGTGGACGGCGGCTCCCGCATGGCCGCCGCCCAGCAGGCCTTCAACGAGGTCATCGACGCCGTGCCGGACGGGGTGCGGCTCGGTATCCGCACCCTCGGCGCCAACTACCCGGGCGAGGACAAGGAGATCGGCTGCAAGGACAGCAGACAGCTGTACCGTGTGGGGCCGGTCGACCGCACCGAGGCGAAGGCCGCCGTGGCCACCCTGCGGCCCACCGGCTGGACGCCCATCGGCTACGCGCTGCGCGGCGCCGACGAGGACCTGGGCACCGACGGCGGCACCCGCCGTGTGGTGCTCATCACCGACGGCGAGGACTCCTGCGGGCAGCCCGACCCCTGCGACGTGGCCCGCGAACTCGCCGCCAAGGGCACCCACTTGACGGTCGACACCCTCGGCCTCGCCCACGACGACAAGACCCGCGAACAGCTCACCTGCATCGCCGAGGCCACCGGCGGCACCTACACCGCCGTCCAGCACACCGACCAGCTCTCCAGCCGCATCAAGCAGTTGGTGCGCCGGGCCGACGCCGCCCCCGTCGAGACGCCCCGCCCGGCGCAGGGCGCCACCGAATGCTCGAAGGCCCCCGAACTCGGCGCCGGTATCTGGACGGACCGCGAGAAGTTCGCCGAGCACCGCTGGTACCGCGTCAAGGTGAAGCCGGGTCAGGAACTGCGCGCCTCGGTGAGCGTGGGCGCCGACCGGGCCGTCGACCGCGACTACGGAGTGCTGCTGCGCGCCGTCGACGAGGGCGGACAGGAGCTCGTACGCGGCTCGGACGCCGGCAGCGGACGCACCGACGTGATCTCCTCCGGGCTGCGCTATCCGCTCGCTGAGAGCAAGAAGGGCGACAAGGACGCGCGCACGGTCTGCCTGGAGGTCTCCAACTCCTTCTCCGCACCGCCCGGCGTCCAGCGCGACCCGGGCATGCCCGTCGAACTCGCCGTGGACCTCGCCAAGGCCCCCGACAACCCCTCGGACCTCGCGGCCTTCGGCCTGGGCCGCGGCTGGGTGCTGCTGGCCGTCCTCGGCGTGACCGGACTGCTCGCCGGACTGGTGTGGGGCTGGCTGTCCCGCTGGCGCTTCGCCGTGTGGAGGGAGAACTGATGCGTATCACCAAAGCGTTGAGCACGCTCCTGCTCGCCGGGACGGCCCTGCTCGCCCCCGCCGGCGCCGCGGCCGCGCAGAGCCCCAGCCCGTCGGCCGGCACCGCCTCGGCGCCCACGGAGGCCGGTACGGGCTTCCGTACCGCCACCGCCCTGGAGACGGGGCAGAAGGCGACGGCAGGCGCGTCCACCGGGGACTACCTGTACTGGCAGTTCCCGGCCGGCGCCGGGCAGCGCGCCACCGTGAAGGCGACGGTCCGGCTGCCGGAGGCGGCATCCCGTACGGGCGCCGCCACCTGGCGGATCGACGTCTTCGACGGGCTGCGCCGCCGCCAGGCCTGCGCCTTTGGCGCCCCGGCACAGCGCGCCTCCCAGCAGGACACCTCGGTGACCCTGACGTGCACGCTGCGCACGGTGCGCGCGTGGTCCGAGCAGTGGGCGAACGACCCCCTCCCCGGCGCGTACTACGTGCGGCTGACCGCCACCGACGTCCCCGACCGGGACCTCGGCCGGCCGGTGAAGGCCGAGATCGAGGCGACCGCCGAGGACGCGGGCGGCGCCCACGACGGCGGCGGGCAGCTGGGCGCCCCGCTGCACGCGGCCGCCGTCAGCGAACCCGAGGACGGCTGGAACGGCAGCTGGCTCACCGACCGCTGGGGCTGGACCGTGGGCGGTGCCGTGCTCTGCGCCCTCGCGGCCATCGGCGGCTACACCCTCACCCGCCACCCCCACCGGGGCTCCCACCCGCCGGTGCGGCACTGACACAGCGCCACGAGGGGCCCGGGGACCGCGCACTTGCGTCCCCGGGCCCCTCGTCGTCCGTGCCCGTCAGTCGTTGTCGTCGCCCTCGATGGCGTGCAGGTACAGCGAGACGAGGTCGTCGGTGAAGTAGGAACTGTAGGAGATGTCCGGGGTGTCACCGCCCGTGTGATAGCCGCCGATGACACCGATCAGCTCGTAACCGCCGCCCGCCCGCCGCAGGAACGGGCCCCCCGAGGTGCCCCCGATGTAGCCGGCGCAGGCGATCTCCAGGAAGTCGCCCGGCGCGTTCGGGTCCTTGCTGCGGAAGCGGTGCGTGGAGGACGTGCAGTCCAGCGGCTTGGGGTACTTGGCGTCGCTGCTGCCCGGATAGCCGATGAGACGGACCTTGCGGTGCGCGTAGCCGGGATAGGCCACGAGGTCGAAGCCCCCCACGACGCTCTGCGCCTCGCGCCCGTCCTGACGGGGCGCCAGCCGCACCACCGCGTAGTCCCACCGGGCCCCGCCGCCCGTCCCCAGGTCGTAGTAGCGCTGGTCGATGTAGATGTCGTCGACGGGGAAGACGCCGTGCGGCTTCTTCCGGTCGTGGTACTGCGGCACGAACGACAGGTGCTTCTTGGGATCCGGCGAGCGCAGACAGTGCGCGGCGCTCACCACGAGATTGCGGTGCGGGCTGCGCACCACCGTGCCGCCGCAGAAGCGGCCGGTGTTGCGTCCGTCGGTCCAGAAGAACGTGCCCACTTGGGGCAGCCCGTTGAAGGGGCGACTCGGCGGCACGGCGGCGGCAGCGGCCTCCGGTACGGCCGGCTTGCCGCTGTCCGCCGGCAGGGCGGCCGCCATACGGTCCGCCGTCCAGTACAGGGCGTCGGCCAGGGCGGCCGTCCGCCCGTGCGGGGCCCTGCCGCCGTCCGCGGCGTACGCGGCCGGGACCGGACCCGCGGCGATGAGCAGCAGCCCGAGCAACACGGCGACCGGGCCGCGCAGCGTGTGCGGCGGCCCGGCCGTCGGCGCGGTCGGGAGTCCGTCAAGGGGTCTGCGGCGCCGGTGACGCATGAGAGTTCCTCCCTGCCCGGGGACACGTACGAAGCGAGCGTGCCATCGTCCTACGGCCACCCCGGGACGGACAGAGCCCCACGCGCACGGATTCACCGGAACGCGCGCGGCCGGTGGCCCGCGCCGGGCCGGGAGCGGCGGGCCGACCGTCGGAACAGGCCGAAAGGCCCTGTCTGCTCGGCCGTCGGGCGTCCGGGCGAGGCGGAACCCCCTCCAGAACCTCCGCACTGTCTACGCCCGGTACGTCCCGGGGCATCGCCTTCCGGGCACGGTATCCGGCCAACTTCCCTTCCGGAGGCCCCCGATGGGCGCGGAACCGCCCCCGCGAGCGCCCGCCGGTGTTCCGGAACACGCGCCAACTCCCCTTTGCCCAGGCCGAGTCGGGCGCCCGGAACCCCTGCCCTGCCGGGCATCGAACGGTGTGGCGCCCGTCACTTCAGCGAACCGGTCCGGCCCCGTGCGACCCCCCGCCCGCCCGGCTCCGACGTGCCCTGCGGGAAGCCGGCGGGGCGGCTGTCCCGCGTGCGCATGGCCTGAATTCGCTCCCCGTGCGTTGGTAAACCGTAAAGGCGAACAGGTTTTTGATGCATGGCCCATCGGTGATGCGGTAGAACTGTCTTCGAGCCCGCCCGGTGTGCATCCCCCGTCGCACCGGGCGGGCCTTTCGCTGTGCGGGGCCGTGCAGGGGCCGCGCGGGGGCCGTGCGGCCGTCAGGCCCCGGCCGTCGGGAACTTCAGCAGGGCCACCGCGGCCAGCATCTGTATGCTCACCGCCGCCACGGCCTTGTGCGTGGGCAGATGGTGCTGACCGCGGATCAGCAGCGCGGCGAAGGCGTAGCCGAAGCCCGAGGTGACCCAGGCCGCGACCCGCACGGCGAAGGAGTCGGAGGGCAGCCACACATCGAGGGCCAGCCGCGGCAGGTCCGTCGCCCAGAACAGCACCACGAACAGCGTCACCGTGGGCGCGAACCTGCCGTTGCCGCCGAGGCGGCGCGCGATGGCGTGCGTGACCACGCCCAGCAGAAGGCTCGCGAGCAGCAGCACGCCGTCGGCTATCGCCACCGCCTCGACGGCGAGCGCGCGGCCGACGCGCCACTGCGCCCAGAACGACTCCCTCGCCAGCGTCCCCAGCGTTCCGCACACCACGCACAGGAACGCCGCCGCCCCCCACACCCCGCGGTCCCGCGCCTCGTCCATGATGTCGACCGGCCGCAGCCAGATCCCGAAGAACAGCCGGTGCCACAGGAGTCTGCGCCGCCTGACGGGGCGTGAGGGCCGGCCTCCGGGGGAGGACGGAGAGGGGGGTGAAGGGGGCGAACTGGTCACAGGCATGGATGCAAGTTCTATCACCGCCCGGCGGAACCGGCATCGGCCGGGCCGGATCAGACCGGCGCCGGCGCCTTGCCTCCCGGGTCCGCGTCCGGCTCCCCGTCCGTTCCCCCGCCACCGCCCGCGCTGCCCTCGCCGCCCTCACCACGGTCACCCGCGGCATCGGCGGCCCCCGCGCCCGTCAGGTACTCCTCGGAGATCTCCCGCGGCCCGAACGGCCACACCTTCTCGTGGCGCGCCCACAGCACGAAGGCGACACAGCCGGCCGCGACCCACGCCAGCGACCATTCGATGGGATGCCGGCCCGGCGACGCCTTGTCCGCGTAGCCGTAGATCACCAGCCAGCCGACGAGCGCCACCAGAGAGGGGAGCGGATACAGCCACATCCGGTACGGACGGCGCAGCCCCGGCTGCCGGCGGCGCAGCACGCTCAGGGCCAGGATCTGCGCGAGCGCCTGCACGAGCACCATCACCGTCGTCAGCAGCTGGATGATGGTCTGCAGGTCCGTGTGCCGGCCGAGCAGGAAGCCCGCCCCGCCGACCGCGCCCATGACCACCAGGGCGAGCACCGGGAAGCGGTGCCGCCGGTGCAGCCTGCCGAAGGGGCGGAAGAACACGCCCTCGCGCGCCGCGTCGTACGGCACCCGGGAACCGCCCAGCAGCCCCGTGAAGAGGGAGGCGACGGCGGTGACGAGGATCAGTACGGTGACGGCGTTCGCCGCGCCCCTGCCCCAGGTCCTCTCCAGGACGGCGGAGGCCACCGAGGAGGAGGCGGCCGAGTCGGGGTCGAGCATGTCCTGCCAGTCGACGACGCCCAACGTGCCGATCTGCAGCAGGAGATAGATCACCATGATGCCGAGGATCGAATAGACGATGGAGCGGGGCAGGGTGCGGCCCGGGTTCTTGATCTCGGCGCCCAGATAGGCGGAGGTCCAGTAGCCGCCGTAGTCGTAGATGCCGATCGTCAGGCCCGCGGCGAAGCCGATCCAGAAATGATTGGAGGTCAGCTCGAAGGCGTGCGCGGGGTAGGTGAAGGCCCGTCCGGGGCTGAAGTGGGTGTAGGCGGCGACGATGACGAGCACCACCGAGGCGAGCATCACGCACCACAGCACGACGTTGAGGCGCGCCATGTGCTCCACCCGCCCCCACAGCAGGGCGACCACGAGCACCGTCAGCACCAGGCCCGTCAGATCGCCCTGGAGCGGCGTCATTCCCGGCCACAGATAGCCCAGATACTGCACGAAGCCGATGACACCCGTGGACATCGCCAGCGGGATGTTGAGCATGGCCGTCCACACGAACAGGAACGGCATCAGCTTGCCGGTGCGGTACTGGAACGCCTGCCGCAGATACACGTAACTGCCGCCCGCCCCGGGCAGCGAGGCGCCCAGCTCCGCCCACACCAGCCCGTCGGCCAGGGCCAGCACCGCGCCCGCGACGAACCCGAGGACGGCCTGCGGGCCGGCGAACGCCGCGACCATCAGCGGAATGGTGACGAAGGGTCCTATCCCGCACATCTGGCTCATGTTCAGGGCGGTGGCCTGGAACAGCCCGATGCTGCGGACGAACCCGGCGCGCTGCCCGCCGGGCGGCGCGCCCTGGTCCGAAGGACCGTGTGCCGACTCTGCCATGGCGGTCCGCCCTTCCCTGGAAGCCGGTGGAGGTGTGCTGCACTGGTAGCACCGCCCGGCCCGGGGCGTCCATCTCCCGGACACAGCCGAACGGATCGGCCGCCGCGCTCCGCCCGGACGGCCCACCGCGCAACCGGTGTGCGGAGCGGGCCCGTCCGTGGCCGGAATACGGCTAGGGTGGCCGGGCCGTGGTGTTCGGGAAGACCGGTGCGGACCGTCGTGGTCCCAGTCCGGAGCGGCCCTCGCCACTGTGATCGGGGAGTTACCGTCCCAGTCCGTACGCCGCGCGCGGTGTACGGGGCCACTGGCAGCAGCCGGCTGCCGGGAAGGCGGGGCGGGCGCGGACGTACCCGTCAGCCAGGAGACCGGCCACGGCATCTCACGAGAAGATCCACGAGGTGCTGGAGCGTGATCCGCAGATGACCCTGCCCACCGATGTCCACGGCAGCGCCGGGAGCCCGGGCGTGCCCGCCTCCCCCGGGGCGCCGCCCGCCTTCCGCTGGCGACGGGAGGACACCCTGCGCACCGCCGGCCTGCTGGCCGTCGTCGCCGCCCTGCACGCCGTCGCCTTCGGCGTGCTCCTGCTGCTCGTCGTCCCCGCCCACTACACCGTCGGCTCCAAGGTCTACGGCGTCGGCCTCGGCGTCACCGCCTACACCCTGGGCATGCGGCACGCCTTCGACGCCGACCACATAGCCGCCATCGACAACACCACCCGCAAGCTCATGTCCGACGGCGAACGGCCCGTCTCCGTGGGCTTCTGGTTCGCCCTCGGCCACTCCAGCGTCGTCGTCGCCATGGCCGCTCTCGTCGCCGGAGGCACGCACCTGGCCGGCACCCTCATGAACGAGGACTCCACCACCCACCAGACCCTCGGCCTGGTCGGCACCACCGTCTCCGGCGGCTTTCTCTACCTCATCGCCGCCCTCAACCTCCTCGCCCTCGCCGGTATCCTGCGCATCTTCCGTGCCATGCGCTCCGGTCACTACGACGAGGCCGAGCTGGAGCGGCACCTGGACGCGCGCGGCTTCATGAACCGCCTCCTGGGCCGCCTCACCCGCTCCGTCTCGCGCCCCGGCCAGATGTACCCGCTGGGCTTCCTCTTCGGCCTGGGCTTCGACACCGCCACCGAGGTCACGCTCATGGTCATGGCCGGCAGCGGCGCCGCCGCCGGGCTGCCCTGGTACGCGGTCCTGTGCCTGCCGCTGCTGTTCGCCGCCGGCATGAGCCTGTTCGACACGCTCGACGGCACGTTCATGAACTTCGCCTACCAGTGGGCGTTCTCCCACCCCGTCCGCAAGGTCTACTACAACCTCACCATCACCGGGCTGTCGATCGCGGTCGCCTTCCTCATCGGCACGATCGAGCTCGTCGGCGTCGTCCACGACAAGTTCGACCTGACCGACGCGGTCACCGGCTGGATCGCCGGACTGGACCTGGACAACGTCGGCTTCGTCATCGTGGGGCTGTTCGTGGTGGTGTGGGCGATCGCCCTGTCGTACTGGCGGTTCGCGAAGGTCGAGGCCCGGTGGGAGGCGCGCAGGGCCCCGGCCGACGGCTGACGGTCCCCGGCACCCCGGCGGCCCCGCCGCGCGCGGGGCCGCCGGGGTCACGAGCCGGGGAGCGGCAGCGTCACCTCGAACCGGCAGCCCCCCGCGACGTTGCGCACGCTCGCCCGCCCCGCGTGCGCCTCCACGATGCCGCGGACGATCGCCAGGCCCAGCCCCGCGCCCGCCGGCGGCGTCCGCGCGGCGGCGCCGCGCCAGCCGGTGTCGAAGACGCGCGGCAGCTCGTCCTCGGGGATGCCGCCGCACTCGTCCGTCACGGACACCACCACCGTGTCCGCCTCGCGCCGCGCCGCCACCGCGACCGTCCCGTCGGGCGGTGTCCGGCGGATCGCGTTGACCAGGAGGTTGCCGAGGACGCGTGTCATCTCCTTGGCGTCGACCTCGACGGGCAGGGTGTCGTCGCCCTCCCGGGGCGGCCGCCCCACCAGGCGGACGCCCTGCTCGCGGGCCAGCGGGCCCGCCCCGGCGAGCGCGTCGCTCAGCAGGTCGTGCACCGGTACGCGGTCCACGCGCAGCGGCAGCGACCCCGCGTGGATGCGGGAGAGCGCGAAGAGGTCGCCGACCATGGCGTCGATGCGCTCGACCTCGGCGCGGATCTGCCGGTGGTAGCGGTGCGGATCCTCCGCCACCCCGTCCTCCAGTGCCTCGGACATCGCGCGCAGCCCCGCGAGCGGGGTGCGCAGGTCGTGCGAGATCCAGGCGACGAGCTCGCGCCGGGAGGACTCCAGGGCCTGCTCCCGCTCGCGGGCGCGGGCCAGTTTCGCGTCGGCGGCCGCCAGTTCGCGGGAGAGCGCCGCCAGTTCGGCGGTCGACCCGCCGGCCGGGGCGGCGAAGGTCCCGGCGTCGCCGAACGAACGGGCCGCGCGCGCCAGCGCGTCGCTGCGGGCGACCACCCACCGGCCCAGCAGCAGCGCCGTGGCCAGGGAGACCACGGCCGCCATCGCGCACACCGCCGTGACCACCGTCAGGTCGTGCGCGGAGAGGAACATCGCCCACGCGACGGCCAGGGTCCCCGCGAGCATCGCCGTCACGGGGACGGCCGCGACCACGGCCAGGGACACGGCGAGGGAGCGGTGCCGCAGCGCGCGCAGGGCGGCGGCGCCCAGCCCTCCGGCGGCGGCCGCGCCGAGGAACGCGAACAGGGCGATGAGCAGGAGGTCACGCACCGCCGTCGCCGCCCCGCTCCTGGACACCGGCCGGCCCGAAGCGGTAGCCCACGCCCCACACGGTGCGGATCAGCCGGGGCCGGGCCGGATCGTCCTCCACCTTCGCGCGCAGCCGCCGTACGTGCACCGTCACCGTCGAGACGTCGCCGAACTCCCAGCCCCACACCTCGCGCATCAGCTCCTCGCGGCCGCACGCCTTCCCGGGATGCCGCAGCAGATAGGCCAGCAGGTCGAACTCCCGCTGGGTCAGGCGGAGTTCGACGCCGTCGCGGGTGGCCGAGCGCGCGGCCGGGTCCAGGACGAGCCCGGCGGCGCGCAGCGGGGCGGCGGCGGCCGGGCCGGCCGGGCGCCCGCGGGCACGGCGCAGCACCGACTCGACGCGCAGGACGAGCTCCCGGGGGCTGAACGGCTTGGTGACGTAGTCGTCGGCGCCGACCTCCAGCCCGAGGATGCGGTCCTCCTCCTCGCCCCGGGCCGTGAGCATGATCACCGGTACCGGGCCGTCCTCGCGCAGTCTCCGGCACACCTCCAGTCCGTCCATGCCCGGCAGCATCAGATCGAGGACGACGAGGTCGGGCCGGGCCGCCCCGGCGCGTTCCAGAGCCCCGGGGCCGTCGGCGGCCCGGTCCACGGCGAAGCCGGCCCGGTCGAGATAGCCGGCCACGACCTCGGCGACGGTCGGGTCGTCGTCCACGACGAGCACACGGGCGGGGGCCGGGGCAGGAGACATACCGCAAGCCTCGCATATGCCGCATCGCCGTGCGGACACCTCAGTGATGCGGACATCTCGCCGACGGGGACACCTCGCCGATGGGGGTAGCCGATGGTGCACCTAGCCGGGAGCTTCGACCCCTGGCACCATCGGAGATGTTCAACAATGCACGGCGCGCACGCCGAAGAACGTCACGGGGGTACGGTCTTCGGCACGCCGCGGGCCGACGGCAAGGGCGTGGAGCGCCGGGGCTGCTGAAGGGGAGAGCAGCACCGGCGCCTCCCCGTCCCGCGCCCGCCGCCGCCGGTTCAGGAGGCCATGCCCTGCCGCAGCGCGACCAGCACCACCTCGGTGCGGTTCGTGCAGTCGAACTTCACCAGCAGGTTGGAGACATGGCGCTTGACTCCGTGGACGGAGATCCCCATGGCCCGCGCTATCTGGTGATTGCTCAGCCCCTGGGTGAGGAAGTCCAGCACCTCCCGCTCACGGTCCGTCACCCGCGCCGCCCCCCTGGCCTCCCCCGGGAGCTCCTCCCGCCGTGCCCCGCCCATGAGTTCACGCGCCAGCACCGGCGGCATCGGCAGCTCGCCGAGGAGCATCTGCCGGAAGATCTCCGAGAGTTTGGGCACACCGATGTCCTGCCGCAGCAGATAGCCGTCCACGGACAGGCTGTGCGGGAAGTGCCGTACGCACTTGACCTCCTCCTCCCGCAGGGCCACCAGCAGTTTGGTGTGCGCGCCCGCCCGCGCCGCCCGGACGAAGCCGTCCGAGCACAGCCCGAGGGGCACGACCGCGATGTCGAAGTCGCCGCTCGCCAGCAGGCCGACGGACTCCGCGAGGCTCTGCCGGACGACCGCCCGCCGCACCCCCGGCACCTTCTCCAGCAGCGGCGGCAGCCCGTGGTGCGCGACCGCGTCCTCCGCCAGCCAGAACACCGACAGCCCCCGGCACCCCAGGCCCCCCGCCGGCTCCCGGACTCCGGGCACACAGACGTCGCCGGCTTCGAGCATCCGCACACTCATCACAGTTCCTTCCGCAAATCGCTGCCGGCTCCCGCCGCACCGGGAGCTGGCAAAGAGACGAAGTAGGGAACGACGGACAGGTCGGCGGGCTTCCACCGTCCTCCAGGTGCCGGCGCCGGGTGCGGTGGGGGGTGCCGGTGGACTCACGGTGAGATCACGAGTCCCAATCGTTATACGTAGCACCAGTTCCGTCAAGCGTTTTCGAGCCAACCCGACCGGTTGTCACGGCCTTGTCCGCAGTGCCCAATTCGCCCTCCCCGGCGCCGTGTTGCCGACCGCCGCGGCCCGCGGCGCCGGCCGGTACGGGCGTTGCCGGGCCGGGGATCCCCGATAACCTGCTGTCGGCCCGGCGCGCGCGAGGCGCGCGGGCCGCGCCGCTGCGGAACGCGCAACGGCGCTGCCTCCTGGGACTCTTGGGGACGGTGTCCATGGCCAACCACTCCCGCTCCACGGCGTCCCGCCGGCCCACCGGTCACGACGTGGCACGCCTGGCGGGCGTCTCCCAGGCGTCGGTGTCGCTGGTCTTCTCGGGCAACCGCGGCAAGCGGGTCTCCGAGGCCACCGAGAAGCGCGTGCGCGACGCCGCCGCCCGCCTGGGCTACCGGCCGCAGGCGGCGGCCCGTCAACTGCGCCTGGGCCGCACGGGGCTGGTGCTCCTCGCCGTCCCCAGCATCCGCGGCCCGTTCTTCGCCCGCGTCCTGGTCAGCGCCCACGAGACCGCCGAGGAGCACGGCCTGACCGTCGTCGTCAGCTCCAGCAGCAACAGCATGACGCGCACCATCACGGCCAACCAGTTCGACGCCCTGATGATCTGCTCCCCGCACGACCGGCAGATCGACGAACTGCCGCCCGGACTGCCCACCGTCCTCCTCGACGCCGACCCGGCCCTCGCCGCGGACCACCGGCCCGTCGTCGCCCTCGACGTGGCGGGCGGCATGCGCTCCGCCGTCGCCCACCTCCAGCAGCGGGGGCACCGGCGCATCGGGCACCTGCGCTACCACCGCCCCTCCTACACCTTCCGCTCCCGGCAGGCCGCCTTCGAGGAAGCGGCCGAGCGGCTGCGCGTCGTGGAAGTCGCCATTCCGCTCCGGGAGGGGCCGGAGCCCGCCCGCGAGGCCGCCCGGGACCTGCTGGCCCTGCCCCGCCCGCCCCGGGCCGTGGTCTGCGACGACGACGTCGCGGCCGCCGGTGTCTACCACGCGGCCGCCGCCGCCGGACTGCGGGTGCCCGACGACGTCTCCGTCGTCGGCCTCGACAACATCGACGCCGCCTCGATGCTCACCCCGGGGCTGACGACCGTGGACCTGCGCGGCGAGGAACTGGGCCGCCTGGGCATCACGGCCGTCGCCACGATGCTGCGCGGCGAGACCGTCGCACCGCCGGCCCCGGTCCGTACGAGCCTGGTGGTACGGGCGTCGACACGGGCGGCGGACTGAAGCACCGGCCCCGTCAACTGCGGCCGGACCGGCGTACGTTGCCGAGGGACCCGCGCGGCACCGGGGTCGCACCCTGCGCGGAGCCCGGCCCCGGGGCCTTGAGGACCCGCACCCGCGCCGCCCGTCGGCTCCCCGCGCCCCGCACACCCTCTGGACGCGCGGGACACGTACCCGGTTACGCTCGTGGGCACGGCTCGACCTGACTCGACGCATCGGGACGGAGCACCATGACACACGCTCTGATCATCGGCGGCGGCATCGCCGGACCCGTCACCGCGATGGCCCTGCAGCGCGCCGGTGTCGAGGCCACCGTCCACGAGGCGTATCCCGGCGGAGCCGAGGAACTCGGCGCGTTCCTGGTGCTGTTCGCCAACGGACTGGCCGCACTGCGCACCATCGGCGCCGACGGGCCGGTGCTGGAGCGCTCCTTCCCCGCCGAGACCGTGGAGTTCCTCAGCGACACCGGGGCCCGGCTCGGCACCCGGGCCATCGCCGGAGCGCCCGGCGGCCCGGACGGCATCGCCCCGCGCACCCTGCAGCGCTCCGAGCTGTACCGGGCGCTGCGCGACGAGGCCGTACGGCGCGGCATCCCCGTCCTGCACGGCAAACGGCTCGTCGACGCCGCGCGGCGGCCCGGCGGCGGGGTCGTCGCCGCGTTCGCCGACGGCAGCTCCGCCGAGGGCGATCTCCTCATCGGCGCCGACGGCATCCACTCGCGCACCCGTACCCTCCTCGACCCCTCGGCGCCCCCGCCCCGGCACACCGGCCAGCTCACCGTCTGCGGCCGTACCGGCGACACCCGCTTCCCGGTGCCGCCGCGCACCTACCGCATGATCTACGGGCAGCGGGCCTTCTTCGGCTGCACCACCGCTCCCGACGGCACGACATACTGGTTCGCCAACGTGCCCGCCGCCGAGGTGCCCCGCGCCGAGCTCGCCGGGACCGGCCCCGAGCGCTGGCGGCAGCGCGCCGCCGAGGCCTTCGCCGCCGACCGCACCCCCGCGGCGGCGATCATCGCCTCCTCCGGCACCGCCGTCATCGGCATGAACGCCTACGACATCCCCACCACACCCGTGTGGCACAGCGACCGCGCCGTCCTCGTCGGCGACGCGGCCCACGCCACCGCCCCCAACGCCGCCCAGGGCGCCTCGCTCGCCATCGAGGACGGCGTCGTCCTGGCCCGCGCGCTGCGCGATCTGCCCGATGCCCGGCGGGCGTTCACCGCCTACGAACGGCTGCGGCGCACCCGCGTCGAGCGCGTGGTGGCCCTCAGCGCCGCCATGGCCGGGCGCACCCCCCTGACCACCGAGGAACGCCGCGCCCGCGACGCCGAGGTCCGCCGCCGCACCGCCGAGGACACCGGCGGCGCCGACGACTGGCTGACCGGCTACCGCGTGGAGTGGACGAACCGGACCGGCTGAGGGCCGCCCCCTCAGCCGTCCTGCGCGCGCGCCAGCTCCGCGTGCCGGTAGGAGTAGCAGAAGTAGACGACCAGGCCGATCACGAACCAGACGGCGAAGCGTGCCCACGTCACCCGGTCGAGATAGGTGATCAGCCAGATCGAGGCGGCCACCCCGATGCCGGGCACCACCGGCACCCCCGGGCAGCGGAAGGAGCGCGGCAGCTCCGGCTGCCGGTAGCGCAGGACGATCACGGCCGTGCACACCACCGCGAAGGCCAGCAGGATGCCGATATTGGTCAGCTCCGCCGCCTCCCCGATCGGCAGGAAGCCCGCGATCACCGCGGAGGCGGCCCCCACGATCCAGGTCACCCGGGAGGGCACGTGCCGGGTCGGGTGCGTCTTGGCGAACCACTTCGGCAGCAGCCCGTCCCGGCTCATCGCGAACCACACCCGCGTCACGCCCAGCATGAACGTGAACATCACCGTGAGAATGCCGATGATCGCGCCCACCGCGATGACGTCCGCGATCCGGCTCAGGCCCACGGACTTGAAGGCCGTGGAGAAACCGCTGGCCTTGTCGATGTGCCGGTAGTTCTGCATGCCGGTCAGCACCAGGCAGGCCAGCACGTACAGCACCATCGAGACCGCCAGCGAGTACAGGATCGCCTTCGGCATGTGGCGCTGCGCGTCCTTGGACTCCTCCGCCGCCGTCGACATGGCGTCGTAGCCGAACACGGCGAAGAACACGGTGGCCGCCCCCGTGAACGCCCCGCCGACACCGAAGGGGAAGAACGGGCTGTAGTTGGCGGAGTCGATGTGGAAGAAACCCACCCCGATCACCACCAGCACGACCAGCACCTTCAGACCCACCACCGCGGTCTCGAAGCGGGCCGCGTTCTTGACGCCCAGGTTCAGCAGCCAGGCGATCAGCAGGCACAGCAGCGCCGCGAAGAAGTCCACCCGGTGCCCGTGCCCGGTGCCGGGCGCGCCCAGCATCCACGCGGGCAGCTGCGCGTGCGCCTCACCGAGCAGGAAGTTGAGGTAACCGGAGATGCCGATCGCGACGACCGCGACGATCGCCGTGTACTCCAGCAGCAGGTCCCAGCCGATGAACCAGCCGCCCAGTTCGCCCAGCACCACATAGCCGTAGGTGTAGGCGGAACCCGCGCGCGGCACGATCCCCGCGAACTCCGCGTAGGAGAAGGCAGCCGCCGCGCTCGCGACACCCGCGATCAGGAAGGAGACCAGCACCGCGGGCCCCGCCGTGCCGTTCGCGACGGTCCCCGCGAGGCTGAAGATGCCCGCGCCGATGATCCCGCCGACCCCGATCGCCGTGAGCTGCCACAGCCCCAGCGTCCGGGCGAGCCTCTCCCGGGAGCCGCCCTCCTCGACGGCCTCGATCGGCTTGCGGCGCAGTACGCCCCGGCCCGCCCGGAGTCCGCCCATCTCCCGCTCCTCTCGTCGCCCGCCCGCGCCCGCCGGGCACCGGGGACGCACATCATGGCCGAGCGGGGACGGCGACGGAAGGCGCCGCCCCGCCCGGCCACGGGCGCCTGCCCTCAGCGCGGACCGGCGGCCGACGGCGGCGCGACGGCCGTCTGCCCCGTCCCCCAGCCCGACGGCCTCGCCCCCACCGCGAAGTCCAGCCGCCGCGCGTCCTTGAGCTGCCTCGTCGTCACGTACGTCCGCTCGTACGCCGACGTGTCCAGCCGCACCGACTGGATGTAGCGGTCCTTGGCCGAGGTGCCGGGCGCGGTCACCGTGAGCCCGCCCCGCGGGTACCAGCGCCGGTCGAGCTGGAGCTCGACCCGGTCGAAGACCGGAGTGCTCAGCCCCCACAGGTCCGTGCCCGGCTGCACCGGGTAGATCCCGATCGCGGAGAGCACCATCCACGAGGACATCGTGCCCAGGTCGTCGTTGCCGGTGATCCCGTCCGGCCCGTCGGTGAACAGCGTCAGCGCCGCGTGCACCACGTCCGTGGTCTTCCACGGCTGCCCCGTGGACAGATAGGCGTACGGCGCGAGGAGGTCGGGCTCGTTCTGCGGGTTGTACTTGTCGGCGTTGTAGTAGTCGTACGGGCCGTGCACCCACACCGTGCGGGCCGTGCCCGCCGGGTCGGCGAGCAGCCGCTCGTAGGCGAAGAAGGAGTCGAGCCGGCTGTTGGCCGCGCTCCGGCCGCCGATCAGCCGCACCATCCCGGGCATGTCCTGCGGCACCAGCCACTGGTACTGCCAGGCCGTGCCCTCGTGGAAGCAGACGCTGCGCGCCGGGTCGGCGGGCCCGGTGAAGTCACCGGAGGAGGTGCGGGCCCGGAAGAAACCCGTCTCCCGGTCGAAGACATTGCGGTAGGCGCCGGCCCGCGCCGCGTACCGCTCGGCGTCCGCCCGGTGCCCCAGCGCGCGTGCCATGCGCGCGAGCACCCCGTCGGCGAGCGCGTACTCCAGCGTCGCCGAGGCACCCTGACGGAAGTCGGAGTCACCGGGTTTGCCCGCGGACCTGTTGGGCTCGCACGGCACGTAACCGCCCTTGATGTACTCGGCGTTGGCCTCGCGGCCGGCGTAGGGGGAGTCCGGCGGCGGCACACCGTCCGCGTTCTTCCTCAGCGCCCGATAGGCCTCCTCCTCGTGGCCCGCGAGCAGCCCCTGCTCGTAGGCGTTGGTCAGGAACGGCGTCACCGGGTCACCGGTCATGATGTTCGTCTCGACCGTGCCGTAGCCCCACTTGGGCAGCCAGCCGCCGTCCGCGTCGACGCGCAGCACCGACAGCGCCATGTCCCGGGACTCGCGGGGCGCGAGCAGCGCCAGCAGCTGCGCCTGGGTGCGATAGGTGTCCCACAGCGACCAGTTCTGGTAGTACGTGAAGCCGTCCGCCCGGTGCACGCGCTGGTCCCAGCCGCGGTAGCGGCCGTCGGCGTCACTGCCCACGTTCGGGGCGAGGAAGGCGCGGTACAGCGCCGAGTAGAAGGCCCGTTGCAGGGCCCGGCTGCCTCCCTGCGCCCGTACGGTGCGCAGCCGCGCCTCCCACGCCGCGCGCGCCGACTGGACCGTGCGGTCGAAACTCCCCTTCTCGCTGCGGAGGTTGCGCTCCGCGCCCGCCGCGTCGACGTAGCTGATCGCGGTGGTGGCCGTGACGGTCTTCTCCCGCCGGGTGTCGAAACGCACCCAGGCGCCGTTGCGCCCGGCCGAGGTCGAGGCGCGCGACCCGGCCCGCACCCGGGAGCCGTTCCAGGTGCCGTGGGCGGTGAAGGGCCGGTCGAAGCGGGTGATCGTGTAGAGGGTGTAGGGGCGGGTGTCCTGGCAGAAGCCGCGTCCGGTGATGGCGGTGCGCACCGTGCGGTCGTCGACGACCTCGACGGTGGTGGAGACCGTACGGTGCAGCGACTGGCCGGAGTTGAGCAGCACGTTGGCCTTGTCGGTGGCCGGGAAGGTGTAGCGCATCCGGCCCGTGCGGGTGCCCGCCGTCAGCTCGGCGGTGATGCCCCCGTAGGAGGACAGCCGTGCTCTGTAGTAGCCGGGGCTCGCCACCTCGTCGCGGTGGCTGAACGCGGCCGCGTAGCGCGCGTTGTCGGTCTCCTTGACCTCGCCGGTCGTGGGCAGCACCGGCAGGTCCCCGCCGAGCCGGCAGCCGACGCCGGACAGGTGCACGGCGCCGAAGCCGCGGATGCGGGAGTCCTTGTAGTCGTAGCCGGTGTCGTGCCCGGTGTCGGGGGAGAGCTGCACCATCCCGAAGGGCACGGCGGCGCCGGGGAAGGTGTTGCCCTCGTTCTGGGTGCCGATGAAGGGGTTCACCAGGGGGGTGAGCCCCGGCGGCACCGCGTCCTGGTGCGCGGGTGCGAACGCGGCGGCGCCGAGCACCGCGGCGAAGGCGAGGGCGGCCGCGCCGGTGCGCGACCACAGCTGTCGGGTCCGTCTCATCGTCCACGCCCCTTAGCGCGTGCTGACAGCGTTGTCGCGCTCAGGCTCACCCGAGGGGTGCGAGGTTTCAAGCATGCGTCAGTTGGTGGGCGTGGTGGGGAGGTTGCCGCGATCCCGGGCGGGCGGCGCGTGCCCGGGCGGGGTGGGGCGCGTCACGTCCACGGGCGCCGCGAGCTCTTTACGATGGGAGGCGTGCGGCCCGTACGCACCTCCCTCTCAGCCGACCCCGTCGAACGGACCCCCGTGCGCCTTGCCGAACTCGCCTCCGTAGGGCCCTTCTTCGCCCTGCGCACCGACGACAAGCCTGACGACGAGCCCGACGACACACTGGACGACGAGCCGGACGGCGGGGCGTGGCTGCCGTTCGCCTCGCCGGAGCAGGCCGAGGCGGCCGTACGGGCCCGGGTGGAGGTCGTCGCGCGGCGGCTGGGCACGGCGGACCGGCGGGTGGCCGCCTCCGTCGCGTTCCAGGGCATCGCCGGACGGCTGCTGTCCGTCGCGCTCGGCTCCGCCGTGCTCACCGGACGCCTGCCCGACCTCGGCGACGCCCGGCTGCGCTGGTACCCCGGGCGCACCGCGCCCGAGGACCTGTGGCTGCCCGCCCCCCGCGCCCTGCCCGCCGAGGCGGACCCGGCCGGGCGGCTGCGCGAGCGGGTCCTGGGCGGCCCCGTCGCCGCCCTGCACCGGGCCGTCGCCGCGAGCGTGCCCGTCTCACGGCGGCTGCTGTGGGGCAACGCCTCCTCCGCGCTGGCCGGTTCGCTGCGCGTGCTGGACACCTGGTGCCGGGAGCACGGCCGCCCCGAGGACGCCGGACGGGCCCGCGCCCTGGCCCGGGAGGTCCTCGACGACCCCGTGCTGCGCGGCACCGGCACCCTGACGTGCGGCGGCGCGGGGGTGTCGTTCGTCCGCGACACCTGCTGTCTGTACTACCGGGCCGTGCCCGGCGGCATGTGCGGGGACTGTGTGCTGCGGCACCCGCCCCGCGCCCGCTGAGGGGACGGCGCCGGCGGCCACTCCCGCACGGAGAGCACCCCCAGCACGTACGCCTTGGCCACCAGCGCCGTCCGGTTGGGCACCCGCCAGCGGCGCGTCAGCCGCGTCAGGTGGTAGTTGACGCCGTCGACGGTCAGCCCGACGGCCTTGCCGATCGCGGCGGTCGTCGCCCCGGCCGCCGCCAGCGCCAGGATGTGCCCCTCCACCACGCTGACCTCCGCCATCGGCTCCACCACCCGGGGCGCGGGGTCCGGCCGCACCCGCAGCACCGCCAGCAGCATCGGGGCGGCCGGGGACGCCTCGCCCACCGGGTCCACGAGCAGCTCCCCCTCCCGCTCGATGCCGTCCGCGCCCACCAGCCAGCGCACCTCGATGGGGTGGCGGGACCGGCGGCCCAGCCGCACCGCCTCGATGTGCCGGTCGAGCCGGCCGACCGTACGGGGCCGGAACAGCTCCTGCAGGCTGCGGCCGCGCAGCCGGGCGGGGGCCGTGCCCCACTCCGCCGCCATGGCCGGATTGGCGAGCGTGACCTCGCCGTCCGCCCGGCAGACCGCGAGCGGCGTGGGAATCCGGTCGAGCAGCAGCAGGAACTGGTTGCGCCAACTGATGTATTCGTCGCCGACCACGGTCTTACCGGCCCCTCGCTCGTCCCGTGCCCGTCCACGGGCCTAATGCAGTTGCTGCCCGTCGGGAGTTGGCCGAGAGCGTCACGCCACCAACGACTGCACAATCGTGCAGTTCTGTATACGAGCACAGAAGCCGGCTCACGGGGCCCGTGAGCGGCCAGGAAGCCCGGCACGAGGGTGCGGGGCGGCGCGCGCCGGTGGGGCGGACGGCGCGCGCCGTGGGGGTGCGCGACCGCTGTGCGGGATCCGCGCGCCGGTCAGGGGCGGGCCGGCTCCTGCGGGTTCTCCAGCCGGAAACCGACCTTCAGACCGACCTGGAAGTGTTCGATGGCCCCGTCCTCGATATGGCCGCGGATCTCCGTGACCTCGAACCAGTCCAGCGCGCGCAGCGTCTGCGCGGCCCGGGCGATGCCGTTGCGGATCGCCGCGTCCACGCCCTGCGGCGACGAGCCGACGATCTCGGTGACCCGGTAGGTGTGGTCGGACATGGCGGCGCTCCGTTGCGGTCTCGGCGGTGAGCGGGCGGTGGTCTGCTCCCACGGTGCACCGCGCGGCGGCCGGGCGCGAGGCGGGCCGGTGCCCGCGGGTGACGGACACCGGCCGTGCGGCGTCCGCGCTCACACCGGGACGGACAGCGACAGCGCGAAGCGGCCCCGCGGGTCGGTCCACCAGTGCGTCAGAGCGAGCCCGGCGCCCGCCAGCTCCGCGCGGATCCCCTCCCTGCGGAACTTCGCCGAGATCTCCGTGCGCATCTCCTCGCCCGCCGCGAAGTGCGCCGCGAGGTCGAGCGCGGGCACCTTGACCACGAGGGCGGTACGGGCCCGCAGCCGCATCTCGATCCACTCGCGCCGGGCGTCCCACAGGGCGACGTGGTCGAAGGCCTCCGGGTCGAAGTCGGCGCCGAGCTCGCGGTTGACGACGGCCAGGACGTTCTTGTTGAACGCGGCGGTCACCCCGGCCGCGTCGTCGTAGGCCGCGACGAGCGTGCCCTCGTCCTTGACCAGGTCCGTGCCCAGCAGGAAGGCGTCACCGGGGGCGAGTTCCGCCCGCAGCCGGGCGAAGAACCGCGCCCGCTCGGCCGGTTGGAGATTGCCGACGGTGCCGCCGAGGAAGGCCAGCAGCCGGGGGCCCGGCACCCGCGGCAGTACGAGCGCTTCCTGGAAGTCGGCGATCACGGCGTGGACGGTCAGCGCCCGGTGCTCGGCCAGCAGTCTCCCGGCCGCCCCGGACAGCGCGCTCTCGCTGACGTCCACGGGCACGTAGTGGGTGAGGGAGGACAGCGCCCGCAGCAGGTGCCGGGTCTTGTCGGAGGAGCCCGAGCCGAGCTCCACGAGGGTACGGGCCCCGCTCGCCGCGGCGATCTCCCCGGAGCGCGCGAGCAGGATCTCCCGCTCGGCGCGCGTCGGGTAGTACTCGGGCAACAGCGTGATCTCGTCGAACAGTTCGCTGCCGCGCGCGTCGTAGAACCACTTCGGCGGGAGCTCCTTGGGCGAACGGGTCAGGCCCTGGGCGACGTCCGCGCGCAGCGCGGCGGCGGTCGCGTCGGGGGGAAGGGTGCGGGTGAGGACGAACGGGCTCACTGACGGGGCTCCTTGAGCGGTGCGAGGGCGAGGTCGGTGCGGGTCGCGGTGAGCAGATGGCCGTCGGGGACAGGGCTCCAGCGCGGGTCGTCGTCGTAGGGTTCGGAGGCGACCACGAGCAGGCGGGGCGGGGCCGCCAGGTACCACAGGCTGTCGCCCCAGGCGGTCGCGGCGACGGCCGAGCCGTCGGTCAGCAGCAGGTTCAGCCGTGAGCCGGGCGCGGCGGCGGCCAGGTCGAGGACGGCCGCGGCCAGGGCCTCGCCGGGCGGGATCCCCGAGCGCAGCCGGTGCGCGACGAGCGCCCAGACGAAGGCCGAGTCCGTGCGGGCGGCGAGCCCCAGCAGCTCCCCGGGCGGCAGCCGCGCGGCGAGCGGGGCCGCGGACCCGGGCCAGCCGGCCAACGCCCCGTTGTGGCTGAAGAGATACGGGCCGTCCGCGAAGGGCGCGGCCGCCGCCTCCCCGTCCGCGCCGGGCGCGGTGGCGTCCCGTACGGCCGCGAGCAGCGCCCCGGTGCGCACGACCCGGGCGAGGTCGGTGAAGCCCGGATCCGCCCAGATCGGCCCGGCGCGCCGGTAGCGGGCGGGCAGCGGGTCGCCGGGCGCGTACCAGCCCACGCCGAAGCCGTCCGCGTTGACGGTGCCCGAGCACTGCATGCGCGGCTGCCAGGACTGGCGCACCAGAGCGTGCGGCGGGTCCACCATATGCGTGCCGATCCCGAACTCCTCGCCCAGCACAGTGATATGACGGCACATGGGCGTCACTCGGCGTCGCGCGCGGTGCGGAAACCGGAGAAGATCTGCCGGCGCACCGGCAGGTCCCAGTTGCGGAACGTGGCCCGGCAGGCCACCGGGTCCACGGCGAACGAACCGCCGCGCAGCACCTTGTGGCCGTCGCCGAAGAACACCTCGGAGTACTCGCGGTAGGGGAAGGAGCAAAACCCCGGGTACGGCAGGAAGTCGCTCGCCGTCCACTCCCACACGTCCCCGATCAACTGCCGCACCCCCAGCGGGGAACCGCCCGCCGGATAGGCCCCGGAGTCGGCGGGCCGCAGATGGCGCTGGCCGAGGTTGGCGCGCTCCGGCGTGGGATCCTCGTCCCCCCACGGATAGCGCGTCGAGCGGCCCGTGGCCGGATCGTGGCGGGCGGCCTTCTCCCACTCGGCCTCCGTCGGCAGCCGCCGGCCCGCCCACGCCGCGTACGCCTGCGCCTCGTAGAAGCTCACGTGCATAACCGGCTCGGCCGCGCGGACGGGCTCGACGGTCCCGAACCGCCGGCGCACCCAGCTGCCGCCCTCGCGCCGCCAGAACAGGGGCGCGCGAAGGCCGTGGGCGCGCACCTGCTCCCAGCCCGCCGGGTGCCACCAGCGCGGTTCGCGGTAGCCGCCGTCCTCGATGAAGCGCAGGTAGTCGCCGTTGCTCACCGGGAGCGTGTCGATCCAGAAGGACGGCACGAAGCGGCGGTGCGCGGGCCGCTCGTTGTCCAGCGCCCACGGCTCCTGGGAGGTCCCCATGGTGAACGCGCCGCCCTCGACGCGGACTTCGCGCGGCAGGGCGGCTGTATCCGGGGCGGCCGGCGGCGGCTCGGGCGCGAAGAGCACCGTCGGCCCCGACCGCAGCTGATGGGTGATCAGCATGGTTTCGTCGTGCTGCTGCTCGTGCTGTGCGATCATCCCGAACGCGAACCCTCCCTCCACGAGCGGGCGGCCGTGCAGCGGGGCGGTGCCCAGCAGGTCCAGCACGCGGGCACGCACGTCCCCGGCGTAGCGGCGTGCCTGATCGGGGGGCAGCAGCGGCAGCGCGGGCCGCTCGGCCCGCGGATGCTCGAACGCGTCGTAGAGCGGGTCGAGTTCGGGGCGCAGCGCGTCGTGGCCGCCCACGGCACGCAGCAGCCAGATCTCCTCCTGGTTGCCGATGTGCGCCAGATCCCACACCAGCGGCGACATCAGCGGCGAGTGCTGGGCCACCAGCTCGCGGTCGTCGACGCACTCGGTCAGGGCGCGGGTGCGTTCCCGCGCCCGCAGCAGCACATGCGCGGCCCGTTCGCGCAGAAGATCCCCGTCGGGGGCGGGGCCGGGGGCGGTCATCGGTCCTCCTCGCGGCCGGCCGGCCCGACGCAGGCGTCGAGCAGGTCGTCGGCGGGGCAGCGCCCCCGGTCCACATAGCGGGCGGTGAAGTCGTCGACGGCGGCCAGCACCCGGGCGGGCGCGCCCATCCGGGGCAGCGCCTCCCGGGCCGCCGCGAAGCAGGTCGCGGCCGTGGCCCGCAGCTCGGGATCCGCGAGCCCGTGCCGTGCCGCCCGGTACCACAGCGGGTTGCGCGGGGCGGGGGCCTCGCCGGCGGCGTCGGCCAGGGCCTTGACCGCCCGGTAGGAGGTCTCGGCGGCCACCGGGTCGTCGCACAGCGCCACCGTGACCGCGAGCGGCACGAGCCAGCCGTCGGCCCCGGGCTGCGCGTCGATCATGCGCAACTCCAGGTGGCCGCGCGGCCGTACGGGCGGGAAGAGCGTGGTCAGGTGGTAGGCCACGTCCTCGGCGGTGGCCGGGCGGGGCCGGCCGGAGCGGATCCAGCCCCGCAGGTCCAGCCCCTTCGGCGCGTCCCAGCAGCCGCCCCGCGAACGCAGCACCATGATCGGCGCGTCCAGCGCGTAGGCCGCCCAGGCCGCCCGCAGGTCCGCGGAGCCCCCGGGGGCCAGCGTGCGGCCCGGGTCCATGTGCGCGTAACAGGCCTGCCGCACCGAGCGCCAGCCGGTCGGCCTGCCGTTGCGCAGCGGCGAGTTGGCGAACGCGGCCAGCAGCACCGCGCCCAGCAGATGCACGTGGGCCCAGCGCCGCCCGAAGCCCAGCGGGCCCGGCTCCTCGTAGCCCGCGTCCACACAGACCTGCACGGACGCCGTCGCGCACATGATCGTGCGGCCGGCCGCGTTGAACCGGTCGTAGTACGTCTGCATGGAGCGGTAGCGGGGCGTGGACAGCAGCCGGTGCGGGGGATGCCAGGGGTCCCGGCCGTAGCCGGCGAGGGCCAGGCCCAGGCCGCCCAGGGCCTCGCGGGCGAGATCGAGATCGGCGGAGACCTCCGCCACACAGTCGGCCAGGGACTTCGCGGGCCGGGAGCTGAACTCCACCTGGCCGCCGGGTTCGACCGTGAACAAGGAAGCGAGCGGCAGCTCGCGCAGCCGGTCGGCTGCGGCCGCCAGCAGGGGCGGGGGGACGGGACGCACCGGGTCGCGCAGATCGTGGACGAGCCACTCCAGTTCCACACCGAGCAGCCGGGGCGGCCCGGTCTTGAAACAGATGCCGCGGACGAGGGCGTCCGCCTCGGCCTCACCGATCACGCGGGGGGAGTCCTCCCACCCGGATCCGGTACCCGTCACCGTCCGTACCTCCCGTCCGTGCGGAACTGCTGTACCTATTGCCGGACACACGCCCCCGCACACATTGTTGACGCGGGGTTGACGGGCCCGCCAGCCGAGGCCGTACGGTCCACACCGTGAGCGAACCCGCACCGGACGCCCCCGCCGCCCCCGCCGGCGAAGCCCTCCGCGAGGTCTTCGCGCCCGCCTCCTACGCCCGCGCGGTGCCCTACGCGCTCTTCCGTGAGCTGCGCGAACACCACCCGGTGTGCTGGATCGAGGAGCCCGCCGTCGGCCCCTGGCCGGCCGGGCCCGGCTACTGGGCGGTCTTCCGGCACGCGGACGTCAGCCGGGTGCTGCGCAGCCCCGAACTGTTCTCCTCGCACCTGGGCGGGACCCAGATCCGCGATCCGGCCACCCCCGGCGATCTGGCCTTCGTCCGCACGATGATGCTCAACCAGGACCCGCCCGCGCAGCTGCGGCTGCGCCGCATCGTCGCCGCGGCCTTCACCCCCCGCGCGGTACGGGAGTTGGAGGACGTCATCGAGGCACGGGCGCACGCCCTGATCGACGCCGTCGCCGCCCGGGGCGAGGCCGACTACGTCGACGTGGCCGCCGACCTGCCGGTGTGGACCCTCGCCCACCTCATGGGCGTGCCCGAGGAGGACCGGCTGCTGCTGTACGACTGGTCGAACCGGGTCATCGGCTACCAGGACCCCGACCACGCGCACTCGGCCACCGCCGACCCCGCCACCCTCACCCCCATGGGCCGCGCGGCCCTCGCCCTGCGCCCCGGGGCGCACGGGCCCGACGACAGGCCGCTCGACCCGCGCTCGCGCGCCGGACTGCCCGACATGTTCGCCTACGCGCACGCCCTCGCCGAGCGGCCCCGGCCCGGCAGCGTCATGGCCCGCATGCGCGAAGCCGGCCTCGAACACGACGAGTTCGAGACCATGTTCTTCCTCTTCGCCGTCGCCGGGAACGAGACCCTGCGCAACGGCATCCCCGGCGGGCTCCTCACCTTCCTTCAGCACCCCGGGCAGCGCGCCCTGTTCCTGGCCCGCCCCGAGCTGACCGCGTCCGCCGTGGAGGAGGTGCTGCGCCACTGGCCGCCCGTCATGGACTTCCGGCGCACCGCCACCCGGGACACGCGGCTTTCGGGGGCGCGGATCCGGCGCGGTGACAAGGTCGTCGTCTACCACGCCTCCGCCAACCGCGACGAGCGCGTCTTCACCGACCCGGACCGCTTCGACATCACCCGCAGCCCCAACCCGCACGTCAGCTTCGGCCACGGCCCCCACATGTGCCTGGGCGCCCACCTCGCGCGCGTGCAGCTGCGCGCGATGCTGCGCACCACCCTGGAACGGCTCGTGGACCTGGAACTCGCGGGCGAGCCGGTCCGGCTGACGTCCAATCTGCAGAACGGCCTGAAACGACTGCCCGTCAGATGGCGAACAGTTCGGTGAACGGCCCCGCCGAATCGGCCACTTCGTGGCCGAGCGGGCTGTTGAAGTCCCAGATGAGGAAGAGCAGGAACGCGATGAGCGCGCTGTAGAGCCCGGCCAGCAGCAGCTCGCGCGGCGAACGCCGGATCTGCAGCAGGAAGATCAGCCCCACCGCGACCGCCGCCCCCGCGATGAGCCCGAACCACACCACGCCCGGCATCGTGTCGTCCGCGTTCTGGGCGCGGGCCTCGCGGGCCGCGGCCGCCGCGCCGACCTGGTCGAGCAGCGGCTGGTAGGACTGGCCCTCGTGGTCGTTGCGCGGCTCGTAGGAGGTGACGTCGGTACGCACCCTCTCCAGCAACTGCCCGCCCCGCTCGGTGAGACGGCCGTCCCGCTGCATGGCCGGCCACTCCGTGCGCACCACGTGGCGCGCGTACGCGTCGACGTCCGCGCGCGTACGGTCCCGCGTCGCGGGCGCGAACGCCTGGACCCGCTGGGCCACCTCGTGCAGCGCGTGCGCCTCCGCGCGCACCGCGTCCTGGGCGGCGTTGCGGGCCTCCCATACGCCCGCGATGGCCAGCCCCAGCACGATCGCGTACACGACCCCGACCATCATCGTCATGTACTCGATGACATCCGGGGTCTGACCGGGGTCGTCGTCGGGCCCGGCTGTGCGGGAGCGCAGCACGGTGATGGCCAGCACGACCGCGCACACGGACGCGATCGCGATGGCGAGAACCAGCCATTCGGCCATGGGGAGACCTCCGGGGGGTGGGGGGAAGGCGGGGCACGGATGCAGGATTCTGACGTCGGGTCAGCGGTTGCGGCTGCCGCCGCTGCCGCCGCTGCCACGGGGTCGCAGCATCGCGGCGGCGAGCACCGCCGGGGCCGTGGTCATCAGCGTCAGGGTGACCAGCGACGTGCCGCTGCGCGGCGGCCTGGGCGCGGACGCGTGATAGGCCCGGGGCACGAGGTGCGGGGTGGGCGGGGGCGGTGGCGTGGGCGACGCCGGGGCCGCTGGCGGCGGCGGGGCAGGGGCAGGCGGCTTCGGCACCCGCGGCGGCGGGGCAGGGGCCGGGGGAGGCGCGGGTACGGGCCGGGGCGCGCGCGACGGTGTACTGCCCGGAGTACTGCGCGGCGGAGCCGGCCGCGGCGGGGGAGAGGAGGAGGGGGAGGGCCAACAGGGCGTGCGCAGCGTCGCGTTGACCTCCCCGGAGCGGGCCCGCAACGTCAGACAGCCGGAACCGTCACGGACCAGCGAGGCCACGCTGTCGCCGTCGCGAGCGGAGACGCTTGCGCTGTCGCCACCGCCCACCACGGCCGCGCCGGCGCCGGGCACCGAGACGACGACACCTTGCCGGTCACGCGTCGGGGATGCGGTGCCGCGCGGTGCGGCCGCGTGGCCGTAGGGGGTGCGTGACGGGGCTGCCGCGTCGGGCCGGCCGTGAGGCGTGGTCGCGGTGCGGTGTCGTCCGCGCGGTGCGATGACGGTGCTGTCGGGGCCGTGTGCCGGGGCTGCTGTGTCGTGCCCGTCGTGCGATGGGGCTGCCCCGTCGTGCCGGTCGCGACGCGCGGTGGCGGTGCTGTTTCCGTCGTGCGGCGGGGCCGCCGTGCCGTATTGGACGCGTGGTGCGGTGGTGGCGCTGTCGGGACTGCGTCCCGGGGGTGCCGCGTCGTGCCCGCCACGACGCGTGGTCGCGGTGCCGTTCCCGTCGTGCGGCGGGATCGCCGCACCGTGCCGGCCGCGCAGCGTGACCGTGCCGCCGTCGTCGTCCGGGGCCCTCGCGGCCGGCCCGGCAGCCGTTGTTGCCAGGACGGCCACCAGGGCCACCAACCCCGCCCGCACCGCCCGCACCCATCCCGTCACGCAGCAGATGGTGGTGGGTGCCGCACCCATGTCTGTAGCAGGTGCGCGGGAAACCCTCCGATGAGGTGAAGGCCGCTGCGCCCTGTGTGCGGGCCGGGACGGACAATCGGATTCCGGTTCGGGGCGGACCAGTTGGGCCGAAGCCGGTCACGCACCGCTCGCCGTGTCCTCGAAACCCTCGAAGTCCTCGAAGCCACCGTGCCGGCCCGCGCCCGCAGCGAAGCGGGCCGCGCCCCGCGCCGCCTCGTCCAACACGGCCGTGCCGTAGGAGAATTCCACCCCCAGAGCCTCCTGTTCCGTACGCCCGTGCTGTTCGAGCAGCGAGGCCCGGTCGCCGCGCAGCGCGCCCTGCGGGAAGCGCGCGATCCGCGCCGCGAGTTCCTCCGCCGCCCCACGGGCCCCGCCGCGCGGCACCAGACGGTTCGCCAGGCCGATGGCGTACGCCTCCTCGGCGGACACCGGACGGCCCGTCAGGACCAGGTCCATCGCCCGGCTCTCCCCGATCAGCCGGGGCAGCCGCACCGTACCCCCGTCGACGAGCGGCACGCCCCAGCGGCGGCAGAACACCCCGAAGACCGCGTCCTCCTCCGCCACCCGCAGATCGCACCACAGCGCCAACTCCAGCCCGCCCGCGACCGCGTGACCGCTGATCGCGGCGATCACCGGCTTGGACAGCCGCATCCGGGTGGGCCCCATCGGGCCGTCGCCCTCCGGGGCGAGGGAGTTGCGGCTCGCCTCGCCGAACGCCTTGAGGTCGAAGCCCGCGCAGAACGTGCCGCCCTCGCCCCACAGCACCGCCACCCGCGCCCGCTCGTCCGCCTCGAAGGCCCGGAAGGCGTCGGCGAGCGCGGCGGCGGTCGGCGCGTCCACGGCGTTGCGCACGGACGGGCGGGAGAGGACGACCGTGGTGACGGGCCCGCGCCGCTCGGTGCGCACGGCCGGCGTGCTCACCGGTCCTCCTCGACGGCGGCCCGCTCCAGGACGGGGCCCACGTCCGTGCCCGGCGGCAGGGTGCCGAAGGCGTACCCCCAGTCGCCGCCCAGCCGGGAGGCGCAGAAGGCGTCGGCGACGGCCGGCGTGCTGTACCGGACGAGCAGCGCGCCCTGCAGGACGAGCGTGAGCTGCTCGGCGACGCGGCGGGCGAGGAACTGCGCGCCCGTACCGCCCGTACCCCCGGCGTCCTCGGTGAGTCCGCGCAGCAGCCGGCGCAGCCGCTCGGTGGCCGCGTCCAGCCGGACGTCCGCCCCCGCCGCCGCCTCCACCTCCGTGAAGTAGGCGTCCAGCGCGCCCGGTTCGCGTTCCAGCGCCCGCAGCACGTCCAGTGCCGCCACGTTGCCCGAGCCCTCCCAGATCGACAGCAGCGGCGCCTCCCGGTACAGCCGGGGCATCCCCGATTCCTCCACGTAGCCGTTGCCGCCCAGGCACTCCAGCGCCTCGGCGGCGTGCGCGCTGCCCCGCTTGCACACCCAGTACTTGCCCGCCGCCAGCGCGATCCGGCGCAGCGCCGCCTCCGCGGCGTCGCCCTCCCCGGCCCGGTCGAGGGTGGCCGCGAGCCGCATCGCCAGGACCGTCGCCGCCTCCGACTCCACCGCCAGGTCCGCCAGCACCGAGCGCATCAGCGGCTGGTCGATCAGCTTCGCGCCGAAGGCCCGCCGATGCGCGGCGTGGTGCAGGGCCTGGCGCAGCCCGGCCCGCATGCCCGCCGCCGCGCCGAGCACACAGTCGAGGCGGGTCATGCCGACCATCTCGACGATCGTGCGCACCCCGCGCCCGGGCTCGCCCACCGGCCAGGCCACCGCCTGCTCGTACTCGATCTCCGCCGAGGCGTTGGAGCGGTTGCCGAGCTTGTCCTTCAGGCGCATCAGCCGCATCGCGTTGCGGGTGCCGTCGGGCAGCACGCGCGGCATCAGGAAACAGCCCGGCCCGGCGTCGGTCCGCGCCAGCACCAGGAACAGATCGCTCATCGGCGCCGAGGTGAACCACTTGTGCCCGGTGATCACGTACGAGCCGTCGCCCGCCGGCACGGCCGTGGTGGTGTTGGTCCGCACGTCCGAGCCGCCCTGCTTCTCGGTCATCGACATGCCCGCGATCAGGCCCCGTTTGCCGAGCGGCGGACGCAGCCCGTAGTCGTAGACGCGCGAGGCCAGCAGCGGTACGTACGCCTTGGCCAGCTCCGGCTCGGCGCGCAGCGCGGGCACCGCCGCGTACGTCATGGAGACCGGACAGCCGTGGCCGGGCTCGGCCTGCGCCCACACGTAGAACTTCGCCGCCCGCACCAGGTGCGCGCCCGCGCGGGGCTCGGCCCAGGGGGCGGCGTGCTGCCCGCTGGCCACGGCCTCCGTCATCAGGTGGTGCCAGGAGGGGTGGAAGTCGACCTCGTCGACGCGGTGGCCGTAGCGGTCGTGGGTGCGCAGCACCGGCGGGTACGCCTCGGCGGTGCGCGCCCACTCCTGGACCTCCGGCGAGCCGGCCCGCGCGCCCAGCGCGCGGACCTCCGCCTCGCCCCAGCCGCCGTCGCGCCGCAGCGCCTCCAGCAGCGGCGGGTCGTCGGCGGTGGAGAACGAGGTCAGCGGCGGGACCTGGTTGAACACTTCGTGCGTGGGCATGGCGGCCTCCGGGAGCGGAGCGACACAGGACCTGGCAGGAGCACGGGTATTACGCTTTCATGATGCGCGATCGAGAACCGTAATGACAGGGGGTGGTGGTGACGATGCCCCGGGTCCCGGACGGCGCCGGCCCGGCGGAGCTCGGCCTGCGGCCGCTGACCGCGCGCTCCGTCGTGCTCTCCACCCTGCTCGGCCACCATCCCCCCGAGCTGCCCGCCCGCGCCCTGGTCCGCGTCGGCGAGCTCTTCGGCATCGCCGAGGGCACCGTCCGCACCGCTCTGACCCGCATGGTCGCCGCCGGGGACCTGCGCGCGCACTCCGGCACCTACCGGCTCACCGGCCGGCTCGTCGCCCGGCAGGCCCGCCAGGACGACAGCCGTGCCCCGCGCACCCGCCCCTGGCAGGGGGACTGGGAGATCGCGCTGGTCACCGCCGAGCGCCGCACCCCCGCCGACCGGGCCGCCCTGCGCACCGCCATGGCCGCCCTGCGCCTGGCCGAGGCACGCGAGGGCTGCTGGCTGCGCCCCGCCAACCTCGTCCGTGACCGGCCGCCCGTGGTCACCGGCCAGTGCGCGTGGCTCACCGGCACCCCCGAGGACGACCCGGCCGCGCTCGCCGCCGCCCTGTGGGACCTCGACGGCTGGGCCCGGCGGGCGCGGGCCCTGGCCGCCGCCCTCGACCGGCGCCCCGGCGGCCTCGCCGAGCGGTTCACGGTCTCCGCGGCGGTGCTGCGCCACCTCCTCGCCGACCCGGTCCTGCCCGCCCCGCTGCTGCCCGCCGACTGGCCGGGCGAGCGCCTGCGCGGCCGCTACGAGACCTTCGACCGGGACTTCCGGGCCCTGCTCCTGCGGCACATCGGCCTGTGACGCGCGGGCCCTTCCGCCACCCCGTAGGGCCCGGTGAATATGAGCAATCAGTGACAGTTCTCTCGATCCGCCGCCGCACGTCGCACGAGTGTGCACACGCCACGGATACTGGGCCGCATGTCACGCGTGCTTCTGATCGAGGACGACCGCGCCGTACGGGACGGGGTCACCCTCACGTTGCGCCGCCGCGGCCACCAGGTCGAGGGCGCGCCCACCGGCCAGGCGGGCCTCGCCGCCCTGGAGACCTTCCGGCCCGACATCGTGCTGCTGGACCTGATGCTGCCCGACAAGAACGGCTTCGAGGTCTGCCGGCGGATCCGCGCCACCCAGCAGATCCCCATCATCATGCTCACCGCGCGCGGCGACGACATCGACGTCGTGCTGGGCCTGGAGGCGGGAGCCGACGACTACATCGTCAAGCCCGCCCGCGGTGAGGTCCTCGAAGCCCGCATCCGCGCCGTCCTGCGCCGTGCCGCCCCCGGCGACGGCGGCCCCGAGCCGGAGGCGGGCCGGCCCGCCGAGACCCACGGCGACCTGACCATCGACCGCGCGGGCCTGCTGGTGGCCAAACACGGCAAGGACCTGCCGCTCGCCCCCTCCGAGCTGAAGCTGCTGCTGCACCTGTCGGCCACCCCGGGCCGCGTCTTCAGCCGCCAGCAGCTCCTGGAGCACGTCTGGGAGCACAGCTACCACGGCGACGCCCGCCTGGTGGACGCCTGCGTGATGCGCCTGCGCACCAAGATCGAGGACTCCACGCGCTCCCCCAGGTACATCCAGACCGTCCGCGGTTTCGGCTACCGGTTCGGGCCGCTGTGACCCTGGCGGTACGCAGGAGCCGGCCGCGGCTCCGATGGCCCGCGCTCCCGGCGCGGTGGAAGCTCCCGCGGCTGCCCGTCGGCGGCCTGCGGGCCCGCCTCGTGGTCGCCTTCCTGCTCGTGGCCGCGCTCAGCGCGCTCACCACGGCGACGCTCACCTTCCGCGAGGCCCGCAACGCGATCCTCAAGCGCACCCAGGACACCGCCGTCGCCGCCCTGCGCTCCCAGATCAACTCGCAGGTGCCCGACTACACCTTCCCGGCCGGCCAGGACAAGCTCCGCGAACTGAGCCGCGGGCTCACCCGGGGCGGCGAGTCACAGCACTGGATCATCCACGTCCGCTACAAGGACGGGCCCCTCGTGCCCGCCGCCGACCCCAAGGTGGGCATCCCCAAGGACCTCCAGCAGCGGGTCGCCAGTGGGGTGCCCGCCCTGCAGCGCATGGACATGGACGGCGGCCTGTGGCTCGTCGTCGGGCTGCCCGTCACCTACTACGGCTCCGACGAACGCTCCGGCCTGGAGGTCTACGCCCAGCTCCCGCTCCACGACGACGAGGCCAATGTGCAGGCCCTCGTCGAGGCCGCGCAGAGCGGCGCCGTGCCCGCCGTCGCGCTCGCCGCCGTGCCCGCGCTGATCGCCGCGCGCGGCGTGCTGCGGCCCGTACGCGAACTGCGCCGCGCCTCCCGGAAGATCGCCGCCGGTGAGCTGGACACCCGGCTGAAGGTCACCGGACGCGACGAACTCGCCGACCTCTCCCGCACGTTCAACGAGATGGCCGAGGCCCTGGAGGAGAACGTCGCCGAACTGCGCCGCATGGAGGCCAACTCCCGCCGCTTCGCCGCCGACGTCTCGCACGAGCTGCGCACCCCCCTCGCCGCGATGACCGCCGTCGTCGACGTCCTCGACGACGACGCCGGCTCCCTCGACCCCGACACCGCCTACGCGGTGCGGCTCATCAGCGAGGAGACCGGCAAACTCGCCCGCATGGTCGAGGACTTGATGGAGATCTCCCGCTTCGACGCCGGCGCCGCCGCCCTGCACCTGGACGAGGTCGACGTCGCCGAGACCGTCCGCAAGACCCTCCAGGCGCGCGGCTGGCGCGAGAAGGTCACCGCCGATCTGCCCGAGGGACTGCGGGCCCGGCTCGACACCCGCCGCATCGACGTCGTCGTCGCCAACCTCGTCGGCAACGCCCTGCGGCACGGCGGCGAACCGGTGACCGTCGGCGTGCGCGCCGTGGAGGCGAGTGCCGGGGAACCGGCAGAAAACCCCACCGGGCAACGGCTGCTGATCGAGATCGCCGACCGGGGCAAGGGCATCGACCCCGAGGTGCTGCCGCACGTCTTCGACCGCTTCTTCAAGGCGGACTCCGCGCGCGCCCGCTCCGAGGGCAGCGGCCTGGGCCTCGCGATCACCCTGGAGAACGTGCGGCTGCACGACGGGACCGTACGCGCCGCCAACCGGCCCGAAGGAGGAGCCGTGTTCACCGTGGACCTGCCGCTGCGGACGGGAGGCGAGGACGCGTGAGGGCCCGCCGTACCCTGCCCGCCGCCGCCCTGGCGCTCGCCCTGGGCACGCTCCTCGCCGGCTGCGGCGTGACGACCACCGACGTCGTCGACATGGGCGTCCCCGCGACCGGCGTCAAACGGCCCGGGGAGAAGGGCGACACGGTACAGCTGTACTTCATGTCGCCGACCGGGGTGCGCGGCACCACCCGGATGGCCAAGGCCCGGCTCGGCGCGGAGGGCGCCGTCGCACTGCTGCTGGACGGGCCCTTCGAGGCGGAGCGGGCCCGCGGCCTGTACTCGGAACTGCCCGGGTTCCCGCCCCGCAGCGTCCAGGTGACCGTCGACGGGCGGCAGGTGCGGGTGCAACTGCCGCTGAATCCCACGGTGCTGTCCCCCGTCGCCCGCAGCCAGATCGTGTGCACCGCGGCCGACAACGACACGCCGGTCGGCGGCCGGCTGCGGGACACCAAGGTCGTGCTCACCGACGGCAACGCCATCCTGGCCGACATGATCTGCGACAACGGCACCGCCTTCCCGGACGCCAAAGCCCCGTCCCCCTCCCCGGGAACGGGGCTCACCGGGGGCGCGGCACAGTGACGTCGTGCCGCGCCTGTCTCCCGGCCCGTCTCACGCCTGCGGGAAGCTGAAGGTGTAACCCTCCTGCTTCAGCCAGGGCAGCAGCTTGGCCACGGCTTCCAGGGTCTGCCCCCGGTTGCCGCCGCCGTCGTGCATCAGCACCGTCGGGCCCTTGGCGAGCTGCCGCTGGGCGGTGTCGAGGATCTTCTCCACGCCCGGGTGCTCGAAGTCCTTGGTGTCCACGTTCCAGCCCAGCGGCCGCATGCCGTGCTCGGCGGCGACGCGCCGGCTGTCGGGGGTGAACGCCCCGCCGGGCGCCCGGTAGTAGCGCACGGGCTCGCCGCCCGACGCCTCCTCGATCAGCTTCTGCGCGTCGAGTATCTCCCGCTGCTGGTAGTCGACCGGCTTCTTGTCCATCGTGGTGTCGTGCGACATGGAGTGGTCGCACAGCCGGTGCCCGGCCGCGACCACCTTCTTGACGAGGTCGGGGTGTGCCTTCGCGTTCGGGCCGATCATGCAGAAGGTCGCCTTCGCGCCGTACTCGCGCAGCAGGTCCAGGACCTTGGGCGTCCACGTGGGGTCCGGGCCGTCGTCGAAGGTGAGGTTCACCGTCTTCTTCTCCTCGCCCGGCTTGCCGGAGTCCTCGGACTGACGCGAGATCTCCTCGCTGACCCCGCTCCTGGCCGGGGCGGGCTGCTCGACCTTCCGCGCCTCCGCCTTGTCCCCGGGGTTGTTCGAGGCCGCCACCGCGACGGTGCCGCCGGCGAGCGCGAGCACCGCCGCCGCGACCACGATCCGGTTCCTGTGCTTCTTCGGCAGCCTCATGACGCGGGCCCTGCCTTCCCTCTCGACGATCTCTTGACTCACCTGGAGAGAGGGCGGCGGGCGGCGGCGGGGTGCCCGCTGTTACAGAGTCATCATCAAGTGGGGACAGGGGGATGACGTCACGCCGCCCGCTGACCCGGCGTCAGCGGGCGGCAGCCGGGGTTCATCCCAAAGAGGGCACCGGTTCCCTGGACGCCGTGTCACGGCTGGAGCCCGCCGAGGCGCCCCTCCAGCAGCACCAGCAGCTCGGCGAGCGTGTCGGCGAGCTGGCTCTGCCGCTCCGCGCCGAGCCCGGCCAGCAGCGTCCCCTCGTAGCCGAGCTGATGCGGGATCAGCCGGTCGATGAGCTCGCCGCCCTCCTCGGTGAGGGCGAGGTGGGCCACGCGCCGGTCGCGCTCGTCGGGGCGGCGCGCGACCAGCCCGCGCGACTCCAGGACGCGCAGCCGCTTGGTGACGGCCGCGCCGGAGGCGAAGGTCTCCCGCGCGATCTGCCCGGGGGTCAGCTCCTGGCCCGTGCGGCGCAGTACGGCCAGGATGTCGAACTCCGCGCGCGTGAGCCCCTCGCGCACCAGCGGGGCGTCGGTGGCCTGCTGCAGCAGGGCGGCGCAGCGGTTGAGCCTGCCGATCACGGCCATCGGCGCGTAGTCGAGTCCGGGGTGGACCTGCTGCCACTGGCGCAGCACGCGCGCGACGACGTCCTCGGTCACGGTGGGAATCCTTTCGGTTCGGTGCTCCGGATAGATTCTGCCGTCCCGCCCGGGGCCCGCCGGAAGCGAGGTGCGCACCGCGCCGGGCGCGGACGTGTCCGGGGCACGGCGGACCGGTGCGCGCCGCGCGGATGCCGGTCCGCCGCCGGAGCAACGCCGAGGAGAACGCCGCGGGTTCCGCGCTCCCGGGCCGTCGGCGGCAGCGGACCGGGAGCGCGCGGTCGGCGGCCCTCTATCCGACGGGCGCGGGGCGCGCCGGCTGCCCGCAGGGGGCCAGCGCGGCGAGCACCGCGTGCGCTTCGCGCTCGGCGCGGGCCACCGGCTCCGCGGGCAGGGGCCGCTGCCACCACTCGCCGTCCGCCGTGTCCGCCGCCGCGCGCAGTTCGACCAGCGAGGCCATGAGCCGGTCGCGGGCCCGGCCGGCCTCCTGGGCACCGTACGAGCGCTCCAGTACGGCGAGTGCCGCCGCCCGCGCCTCCCGCACGTGCTCCACCGCCGCCTCGACCCGGTCCGCCGCCCGCCGGTTGGTGACCAGCGCGCACACCAGCAGCCCGACGGCCGCGCCGATCAGTGTGTCGGCGCAGCGGTCGGCGGCCAGTTCGCCCGCGTCGAGTCCGGCGACGAGCCCGGACAGCAGCAGCGCGAGCGGCGTGACGCACACCAGACCCAGCCAGTAGTTGCGCGGCAGGAACGCCTCGGCACCGATCTGGAGGAGCGCCGCCAGGGCCACGATCGCCAGTGGCCCGGTGCGGGCCAGGGGCACCAGAGCGGCGAACAGCAGCAGACCCGCGAGACTGCCGAGCGTGCGCTGCAGCATGCGCTGCCAGGTCAGGGACGTGTTGGCCTGCAGGACCGCGGTCGCGGTGACCACGGCCCAGTACGGGTGGCCGGTGCCCAGCGCGATCGAGGCCCAGCCCGAGAGCGCGCCGCCGACGGCGACCCGGGTGCCGACGGGCAGCAGCGGGGAGCCGGGCCGCAGCCGGTCCAGCACGGCGCGCGCCGCGCCGGAGCGCTCCACGGGGCGTACGGCGGCGGGGGCCGCTCCGGACGGCTCGGGCAGCCGTCCCGAGCGCAGCGCGCGGGCCCGCTCCGCGCAGCGTTCGGTGCGCTCCGGGGTGCCGTGGGCCAGCGTCGCCTCGGCCTCGTGGAGCAGCAGCCACAGGCGGTCCCGCTCGGCGTGCCCCGGACGCAGGGCGTGCCGGGCCGTGTGCAGGGCGGCCAGCGCGGCGTGCCGGGCCCGCGGCACGGCGGCCCCGCCGCCGGCTGCGCCGTGCGGCAGCCGGGCGGCCGCCTCCAGGGCGCGGGCGGTGGCGATGCGCTCCGGTCCGTACGGGCGGACCAGCCCGGGCGCCATGCACACCAGCCACGAGAACGCGCCGCACGCGAGCGTGACCGCGACGTGCGCGGGCACCTCCGTGAGCCGCTGCGGCACGAAGCAGACGGTGGCGGTGACGAACGTGTAGATGAGGTTGCCCGGCGGGCCGACGCGGGTGGCGTCGCACAGCGTCTTCTGCGCGGCCGCGAGCAGGGCCGTCACCAGCACCAGCACGGCGGCCGAGCGCGTCAGCGAGGCGGCCGTGAGGGCCAGGCCCACGCTCGCGGCCATGCCGAGGACCACCCACACCAGCGTCCGGGCGCGGGCCGCGTAGGGCCGGTCGTGCCCGTAGAGCGCGCACAGCGCCCCGCCCGCCGCGTACAGGGCCAGATCGAGGCGGCCCGCCGCGTAGAGCACGAGGTTGGGCACCGCCATCGCGACGGCCCCGCTGAAGGCCGGCTTGTGCCAGATGTCCGTGCCCTTGTTCAGCCGGACCGTGCTGCGCAGGGACGGCAGGGGGCGGGGCAGGGGGCGGCGGTGCTGCCGCCGGTGCGACTCGTTCACCATACGAGAACGTTAGCAGATGTTTTACTAGTGAAACAATGAAGGGTGGTCCAGGACACGCAGCCCGCACGCGGCGGGATCGCCCCACGCCGAGCGCAGGGCCCGTGCCTTGCCGAGCCACAGCGACAGGTCGTACTCGGCGGTGTAACCGATCGCCCCGTGCAACTGCAGCGCGGTACGGGCGGCGGCGTACGCGGCCTCGCCCGCCGCGGCCTTGGCGGCGGCGACCTCGGCACGGCCGGCGTCCGGGGTGCCCCGCGCGAGGGCCACGGCCGCGCCGTACACCAGCGGCTCGGCGCACTCCAGGGCGAGCAGGGTGTCGGCCAGCCGGTGCCCCACCGCCTGGAACGAGCCGACGGGCACCCCGAACTGGCGCCGCGCCCTCACGTACGCGACCGTACGCGCCAGCAGCTCCCGCCCGACCCCCAGCGCCTGCGCGGCCACCGCGAACGCCGCCCAGCCGGCGGCGATACCGCCCGCGGCGCGCACGGCGGGCGAGCAGAGCCGGATGTCCGTGCCGGCGAGCGGCCGGGCGAGCCGGCGCGCGGGATCGAGGGAGGGCTGGACGGACCCGTGGGAAACGGCGAGGCGCAGCCGGTACGAACCGCCCGGCCGGCCGGGGGAGTTCGGCGCACTCCCGATGCCGCTGGCGGGACGCCCCGTGGTCCGCCCGGCGCCCGGAGTGTCCTGCCGGCCCGTGCCCTCCGGCGGCGCACCGCCGGTCGTGCTCTCCGCGCCGGCATCGGCCACGGTGCCCGGACCGCCGGGCCGGCCGGGGGAGGGGCCCTCGGCCTCAGGCGGCACCTCCTCCACCACGAACACCGCCTCGCACACGTCCGCGTCCAGTGTGTACGGGCTGCCTCCCGGCACCGTCAGGCCCGTCCTCACCGTGCCGTCCGCGATCCCCGGCAGCCATTCCCGTGCGAGCCCGCCGCCGTCCCGTTCGCCGAGCGCTGACAGCAGTGCCGCCACCGCCACCGTCTCCGCCAGCGGACCCGGCACCGCGTGACGGCCCAACTCCACGAAAGCCACCGCCAGTTCCACCGGAAGCGGCCCCACGCCGCCGTACTCCTCCGGTACGGCCAGCGCGAACACCCCGGACTCCGCGAGGCGTTGCCACAGGGCGAGCCCCGGGGCGTGGTCGCCGCGCGCCCAGGACCGTACCGCTGACGGGGCGTCGGAGGCGGTGAGCATCCGGTCGAGGGTACGGCCGAAGGCGCGCTGCTCGTCGTCCAGGAAGAACCTCACGGGCGGCGCCCCCTCGGCAGCCCCAGCAGGCGCTCGGCGACGATGTCGCGCTGGATCTCGTTCGTGCCCGCGTACAGCGGACCGGCCAGCGCGAACACCCAGCCGTCCGCCCAACCGCCCCCCTGCGGCGCGTCGTCGGCCCCGGAGGCCAGCTCGCCGCGCGGGCCCAGCAGGTCCAGGGCGAGCTCGTGCAGGGCCAGGTCCAGCTCCGACCAGAGGAGCTTCGTGAGGCTGGACCGGGCGCCGCCCGCTCCCGGGCGGCCCGCCCGCGCGTACGCGAGCAGCTGGTACGCCCGCGCGCGCAGCACGACGCCCGCCACCCGCGCGGCGAGCGCCGTGTCCGCCGGGTCCGCCGTGGCGCGCCACAGCGCCACGAGCCGCTCGGCGGCCGCCGTGAAGCGGCCGGGGCTGCGCAGCGTCGTGCCGCGCTCGTCACCGGCGGTGCTCATCGCGACGCGCCAGCCCTGCCCCGGCTCGCCGAGCACGTCCGCGTCGGGCACGAACACCCCGTCCAGGAACAGCTCCGCGAAGGCGGCCCTGCCGTCGAGCCGGGCGATCGGACGCACCGTCACCCCGGGGGCGTCCAGCGGGAACATCACGTACGTCAGCCCCAAGTGCGGCCGCTCCGCTCCCGGGTGGCTGCGGAACAGCCCGAAGGCACGGTCGGCGAACGCCGCCCGCGAGGACCACGTCTTGTGCCCGCGCAGCAGCCAGCCGCCCTCCGCGCGCACGGCGGTGGAGCGCAGCGCGGCCAGGTCCGAGCCCGCCTCCGGCTCGGACCACGCCTGCGCCCACACGGTCTCGCCGCGCGCCGTCGGCGGGAGCAGCCGGGCGCGCTGCTCCTCGGTGCCGTGCTCCAGCAGGGCCGGGCCGAGGAGGCGGATGCCGTTCTGGGCGACGCGGGCGGGGGCCCCGGCCGCCCAGTACTCCTCCTCGAACAGCAGCCACTCGACGGCGGAGGCGTCCCGGCCGCCGTACCGGGACGGCCAGTCGACGGCGGACCAGCCGCCGTCCGCCAGGGTCCGCTCCCAGGCGCGGTGCTCGGCGAAGCCCTCGGCGGTCTCCAGCGACCGCAGGGGCCGGCGGGGCACGTGCGCGGCGAGCCAGGCGCGGGCCCCGTCGCGGAACGCCGCCTCCCCGGGGGTGGGGTCGAGGTCCATCAGCCGCCCCCCTCCCCGTCCTTGAGGGCGCGCAGGCCCACACCGCCGAGCGGGTCGGCCGTGGTCTCCGCGTTGTGGGCGTGCGCGAGGTGGTGCAGGGCGAAGGCCGCGTCCAGACCGCTGTGCAGCCCCTGAAGGTCCTCGGCCTGGTTGACGGCCCGTTTGGCGAGGGCGAGCCCCATGCGCGGCATCCCGGCGACGCGCGTCGCCAACTCCATGGTCCGGGCGCGGAGTTCGGCGCGCGGCACCACCCGGTTGACCAGGCCGAGTTCGTACGCGCGCCGCGCGCTCATGCGCTCGCCCGTGTACAGGAACTCCCGGGCGATACGCGGCGGCATCACCCACGGATGCGCGAAGTACTCGACGCCGGGGACGCCCATCCGCACCACCGGGTCGGCGAAGAACGCGTCCTCGCTCGCCACGATCAGGTCGCACACCCAGGCCAGCATCAACCCGCCTGCCACGCAGGCCCCTTGGACCGAGGCGATCACCGGTTTCGGCAGCTCGCGCCAGCGGCGGCACATCCCCAGGTACACCTCGGACTCGCGCGCGAACCGCCGCTCGGCGCCCGCCTTGTCCGAGTGGTCCCACCACAGTCCGGCGGTCCGCGCGAAGGGCCGGTCGGCATCGCGGCCGGGCGAGCCGATGTCGTGCCCGGCGCTGAAGTGCTCGCCCGCTCCCGCGAGGACGACGACCTTGACGCCGTCGTCGTCGGCGGCCCGGTAGAAGGCGTGGTCGAGCGCGTAAGTCAGCGCGGAATTCTGGGCGTTGCGGTACTCGGGCCGGTTCATCGTCACCGTCGCGACCGGGCCCGAGCGGGCGTAGAGCACGACGTCGTCCCCCGGCGGGGTGTGCGGGTCGGGGACACGGGTGGCGTCCATACCACTCCTTCCCTAACAAGTGTTAGGCAGGCTAACGTGCCCCCATGAGCAGCGTCGAGGAGTCGCGCGGCACCCCGCAGCCCCCGAAGCCCCTCGCCGGACACGAGCTGCTGGCGGGCCGCACCGCCGTCGTCACCGCCGCCGCGGGCACCGGCATCGGCGGCGCCACCGCCCGCCGCTTCCTCGAAGAGGGCGCCCGCGTCGTCCTCGGCGACGCGCACGCCCGGCGGCTGCGGGCGACCGTCGCCGCGCTCAGCGAGGAGTTCGGCGGCCGCAACGTCGCCGGACTGCCCTGCGACGTCACCGACGAGACGCACGTCGCCGCCCTGTTCGACCTCGCCGAGGAGCGGCACGGCACCCTCGACATCCTCGTCAACAACGCCGGACTCGGCGGCACGGCCGAGCTCGTGGAGATGACCGACGAACAGTGGCAGGCCGTCCTCGACACCACCTTGAACGGCACCTTCCGCTGCACCCGGGCCGCCCTGCGCCGCATGCGCGCGCACGGCGCCGGCGGCGCGGTCGTCAACAACGCCTCCGTCCTCGGCTGGCGCGCCCAGCGCGGCCAGGCCCACTACGCCGCCGCCAAGGCCGGCGTCATGGCGCTGACCCGCTGCGCCGCCGTCGAGGCCGCCGACTTCGGCGTCCGCGTCAACGCCGTCGCACCCAGCCTCGCCCCGCACCCGCACCTCGCCAAGGTCACCACCCCGGAACTGCTCACCGAACTCGCCGCCCGCGAGGTGCTCGGCCGCGGAGCCGAACCCTGGGAGGTCGCCAACGTGATCGTCTTCCTCGCCAGCGGCTACTCCTCGTACCTCACCGGCGAGACCGTGTCGGTCGGCGGGCAGCGCGCGTGACCCACAATGAGCCCGTGCCGAACAGCAAGAAGACCACCGCAGTCCAGCCCGCGCCCGGGCGCCGCCGCGAACTCCTCGCCACCGCAGCCGAGGTGTTCGCCGCCCACGGCTACAACGCCACCACCGTCCGCCGGATCGCCGACCGGGCCGGACTGCTCGCGGGCAGCCTCTACTACCACTTCGACTCCAAGGAGTCGATGCTCGACGAGATCCTCACCGGCTTCCTCGACGAGCTGTGGGCCGGCTACGACGCCGTGCTCGCCGCCGGACTCGGCCCCCGCGAGACCGTCGAGTCCCTCGTCGTGGAGTCCTTCCGGGAGATCGACCGGCACCTGTGGGCCGTCACCATCTACCAGAAGGAGGCACGGCACCTCGCCACACAGCCGCGCTTCGCCTATCTCGCCGAATCCCAGGCCCGGTTCGAGGAGGTCTGGCTCGGCACCCTGGAACGCGGCGTCGCCGAAGGGGTCTTCCGCCCCGACCTGGACGTGCGCCTGGCCTACCGCTTCCTGCGCGACACCGTGTGGGTCGCCGCCTCCTGGTACCGGCCGGACGGCGACCGCACGCCCGAGGAGATCGCCCGCCACTACCTGTCGATGGTCCTCGACGGCATCACGCTCCCGGCGGACCGATGACCCCGCATCCACCGAGCAGTTGACGACCGAGGACGACCGAGGGGGCAGCGGCCATGGCCGAGGCATACATCGTCGAAGCGGTGCGCACCCCCGTCGGCCGGCGCGGCGGCGGCCTCGCGGCCCTCCACCCCGCCGACCTCGCCGCGCACGTGCTGCGCGCCCTGATCGACCGTACGGGCGTGGACCCGGCCGCCGTCGACGACGTCGTCCTCGGCTGCGTCGACACGGTCGGACCGCAGTCCGGGGACATCGCCCGCACCGGCTGGCTGGCCGCGGGCCTGCCCCAGGAGGTGCCCGGCGTCACCGTCGACCGGCAGTGCGGATCCGGGCAGCAGGCCGTGCACTTCGCCGCCCAGGCCGTGCTCTCCGGCACCCAGGACCTCGTCGTCGCCGGCGGCGTGCAGAACATGTCGCAGATCCCCATCGGCTACGCCATGGGCCGGGCCGGCGCGCCCCTTGGCCGTACCGAGGGCCCCTACGCCGGATCCCGGGGCTGGCACGCGCGCTACGGCGACCGCCCCGTCAGCCAGTTCCTCGGTGCCGAGGACATCGCCGCGGCCTGGGGCCTCACCCGCGAGGCCATGGAGGAGTACGCGCTGCGCTCGCACCGGCGGGCCGTGCGCGCGCTCGACGAGGACCGCTTCGCGCGCGAGACCGTCCCCTGCGGGCAGGCCGTGGCCGACGAGGGACCCCGCCGCGACACCTCCTTGCCGCGCATGGCCGCCCTGACCGCCCTGCTGCCCGGCGGCCGCATCACCGCGGCGCTCGCCGCGCAGATCTCCGACGGGGCCGCGGCCCTGCTGCTCGCGAGCGAACGGGCCGTGCGCGCGCACGGACTCACGCCCCGCGCCCGCGTCCACCACCTGTCGGTACGCGCCGACGACCCCGTCCGGATGCTCGGCGCCACCGTCCCGGCCACGGCCCGCGCCCTCGCGCGGGCCGGCCTGACGATCGACGACATCGATGTCGTCGAGGCCAACGAGGCGTTCGCGTGCGTGGTCATGGCCTGGCTCGCGGAGACCGGGGCCGACCCGGAACGGGTCAACGTCAACGGAGGGGCCCTCGCCCTCGGTCACCCTTTGGGTGCCACCGGCGCACGGCTGATGACGTCACTGCTGCACGAACTGGAGCGGAGCGGGGGCCGGTTCGGGCTGCAGACGATGTGCGAGGGAGGAGGGCAGGCGAACGTGACGATCATCGAACGGCTGTAGCCGCGGCCAGCCTCCCCAGCACCTCCTCTGCCTCCCGCATCACCCTTCCCACCAGTTCCGCGCAGCTCGGCACGTCCTCGATCAGGCCCACGACCTGGCCCGAGGCCATCACGCCCGCGTCCGCGCGGCCGTCCACCATGGCCGCCTTCAGCAGCATCGGCGTGTTGGCCGCGAGCAGCACCCGGTTCCACGGGGCGGGCGCGGCACGGCGCAGCGCGAGCCCGTCGCGCAGCAGAGCGGGCCAACTCACCCCGGACAGCCGCCGGAACGCGGACACGTGCCGCAGCGCACGCAGCAACGCCCGTGCCCGGCCGTCGTGTTCGAGGGTGTCCACGAACGCGGTGCGCAGCACCCGGTGCGGGACGCCGTCGACCCGCGTCGTCACGACGGCGTCCTGGGCGGCGGCCGCCAGATACGCGGCCTTCACCGCCGCCGGCACCGTGCTCTCCGCCGTGAGCAGGAAGCGCGTGCCCATCGCGACACCGGCCGCCCCGTACGCGAGCGCGGCCACCAGCCCGCGCCCGTCGTGGAAGCCGCCCGCCGCCACGACGGGCACCCCGACCGCGTCCACGACCTGCGGGAGCAGCACCGTCGTCGCGACCTCGCCCGTGTGCCCGCCGGCCTCGCCGCCCTGCACGATCAGCGCGTCCGCGCCCCGCTCCACGGCCCGTTCGGCGTGCCGCAGGGCGCCCACCGTGGGCATGACGACGACCCCGGCGTCCTTGAGCCGGGCCATCAGCTCGCGCGGGGGACGGCGCGCGAACGAGGCGACGCGCACGCCCTCCGCCACGATGATCCCCACGCGCTCGGCCGCGTCCCCGGCGTCCGCGCGCACATTGACGCCGAAGGGGCGGTCCGTACGCGACCTCACCTCCCGTATCGCCGCCCGCAGTTGATCCGCCGTCATGGTGGCCGCCCCGAGGATGCCGAGCGCGCCCGCGTTCGCCGAGGCCGCGACGAGCCGGGGACCGGCCACCCAGCCCATACCGGTCTGCACGAGGGGGAAACGGACCCCGGTGAGCCGGGTCAGCGGCGTCGCCGGCAGCGGGCCGCTCACCCCGGCACCTCGCGGTGGCACAGCCCGTCCGGGTCGATCACCTCGCGGATCAGCCGCAGTTCGGCCCGCGTGGGCTCACGGGTGCGGGGCACGTCCGCGGGGATGTCCAGCGGGAAGCCGGTCGCCGCCCGTACCTCCTCGGCGGTGACGCCCGGGTGCAGCGAACGGACGCGCAGCGTACGGTCCGGCGTGTCGAAGTCCAGCACCGCCAGGTCGGTGACGACGCGGCGGAGCCGGTGGAAGCGCGCCGCGAACGGGCCCAGGGCGGCCGCCCGGTCGTGGCCCACGCCGCACACCATGTCGACCCGTTCGACCAGGACGCGCGGTGAGTGCCGGGGGACCCAGTAACTGGTGGCGTGGTTGAGGGTGTTGCAGGGCGCGCCGCGCACACCGAGCAGCTGCCGGCGTGGACGCCGCCAGTCGCCGACGCACGAGATGTTCTGGTTGCCGTGCCGGTCGAGCTGGGCCGCACCCATCATCACGTGCCGCCGCCCGCCCATGGCCAGCGCCAGATGCCGGCGGAACGGCAGCCAGCCCTCGATCCGCTCCGCCGGCGCGCCCAGCGCCGGCACCTCGGCCACGAGCAGGGCCCCGCCGTCGGTGAGCAGCAGATCCGGGGCGAACGTCAGCCGTGCGAGCCGGGCACCGGCGGTCGGCACCACGCCCATGGGGCTCGCCAGGACCTCCCCGTCCCCGCGCCAGGCCTCCGCGCACGCCACGACGCACACCTCGCTCCGACGCACGCTCAATTCCCCTCCCTGGGAAGAAGGTTCACCGCCGACCGGTAGGCGTCCTCGTCACCGGAGAGGAAGCGCCGCGCGAAGGCGCGCCAGCCGGCCGGGTCGGCGGCCGCCTTGGCGTAGGCCGCCTGGAACGCCTCGTCCCGCCCGTAGTCCGGCTCGCACGAGGTGAAGTGCGCGCCGCCCGGCGCCTCCACGACGCCCGTGACGCAGTGCCGCTGCACCAGCAGCGTCTGCGGCCCGCCCGCCGGGGCGAAGCCGCCTGTGTCGACGAGGCGCTCGCACGAGACGTACGCCTCGTGGGCGGCCTCGCAGAACAGGTCGTCGAAGTACGGGTCCGGGCCCAGGTACTGGGCGTTGCCCCGCCGGTCCGCCCGGTTCAGGTGCACCAGCGCGGCGTCGAGCGCGAGCGCGGGCACGGCCACCAGCTCCTCGCCGTCCTCGTACGGCGATCTCACCGTGCGCAGGCCCGGGTTGACGGTCAGGACGTCCGAGCCGAGGCCGGCGCGGACGGGCAGGAACGGCAGCCGGTGCGCGGCGGCGGTCAGCCCCCACATCAGCATCGCCTCGTCCAGCTCCACCAGCTCCAGTCCGCCGCGCTCGCGCACGGTGCGGAAGTGCGGTTCGAGGGGGATCGAGTCGAGGGTGACGAAGGCCGTCACCAGCTTGCGGACCCGGCCCGCCGCCACGAGCAGGCCCACGTCCGGGCCCCCGTAGGAGACCACGGTCAAGGACGTGACCGGCGAGCGCAGCAGGGCCCGTACGAGCGCCATCGGTTTGCGCCGCGAGCCCCAGCCGCCGATGCCGACGGTCATCCCGCTGCGCAGCTGGGCGACGGCCTCGTCGGCCGTCATGGTCTTGTCGGCCGCGCGCGTGCTCACCTTCCCTCCCCGGCCGGGGAGGAGGGGCGGCCGCCGAAGCCCGCGCGCAGCCGGTCCGCCACGCCGTCCAGGGTCGCCTCGAAGGTGAACCCCTGCTCGTAGCGGTAGCTGCGGCGCACATCGACCGGTTCGATGCCGTTGAGCGCGGCCTTCGCCAGCCGCAGCAGCAGACCGTCCTTGGCGGCGATCTCCCGGGCCAGCCCCCGGGCCGCGGCGGGGAGTTCGGCGCGGGGGACGACCTGCCACACCGACCCGTGCCGGTGCAGCTCGCGCGCGGTGACCGTACGCGCCGTGTAGTACAGCGTGCGCATCAGATGCTGGGGTACGAGCCGGGCCAGATGGGTCGCCGCGCCCAGCGCGCCCCGGTCCAGTTCCGGCACGCCGAACGTGGCGTCCTCGGCGGCGACCACCGCGTCCGCGCTGCCGACGAGACCGACGCCGCCGCCCAGGCAGTGCCCGTGCACGGCCGCGACGACCGGCACCTCGCAGTCGTAGACCGCCGAAAAGGCCGCAGCGCAGCCGCGGTTGGCACCCAGGAGGGCCGCGTGGCCGGCGGTGCCCCGGATCTCCTTGAGGTCGACGCCGGCGTTGAAGCCGCGCCCGGTCGCGGCGAGCACGACACAGCGGACCTCCGGCGCGCGCCCCGCCGCCCGTACCGCCTCGGCGAGGTCGAACCAGCCTTGCACGGGAAGGGCGTTGACGGGAGGGTAGTCCACGGTGACGACGGCGATGCCCGGGCCGGGGCGCGCACTGGAGACAGCCATCAGGGGATCAGCTACCTTTCCACCTAACGTTTGTTAGGTGTCGACGGTAGCAGCGGAGGAGTCACCACGGGAGGTGCGCGACATGAAGAGGGAGAAGCGGAGATGACCGGAATCTGCGCCGGACGCGTCGCCGTGGTCACCGGCGCGGGCGGCGGCCTCGGCCGCGCGCACGCCCTCGCCTTCGCGGCCGAAGGAGCGAAGGTCGTCGTCAACGACCTGGGCGTGGGCCCCGGCGGCGAGGGCGGCTCGTCCTCCGTGGCCGACAAGGTCACCGCCGAGATCCGCGCGCGCGGCGGCGAGGCCACGGCGCACAGCGGCGACATCGCCACCGACAAGGGCGCCGCCTCCCTCGTCGCGACCGCCCTGGAGACCTACGGCCGCCTCGACACCCTCGTCAACAACGCGGGCATCCTGCGCGACCGGACGCTGCTCAACCTCACCGAGGACGACTGGGACGCGGTCCTGCGCGTCCACCTCAAGGGCCACTTCCTGCCCCTCAAGCACGCGGCCGCGCACTGGCGCGCCGAGCGCCGGGCGGGGCGCACCCCCACGGCCCGGATCGTCAACACCACCTCGGGAGCCGGGCTGCTCGGCAGCATCGGCCAGGCCAACTACGCCGCCGCCAAGGCCGGCATCGTCGCCCTCACCCTCGTCGCCGCCGCCGAACTCGGCCGCTACGGCGTCCAGGCCAACGCCGTCGCCCCCGCCGCCCGCACCCGCATGACCCAGCGGATCTTCGCCGAGACCATGGCCCCGCCGTCCTCCGGCTTCGACGCGATGGCCCCCGAGAACGTCTCCCCCCTCGTCGTCTGGCTCGGCTCCGCCTCCGCCGCCGGTGTCACCGGCCGCGTCTTCGAGGCCGAAGGCGGCCGCATCACCGTCATGGAGGGCTGGCAGCCCGGCCCCACGGCCACCAAGAACTCCCGCTGGACTCCGTCGGAGGCGGGCGGAGCGGTACGCGAACTCCTGACCCGGACACCGGCACCGCGGCCGGTCTACGGCAGCTGACGCTCCGCTAGGAAACGATGTCCTTGCCGCGGAAATGCCGGAACGCCAGCGCGACCAGCACCACCGCGTAACCCACCGACACCGCCGCGCCCCTGGCCATGCCGTCCCACTCCGGCCGCGGCTGGAGGACGTCCGCCCAGGCGAACTGCCAGTGCGCGGGGAGCAGCTCGCGCCAGTGGCCCAGGGCCGTGACCGCGTCCAGGACATTGCCGACGACCGTCAGACCCACCGCGCCGCCGACCGCGCCCAGCGGCGCGTCCGTGACCGTGGAGAGCCAGAACGCCAGCCCGGCGGTGACGAGTTGGCCCACGAAGACGTAGGCCACGACCAGCGCGAGGCGGCCGACGGCCACCTCGCCGGGCAGGGAACCGCCCGTCGGGATGCGCAGCGGCCCCCAGCCGTAGGCGGCCGTACCCGCCGCCAGCGCCACCAGCGGCAGCAGGACCATCGCCGCCGCGCTGAACGCCAGCGCCACCGTCAGCTTGACGGCGAGCAGCCGGGCCCGCGGTACCGGGGCCGCCAGCAGATAGCGCAGCGACGACCAGCCCGCCTCCGCCGCCACCGTGTCCCCGCAGAACAGCGCCACCGGGATCACCAGCAGGAAACCCGCCGAGACGAACAGCACCGTCGCCGCGAAGTTCACCCCGGAAGCGGTCGCGGTGTCGACCAGGGAGACACGGCCTTCGCGCCCGCCGGGCTGTCCGCCGATCGCGAAGGCCGCGATCAGGACGAACGGCAGCGCCGCGAGCACCGCCCCGACCACGAGCGTGCGGCGCCGCCGCAACTGCCGTACCGCCTCCACCCGCAGGGGCAGCGTGCGCCGCGCGCGGTAGCCGGGCGCGGAACCCGGCGGGGCGGCAGCGGCTCCGGGCGCGGTGCTCATGACGGGTCTCCGATGCTCACGGCGTTCATGCTCATGGCATTCATGCTCATGGCGTTCGTGCTCACGGCGTTCATGCTCGCGCTGCTCATGACGGGTCTCCGATCAGGGTCAGGAAGGCGTCCTCCAGACGGCGGTGCGGACCCAGGCGCGCCACCGGGACCTCCAGCCGCACCAACTCGACCAGCAGCTCCGCCGCGCTGAGACCGGCCAGCCGCACCAGCAGGCCCTCCTCGCCGCGGACCGCCGAGGCGACACCCGGCAGCGCGGCCACCTTCTCCGCGACCACCTCGCTCACCCCGCCCTCGATGCCCACCAGTACGGTCTCGCCCGAGCCCACGATGTCCGCGACCGGGCCCGAGGCCACCAGCCGGCCCCGGTCCATGACCACCAGATGCGTACAGCTCTGCTCGACCTCCGCGAGGAGGTGACTGGAGACGATCACGGTGCGGCCGGCCGCCGCGTAGCGCGTCATGACCTCGCGCATCTCGCGGATCTGCGGCGGGTCCAGCCCGTTGGTGGGCTCGTCCAGGATCAGCAGATCGGGCAGCCCGAGCATGGCCTGCGCGAGAGCCAGCCGCTGCCGCATGCCCTGCGAATAGGTGCGCACCGCGCGCTCCAGGGCGTCACCGAGCCCGGCGATCTCCAGCGCCTCGTCGAGACGCGCGTCCCGCGCGGGCCGGCCGGTCGCCCGCCAGTACAGCTCCAGATTCGCCCGCCCCGACAGATGCGGCAGGAAACCGGCGCCCTCGACGAACGCCCCGACCCGGGAGAGCACCGGCGCGCCCGGCCGGACCGCGTGCCCGAAGAGCCGGATCTCGCCACTGTCGGGGCGGATGAGACCCATGAGCATGCGCAACGTGGTGGTCTTGCCCGCCCCGTTGGGACCCAGCAGGCCCAGCACCTGCCCCTGCCCGACCCGGAACGACAGCTCCCGCACCGCCCACCGCTCGGCGGACCCGGTGTAGCGCTTGTTCAGCCCGCTGATGACCAACGGCACGTCGGCGAGCGCCGGATCGGGCGGCGGTACGGCCGTACGCCGCCGCACCAGCAGCAGCGCGCCGGCGAGGAGCACACCGCCCGACGGCAGCCCCCACACCCACCAGGGCAGCGCGGTGCCCGCCGTCCGCACGCCGGGCGCGGTCGGCACGCTCAGTGCCCGGCTGCCCGCCAACGCGACGGTGTACGCGGCGGGTTCGGCCGGGGACGCGTAGCCGAGGTCGGTCGAGGCGAGCACGAGCCGCATCCGGTGCCCGGCCTCGAAGGTGTGGTCGACGGCCGGGAGCCGCAGCTCGACCTCCCGGCCGCCGCGCGCCCCGGTCACCCTGACCGGGGCCACCAGCTGCGCGGGCAGCACTTGTTGCCCGTCCGGACCGGCGTCGTAGACCTTGGCGAACAGCACCGCCTCGTCGGTGTCGGAGCTCACCGTGACACGGACCGTGGGACTGCCCGTGACCCGGACGCTCTCGTCGAGCGGGGCGGAGTCGAACCGGGCGTACTGGCCGGGGAAGTCGAGCGCCACACCGACGCCGAGGCCCGACAGCCGGGAGAGCGCGCCCACCCCCGGCACCGCGGAGATCGCGGGCGGCGCGGCCCCCGGCGGACTGGAGAACAACTGCTCGCGGCCGGACAGCGCGACCTCGCGCGGCGCGTCGCGCAACCCCGGATAGCGGTCCGCGCTCGCGCCGCGCAGCCGCTGCCCGCCCTCGGTGGAGTCGATGCCCCCGCTCCGGGTGACCCGGAACACCGGCCCGGTGTCCACCGCGGCGTCCCCCTTCAGATACCGGTCGAACCAGGCGCGGGTGCGCTGCGCGATCCGCCCGCTCTCCCCGAACCCCCCGTCGTGCCCGCCCGCGACCCAGTCGACGGCCACGGGCGCCCCGTTGCCGGCGATCGCGCGGGCCGCCGCGTCGGACTGCTCCAGCGGGAAGAGCGAGTCGCGCTGCCCCTGCACCAGCAGCGCCGGGACCTTGATCCGTCCGGCGACCGCCGAGGGGCTGCGCGCCTGGAGCAACTGCCGCGCCGCCGTATCGGGCCTTCCGGCGACGGCCACGCGCTCGTACATCGCGCACAGCTCCGGCGCGAACCGGCCGCAGCCGCCCGGCCCGCCCGGCCGCCCGGTCTTGCCGTCGCCCGCCCCCGCACCGCCCTGCGGACCGGTCCGCGAGTCCTCCGGCGAGCCGCCCGGCTCCTGCGGCTTCCCCACGAGCGGGCCGCCGGAAGCACCCGTGGTGAAGAAGACACCGCTCCACAGCTTCTTGAACACATCCCCCGGGAACAGGGAGTCGGCGAGATCCCAGTACGTGATCTGCGGGGCGATCGCGTCGATCCGCCGGTCGTGACCGGCCGCCAGCAGCGCGACCGCCCCGCCGTAGGAGGCACCGGCGATACCGACCCGGGGATCGCCGTCCGCGTCCAGCCGCACCTCCGGGCGCCGCGCCAGCCAGTCGACGAGCCGGCTGACGTCGGCGACCTCACGCTCCGGGTCGTTGAGGCCGATACGGCCCGTGGAGCGCCCGAAACCGCGCGCGGACCACGTCAGCACCGCGTACCCGGAACGCGCCAGCTCCTCGGCCTGCCCGCGCAGATCGTCCTTGCTGCCGCCGAAACCGTGCGCCAGCAGCACCGCCGGACGCCGCCCCGCACCACCGGCCGTGAAGAACGAGGTGTCCACGCGCACCGAGGCACGCTCCTCGCCCGGGGACTCCGGCACGGACAGGAACCGGTCCTCGCGGTGCACCGGGGCATCCTGCTGACCCGTGGCCGAGGCCACCGTCCACGTGCCCGCCCCGAGGAGGACGGTGCCGGCGGCCACGGCGGCCCACAGCCGTCCACGCCGACGGGGGAGACGGAGTTTCATGCCCCGATGCTAAGCGCACACTTCAGCGAACCGTTCGACCGCCCACCACCGCCCGGCACCACCACCGGCCCGCGCACGGCCGACCGCGTGCCGTGCGCCTCCCGGGCGCCATGCCTCCTCACACCCGCCCCAGCCGCAACGTGACGATCTCGAACGGCCGCAGCGACAACGCGAGGCCTCCTCCTTCCGGATCCACCGTCGCCTCGCCCGTGCGCCGCTCCAGCAGATCGCACACCGCCGCCGACGAGACGGGGAAGTCCGCCGTCAGCCGGGCGCGGGCCCGCCCGCCCCGCGACTCGTACAGGCGCACCACCACATCGCCGCTGCCGTCGTCGGCGAGCTTGACCGCCGAGACCACCACCGCCTCGCCCGTGACCCGCACGAGCGGGGCCACGGCGGCCGAGCCCGGCACCCGCCGCTCCGGCAGATTGATCCGGTACCCCTCGCGCACCGCGTCCCCCACCGACGCCCCCGGCACCAGCGCGTACCGGAAACGGTGCGTCCCCTGGTCCGTGCGGGGATCGGGGAAACGCGGCGCGCGCAGCAGCGACAACCGCACCGTGGCCGTGGTGCCTGTCGCGGGCGGCGTCCCCGGGCGCCCCGGATCCGCCCCACCGCTCCGGGTCACGTCGTAGCCGTAGGTCGAGTCGTTCACCAGGGCCACACCCCAGCCGGGCTCCTCCACGTGCACGAAACGGTGCGCGCACGCCTCGAACCTGGCCGCGTCCCAACTGGTGTTGGTGTGCGTGGGCCGGTACAGGTGACCGAACTGCGTCTCGGCGGCGATCCGTTCCGTGTGCACGTCCAGCGGGAAAGCGGCCTTGAGGAACTTCTCCGTCTCGCGCCAGTCCACCTCCGTGGCGAACTCCACCCGCCGCTCACCCGCCGGCACGGTGATCCGCTGCACGGCCCGCGAGCCGCCGAAGGCCCGCTCCACACGCACCGTCCCGTCACCGTCGAGCACCACCACCTCGGCGTCCGCCAGGTCCGTGACCGTGTTGCGGTAGAAGGAATCCACGTCCCAGGCGTCCCACATGGCCGGGAAGTCCGGGTGCAACTGCAGCAGGTTCGCGGCCCCGCCCGGCGCGAGGACCTCGCGCCCCGCCGCGCGGTCGTACACCGAGACCACCAGGCCGCGCCCGTCGACGGCGACCGTCAACAGCCCGTTGTCCAGCAGGAATCCGCCGCCCTCACGCGGCACCGACGTCACCGGCGGCACCGGCGCGGCCTGCGGCGGTGCCTCGGGCAGTGCGCCGTGCGCGGGCACCCCGCCCCGGGCGTGCGGGGCCGCGTTGAAGACGACCGTGCTGCCCGCGGAGCCGTCCCCGGCGAGCGTCGCCAGTGCCTGGGCGACGATCCCCTCCAGCTCCTCGGCCACCGCCGCGTACGTCGCCGCCGCCTCCCGGTGCACCCAGGCGATCGACGTCCCCGGCAGGATGTCGTGGAACTGGTGCAGCAGCACCGTCTTCCACAGCCGGTCCAGCGCCTCGTACGGATACGGCGCGCCCGTACGCACGGCGGCCGTCGCCGCCCACAACTCCGCCTCGTGCAGCAGGTGTTCGCAGCGGCGGTTGCCCTGCTTGGTGCGGGCCTGGCTGGTCAGGGTCGCCCGGTGCAGCTCCAGATACAGCTCACCCACCCACACCGGGGCGTCGGCGTACTCCGCGTGCGCCTTCTCGAAGAACGCGGCCGGCTTGTCGAAGACCACCCGCGCCGAACCCTCCAGATCCGCCAGCCGCCGGGCGCGCGCCAGCATCTCGCGCGTCGTACCGCCCCCGCCGTCGCCCCAGCCGGTCGGCGCGAGCGAGCGCGTCGCGGCGCCCTTCTCCTGGAAGTTGCCGACGGCGTGCGCGAGTTCCTGGCCGGACAGCTGGGCGTTGTAGGTGTCGATCGGCGGGAAGTGCGTGAAGACACGGGTGCCGTCCAGGCCCTCCCACCAGAACGTGTGGTGCGGGAACTTGTTCGTCCGGCTCCACGAGATCTTCTGGGTCAGGAACCACTTCGCCCCCGCCAGCCGCACCAGCTGCGGCAGCGCCGCCGAGTAGCCGAAACTGTCGGGCAGCCACACCTCCTCCGTCTCGATGCCGAACTCCTCCAGGAAGAACCGCTTACCGTGCACGAACTGGCGGGCCAGCGCCTCCGAACCGGGCATGTTCGTGTCCGACTCCACCCACATGCCGCCCACCGGCACGAACCGGCCCTCCGCGACGGCCTTCTTCACCCGCGCGTACACCTCGGGACGGTGCTCCTTGAGCCATGCGAACTGCTGCGCCTGCGACATGGCGTAGACGAACTCCGGCTCGTCCTCCAGCAGGGCGGTCATGCTGGCCGTCGTACGGGCCACCTTGCGCACCGTCTCGCGCAGCGGCCACAGCCAGGCCGAGTCGATGTGCGCGTGCCCGACCGCGCTGATCCGGTGCGCCGAGGCGTGCGCGGGCGCGGCCAGCACCCCCGCGAGCCGCTCCCGGGCGCGCTCCGCCGTACCGCCCACGTCCTGGAGGTCCACGGCGTCCAGGGCCCGCTCGACCGCCCGCAGGATCTCCCAGCGGCGCGGCGCCTGCACCGGGAGCTCGGCCATCAACTGGCCCAGCACGTCCAGGTCCTGCACCAGCTCCCACACGGTGCGGTCCAGGACGGCCAGGTCCATGCGCGCCAGCCGGTAGCGCGGCACGGTGTCGGCGGTCAGCCGGTCGCCCTGCTCGGTCGGCAGGAAGGGGTGGTAGTCGAGGATCACCGGGTTGGCCGCCGCCTCGATGTGCAGCCGCACCTCCTCGCCGCCCGCCACCGGATCACCCACGCGCACCCACTGGTTGCGCGGACTGAGCCCCTTCACCGGCGAGCCGTCCTCCCGGTAGACCAGGCCCTCGCACTGGAAGCCCGGCATGTTCTCGTCGAAGCCCAGATCCAGCAGGGCCTCGACCGTTCTGCCCGCCCAGGCGCGGGGAACCGTCCCGGAGACGGTGAACCAGCTCGTGCTCCACGGCGGACCCCACGCCTCGCCCACGGCCGTGGGCTCACGCGGCGCCGCCACCCCCTGCTCCACCGGCACGGGCTCGCCCGGCGCGTGCCAGACGCCGACGGACAGCGGCACCGACTCGGGGTGGACGGCGGGACGGATACGTTCGTCCAGGACACGCTTGAGACGGGCTTCGACGAGGGCGCGGTCGTGGTGCATCGGTCGGACTCCTGTTCCTCGCTCTGCTGGGCTCTGCTTCGCTCTGCTGCGGTTTTCGGGTGCGGTTTTCGGGTGCGGTTGGTTTTCGGTGCGGCTTCCGGGCCGGTCCGGCGACGTAGTAGGCATGCCCGCGGGTACCGCCCAGGAAGCGGCGCCGACCCCCGGGCGGACCCTGATATGTCCCGTAGTGGTGGACCGCGCTCGGCAACGCCGTCAGACGGCCTCGTCGACCGTCACCACCTCCGTGATCCCCCGGGCCGCCAAATGCTCCGCGTCACCGGCCCGTTGGGCCAGCACGGCCGCCGGCCGCAGTCCCCGCGCCGCGAGCCGCGCCCACGCCTCGAAGAACGCGCCGCCCGGAGCGCACACCGCCCGCAGCGGCGCGCTCTCCTCGTCCCCCGCGTCCAGCAGCAGCGCCGTCCGGCGCGGCTCGGGTGCCGGTGCGCCCGCACGCCACTCGCGCACGCAGCGGGCCAGTTCCCGGCCCACCGGCTTCACCTCGCGGTCATGGGTCAACAGCCCCAGGCTGTATTCCAGTTCGGGAAAGTCGGCGAGCGCCCGGTCCACGTCGTGCGAGCACCACCACGTCACGCCCCACAGATCCGGGCAGTCCAGCACGTACCCGAGCGTCGCCCGTGTGAACGCGGGCGCGTGCTCCGCCGGCACGGACGGGGCCGGGGCCCCCACCTCCTGGAGCCACACGGGCCGGTGCGGATCCCGCGCCCACGCCTTGGACAGCTCCACCAGATACGCGGCGTGCGCCTCGGTGGCGGTACCGGCGGGGCCGTGACGCCGAGCGGTGCCGTTGAACACCCAGGAGTGCACAGCCGTCACAGCCCCCAGCCGCGCCGAGTGCGCAGGCGTGAAAGGGTGCGCGCCGTCGTGGAAGGCACGGTCGTAGGAAGCGTGCGCGTGCAGCGCGCCCGGCGCGCCCCGCTCGCAGGCCGCGAGCATCCGGCGCAGCCAGCGCTCCGCCTGCTCCACCGTGATCCGGTCGGGGTCGGGGTGCGGATCGCCCGCGAACTGGTTGACCTCGTTGCCGACGGTCATGCCCAGGAACCCCGGCCGCCCGGCGAGCGCCCCCGCGAGCGCCGTCAGGTAGGCGCCCTGCGCCTCGACGACCTCGGGGTCGGTGAACATGTTGCGCCGGTGCCAGGTCGTGATCCAGGAGGGAAGGAAGTCGAAGCTGGACAGATGGCCCTGGAGCCCGTCCACGGCGACGTCGAGGCCGCGCTCGTGAGCCGCGTCCACGAGGCTCACGAGCTGGGCCACGGCGCGCGGCCGGATCAGCGTGCGGTTGGGCTGGAAGACGGGCCACAGCGGGAAGACACGGATGTGGTCCAGGCCGAGAGCGGCGATCGAGTCCAGATCGGCGCGGACGTCGTCGAGGCCGAAGTCGAGCCAGTGGTGGAACCAGCCGTGCGTGGGCGTGTAGTTGACACCGAAGCGCACAGTCGTGCCCTCCTTCTCCCTCGGAGGCGGTCAGCCCTTGACGGCGCCCTCGCCGACCCCGCGGAAGAAGTACCGCTGCAGGCAGGCGAACATCACCAGGAGCGGGGCGACCGCGATGACGGTCCCGGCCGCGACCAGCCGGGGATTCTGGTCAACTGCTTGGCTGTGAACGCGAGCTTGTTGACTCGGTTCGATAAGGCTCCGCTTATGCTCCCGACTGCCCCTACGACAGGACGGTCACGGGTCACATCCACCGGTTCCCGCTATGCGGGGGCCGGGTCGGGCATGTTGACGAATACCCACGCCGTGGCCCCTCGCTGCGCGATATTGACCCCGGCGACGTGGTCGGCCGGCCCAGCGAGGCCGCACCGACGACAGTGAAAGTGATCCCGGGCGGGCCGGTTGGCGCGCTCGGTGTGGCCGCAGCGCGGGCAGCGCTGCGAGGTGTAGGCCGGGTCCACCTTGATCACGGGGACCCCAGTGCGCTTGGCCTTGTAGGCGATGAACGCGCCGAGCTGGTGGAACGGCCACGTGGACTGGCGTGCTCGCTGGTCGCGGGAAACCGTGACCCGCTCGCGGATGCCACCCAGTTCTTCCAGGGCGACACCGCGCTCGGTGCGTGCGGCGACAGCAACGACAGTCTTGGCGATCTTGTGGTTGATGTGCGTGGCGTGCCGGGCTTCCCGGCGCGCACGCTTCTTCAGCAACTGTTTGGCGGAACGGGTCTGCCTGGCCTGGAGTTCGGCCTTCTTGCGGGCCTGCCAGCGCCGGTACCGGTCAAGACGACGCCCGGAGTGGTTATCGCCGTCGGAGGTGGTTGCGAGGTTGTTGATGCCCCGGTCCATGCCGATGAAGCCCTTCGGCTCGAACACCTCCGGCTCGGGAATGTCGACCGTGGCGACCAGGAACCACTTCCCGTCCCGGAACACCAGGTCGGATTCGCCCTTGCGGTGACCGGTGAGCTGTTTCAGAGCCGTGGGGGAGCATGCGAAGCGGACGTTCTTCAGACGGCCGTCCATGGTCCAAATACTCACGGTCCGAGCGTCGTAGTTCCACGACAAGCAGCGATCGTCATACGTGTGCGCCGCGTCCCGGCGGAACACGACCGGCTTCGACTCGGCTTTCCGGCGGCGCTTCGCCCCCTCGGGACCGAGGCATCCGTTGCGTATGTTGGCCCGCAGCGTCGCGTACGCATCCACCACGCGCTTGATGATGTGCTGCGCGGCCTGGGCGCCGAACCCGCAGGCCTTCAACTCGCCGTAACACAGCTTCCGCAGGTCACGCACCGACCCCCGCAGCCCGAAGCGTCCAAAGGCTACGGCGGACACGCGGTTCGCGGCCTCGTTGGCAGCACGCAGGGTCGACTCGAGCGCCGGCAACTGCACGGCATCCGGTGTGAGTTTGACCTGAACGACCAGCTTCACAGCGATCACCGTACCATCGATTCATGTCACCGCGATGGGAATCAACTCCCGCTGTACGCAGGGGCCGTAGCGTCGTCCGCACCCTCCACGCGCACGTGGTCTCCGTCCCGCAATACCGGCGGAAGGTCTTCGCCGACGCCATCTTCACCCGCCGCGAAGAGGTCGCACCCAAGGTGTGCGAGGACTTCGGCGCAGAACTACGGGAGTTCAACAGCGAGACCGGCTACGTCCACCCACTCGTGCACTACCCGCCCGCTGTTGCGCTGTCTCGGCTTGTCGGCAGCCTCAAAGGGGTCTTCGCCCGGCGCTTGCGCCAGGGGTTCCCCGACCACATCAGCCGGTACCTGTGGGGCGAACACTTCTGGCCCCCGTCCCACTTCCCCGGATCCTGTGGCGGCGCGCTACCGGCGATCGTCAAGGAGTACATCGAGAGTCAGAAACGCCCTGGCTGAGGAAGACAGCGCAGCCCCGTACGCCCGTGTGCCCGTGCGGGTCAGAGCAATCGAGAGAAGCGATTCCTCCCGGATGTGGACGCCCGTAGTTCCTCGCTAGTACTACAGCAGTTGGGCCACGTGACGTGATGGTGGTTGGGTCGCTGGCTCGAAGTTCACCGTCACCGGAGACAGGTCCTACTTCTGCGAAGCCACCGTCGACACCAACGGCTACGCCGAGTGCAAGAACTCCCTACTGCCCGCACCGCTGCCCCTCGCGCAGTTCTTGCTCAAGGGGTACGACGCCACCTTCGACGGCGACGAGGAGTATGCACCGGTCAGCGCTCACAACTCTGTGGCCCAGCCCCGGCCTCACCGTGCTCGTCCGTGACACAGCCGCTTTTCGGCAGGCGGGCCGCCGAGGAACTCGTCGCCCTCCTCGACGGCGGCCCGCCCGCCGGGTGCGCCATACGCCTCGCACCTGGTCGCCTGCGGCTCCACGGCACCCCCGCCTCGCCGTCGGCCCCCGGGCCCGTCCCCACCCCCGCTCATGGCCACTCCTTGACCTCCTGTTTAATTGCGAGGGATTCGCAAGAACGGTTGATCATGAGTAAGAGGTGTGCCGGCATGTCGGCCAGGTCCATACGAGGAGCGGCCGCCACGGCCATGGCAGGCGCCCTGGCGCTGGGCGCGACGGCGTGCGGCGCCCCCGGCGGCGGAAGCGCCGGGGGAGCCGGCGACTCCCTCGTCGTCGGGCTCGCCAACGAGCCCGAGACCCTCAGCCCCCTCCTCGGCTACGGCAAGGACGGCAACTCCAAGATCTTCGACGGGCTGTTGCGCCGCGACGCCTCGATGGCGCTGCGGCCCGCGCTCGCCGCCGCCCTGCCCACGGTCTCCGACGACGGGCGCACGTACACCTACAAGCTGCGCCAGGGCGTGAAGTTCAGCGACGGCAAGCCCTTCACCTCCGCCGACGTCGTCTTCACCTACCGCACCATCCTCGACGAGAAGACCAACAACGCCGCCAAGGGCGAACTCGACGCCATCGACCGCGTCACCGCCGAGGGCGACGACACCGTCGTCTTCTCCCTCAAGTACCCCTACGCGCCCTTCGCCGAGCGCACCGTCCTGCCGGTCGTCCCCGAGCACGCCGCCAAGGGACAGGACGTCAACACCGGCTCCTTCAACACCGCCCCCATCGGCACCGGCCCCTACGTCCTGACCGGCTGGAGCAAGGGCGAGAAGCTCACCTTCAAGGCCAACCCCGGCTACTGGGGCGGCGAGCCGAAGATCAAGAAGCTCACCATGGCCATCGTCAAGGACGACGACGTGCGCGCCACCCGGCTGCGCTCCGGCGACCTCGACGGCGCCATCCTCCCGCCGAACCTGGCCAAGGGCTTCAAGGGCGACGCGTCCAAGGTGACGCTCACCGCCCGCACCACCGACTTCCGGGGCGTGACCCTGCCGAGCGCGAACAAGGTCACCGGCGACCGGGCCGTGCGCCGCGCCCTCGATCTGGCCGTCGACCGCAAGGCCATGGTCGACAAGCTGCTGGAGGGCGCGGGCAAGGCCGGCTATGGGCCGGTCCCCACCGACAGCGAGTGGTTCGCCAAGGGCACCGAGCGCCCGTACGACCTCGCCGCCGCCAACAGGATCCTCGACGAGGCGGGCTGGAAGCCCGGTGACGACGGCATCCGCGTCAAGGACGGAGTCAGCGCCACCTTCACCCTCTGGTTCCCCGCCGGCGACAAGCTGCGCCAGGAGCACGCCCTCGCCTTCGCCTCCGACATCAAGAAGGCCGGCATCAAGGCCGAGGTGCAGAGCGGCACCTGGGAGGTCATCGAGCCGCGCATGAAGGACGACGCCGTCCTCGCCGGCGGCGGCAACCCCGCCGACCCGGACTTCGACCTGTACAACCTGCTGCACTCCTCGCTCGCCCTCGACGGCTTCAACAACATGGCGAACTACAAGAACCCCGCCGTCGACGCCGCCCTGGAGGAAGGCCGCCGCAGCGGCGAGCGGACCGCCCGCAAGGCCGCCTACGACAAGGTCCAGCAGGCCCTCGCCGACGACCCCGGCTACACCTTCCTCACCCACGTCGACCACCTCTACGTCATGAAGAACGGCCGGCAGGACCTCACCACCCAGATCGAGCCCCACGACCACGGCCTGGGCGCCGGACCGTGGTGGAACGTCGAGGACTGGCAGCCCGCGAAGTGAGCACCGGCATCCCCTGGGGGCCGATGGCACGCCTGGCGGGACGGCGGCTGCTGGCCGCCGTCCCCGTACTGGCCGCCGTGACCTTCCTGGTCTTCGCGATCGCCGCGGCCTCGCCCTTCGACCCCGCCAAGGCGTACGCGGGCACGGCCGGACTCGGCGCCCGCCAGGGCGTCCTCGACCAGCTCCGCGACAACCTGGGCGCCGACCGGCCGTTCGTGTCCCGCTGGTGGGAGTGGCTGAGCGCCGCCGTCACCGGGGACCTCGGCGACTCGGCCGTGATGCGCCAGCCCGTCGCCGAGGTCATCGGCGAACGCATCGGCTGGTCGCTGCTGCTGTGCTCGGTCGCCTTCGCCCTGGCCGTCGCCGCGGGCACCGCGCTCGGCGTCCTGGCCGCCCGCCGCCGCGGCGGCCCGCTCGACCGGACCGTCACCTCGCTCGCCTACACCCTGGAGGCGGCCCCGCCGTTCTGGCTCGGCCTCCTCGCGATCTGGCTGTTCGCCCTCAAGGCGGGCGCACTGCCCGCCGGCGGACTCACCGGCACCGGCAGCGACACCGTCACCGCCGCGGCCGTCACCTCGCACCTGATCCTGCCCGCCGCGGTCCTCGCCGTCTCCCAGCTGCCCTGGTTCGTGCTGTACGTGCGCCAGGGCGTCGGCGACGCGCTGGAGGAGGACCCCGTACGCGGCGCCCGCGCCCGCGGACTGCGCGAGCGCACCGTGCTCCTCGGCCACGCCCTGCGCTGCGGGCTGCTGCCCGTCCTGACCCTCATCGGCTCCCGCGTCCCCGAACTGATCACCGGCGCGCTGCTGGTGGAAACCGTCTTCAGCTGGCCCGGCATCGCCTCCGCGACCGTCGAGGCCGCCACCTCCGTCGACTTCCCGCTGCTCGCGGCACTGACCGTGCTCGCCACCGCCGCCGTGCTGCTCGGCAACCTGATCTCCGACCTGCTCTACGGACTCGCCGACCCGAGGGTGGCCCATGACGGGATGTAGCCCCACGGCCGAAGCGAAGGAACTCCAGCCGCGATGACCGAACCCGCCTGGCGCACCCCCGGCACGGACCGGGCCGGCGCACGACGCGGCCTGCGCCTGTACACCTGCGCCGCCGTCCTGACCGCCGTCGTCCTGGCCGTGCTCACCGTGCCCCTCCTCGTCCCCCTCGACGAGCAGGCCGTCGACCTCGCGGCCAAGCTGCGGCCGCCGTCCTGGTCCCACCCGTTCGGCACCGACGAGGTCGGCCGCGACCTGCTGCTGCGCTGCGTGTACGGGCTGCGCGTCTCCCTGCTCGTCGGCGTCGTCGCGGCCCTCGTCGCGACCGTCGTCGGCACGGCCGTCGGCGCGCTGGCGGGTGCCCTCGGCGGCCGGGCCGACCGCCTCGTGATGCGCGTGGTGGACCTGTTCTCCTCCGTGCCGCACCTGCTGCTCGGCATCTTCGTCGTCGCCATGTTCCGGCCCGGGATCTGGCCGGTGATCGCCTCGGTCGCCGTCACCCACTGGCTGTCGACCGCGCGCATCGTGCGCGCCGAGGTGCTCTCCCTGCGCTCCCGCCCGTACATCGACGCGGCCGTCTCAGGAGGCTCGACCCGCCGGCGGATCACCGTACGGCACCTGCTGCCCGGAGTCCTTCCCCAGGCCGGGCTCGCGGCCGTGCTCATGGTCCCGCACGCCGTCTGGCACGAGTCCGCGCTGTCCTTCCTCGGCCTGGGACTGCCCTCCCACCGGGCCAGCCTCGGCACCATGGTGCAGTCCGCGCGCGGTTCGCTCCTCGCCGGGGACTGGTGGCCGACGCTCTTCCCCGGCCTGTTCATCATCGTCCCCACCCTGGCCGTCGCGGGCCTCGCCGGTGTCTGGCGCGACCGGCTGAACCCCCGCCGCCGATCGGAGCTCACGCTGTGACCGGACGCCCCCAAGCCCCCGAAACCGCCCGGGCAGCGGGAACCCCCACACCCGTGCTGGACGTCCGCGGCCTGTCCGTACGGTTCCGCATGCGCGACGGCGGTCACGTCGCCGCCGTCACCGACGCCTCGTTCACCCTGTGGCCGGGGGAGTGCCTGGCGCTCATCGGCGAGAGCGGCTGCGGCAAGTCCGTCCTCGCCTCCGCGCTCCTCGGACTGCTGCCCGGCAACGCGCAGACCGCCGGAACGGCGCTCCTCGGCGACCTCGACCTGCTCACCGCCGACGAACGCACCCTCGCCCGCACCGTCCGCGGCCGCCGCGTCGGCCTCGTCCCGCAGAGCCCCTCCGCGCACCTGACGCCCGTCCGCACCGTCCGCTCCCAACTGGAGGAGACCGTGCGCCAACTGACCGGGGTCCGCGGGGCCGGGCTGCGGCCCGCCGCCGAGGCGGCCGCCGAGCGCGCCGCGTTCCCCGCCGACCACCTCGACCGTCACCCGCACCAGCTCTCCGGCGGCCTCGCCCAGCGTGCCGCCACCGCGCTCGCCCTCGTCGGCGACGCCCCGCTGCTGCTCGCCGACGAACCCACCACCGGCCTCGACCGCGACCTCGTCGAGAAGACCGTCGACGAACTGCGCCGCCACGCCGACCAGGGCCGCGCCCTGCTGATGATCACGCACGACCTCGCGGCCGCCGAACGCGTCGCGGACCGCGTCGCCGTGATGTACGCGGGCCGTATCGTCGAACTCGCCGACGCCGGGGCCTTCTTCGGCGGGCCCGGCCCCCGCCACCCCTACGCCCGCGGCCTGCTCGACGCCCTGCCCGCGCGTGCCTTCACCCCGATCCCCGGCATGCCGCCCGAACTCGGCGCCCTGCCCCCCGGATGCGCCTTCGCCCCCCGCTGCCCGCACGCGCGCGGCGCCTGCGGCAGCGTTCCGGCCCTCACCGACGGCGTGGCCTGTCACCATCCGCAGGAGGAACCGCGTGCTTGAACTGAACCGGATCACCGCCGGGTACGACCGGCGTGCCCCCGTCGTCCGCGACGTGACGCTCACGGTCGCGCCCGGTGAGGCCGTCGGACTGCTCGGCCCCAGCGGCTGCGGCAAGTCCACGCTCGCGCGCGTCGCCGCACTGCTGCACCGCCCCGAAGGCGGGCACGTCGTCGTGGACGGCGAAACGGTCACGGGCTGGCGGCACCGCGCGCCACGCGCCCTGCGCACCGCGTTCGGCGTGGTCTTCCAGCAGCCGAGGCTCTCCGCCGACCCGCGGCTGAGCCTTGCCGATCTCGTCGCGGAACCCCTGCGGGCCACCGGCCGCAAGGACAGCGCCCCGGAGCGGGTGGCCGAACTGGCCGACCGCGTGGGGCTGTCGGAGGAACTGCTGCGCCGCCGCCCGCACGAGGTCAGCGACGGCCAGCTGCAACGCGCCTGCCTGGCCCGGGCCCTGGCCCTGCGGCCGCGCTGGCTGATCTGCGACGAGATGACCGCGATGCTGGACGCGTCCACGACGGCCGCGCTCGTCGCCGTGGTCGAGCGCTACCGCGCCGAGACCGGCGCGGGTCTGCTGGCCGTCTCCCACGACCGCGTCCTGCTGGAGCGCTGGTGCGACCGCACGGTGCGCTGGCGGGAGCTGACGGCGACGGCGGTTGCCTGACGGTCAGCGGGCCCGGTCGGCGGCGCCGACCAGTTCCCGTCCGCCGGTGCGGGGCGGCTCCGGCGTACGTACCGGAGCGGGCCTGCGCACAGTGGCGACGGCCACCCCGGACAGGACCAGCAGCCCCCCGAACACGGCGGCGGGCGCGGGCAGATTGCCCAGCAGCACGGCGTCCACCGCGAGTGCGGCGACGGGCACGGCGTACAGCACGAGCGAAGCGGTCGAGGCCGTCGTCACCCGCAGCGTGCGCGACCAGGTCCAGAAGGCCAGCGCGGTGCAGCCCAGCCCCAGCCAGACCACCGCCACAGTGCGGTGCCCCTCGGCGGCCGCCAGCTGTCCCAGCGCCTGCGGAGAGAGCGGCAGCAGCGGCACGAGGCCGAACAGCGAGCCGTAGAAGACGCATTCCGCTCCGGAGTACGTCTTGAGCAGAGGCTTCTGCAGCGCGAAGGACGTCGCCTGCGTCGCCGCCGCGGCCAGCACCATGAGCGCGCCCGCGAGCGAACCGCTGCCGCCGCCCGCGGTGAACGCGACCATCAGCGCGCCGCCCAGAGCGACCCCCAGCCCCGACAGCCCGCGCTTTCCCGGACGTTCGCCCAGGAACAGCATCCCCAGAGCGGTGGTGAACACCGGCGAGGCGGCGATGAGCATGGCGGCGGTCCCCGCGTCCACGCTCTGCTCGCCCGCGCACAGCAGGAGTTGATAGCCGGTCATTCCGGTGAGCCCGAAGGCCGCCATGCGCACGGCGTCCTGCCGCCGCAGCCGGCCTATCCGGCCGAGCAACAGGAACGGTACGAGCAGCACCACGGTGATCGTGATGCGCAGCAGGGCGATCGAGGCCGGGGAGAAGTCGGGCAGCGCGACCTGGATCGCGGTGAACGCCGACCCCCACAGCAGTGCGGTCGCGGCCATCGCAACCCACGGAGTCGCGGTCGCCGTACGCGGTGCCGCCGTCATCACACACCCCACCAGCTCGCTCGGAACCCGGTACAGAAGGGATGAATCACCTTTACCGGGATGGTGCAGCCAAGCTAACAAGGCGCGATCTATAAGGCAAATAATTGTTTCTATTTCTAAGCCAAAGGAATTCTTTCAGAGTCTGCGGACCAGCGGGAACGGCAGCGTCTCCCGGATCGACAGCCCCGTCAGGAACATCACCAGCCGGTCCACCCCCACCCCCAGCCCTCCCGTCGGCGGCATCGCGTACTCCAGGGCCCGCAGGAAGTCCTCGTCCAGCTCCATCGCCTCCGGATCGCCGCCCGCCGCCAGCAGCGACTGCTCGGTGAGCCGGCGGCGCTGCTCGACCGGGTCGATCAGCTCCGAGTACGCCGTCCCCAGCTCCGTGCCGAACGCCACCAGGTCCCAGCGCTCCGCCAGCCGCGGATCGGCTCGGTGGGGCCGGGTCAGCGGCGAGACGTCGGTGGGGAAGTCCTTGTAGAAGACCGGGAGTTCGGTCCGCTCCTCCACCAGCCGCTCGTACATCTCCAGCACGAGATCGCCGCGCCCGCAGTCCGGTTTGTGCGGCACCTTCGCGGCGGCGCAGTGCCGCAGCAGCTCCGAGGCGGGCGTGTCCGCGCCGATCTCCTCGCCGAGCACCTCCGAGATCGCCCCGTACACCGTCTTCACCGGCCAGAGGCCCGAGATGTCGTGCTCCACGAGCCGTCCCGCCGCGTCCGGGCGCAGCGCGACCGCCGAGCCGTGCGCGGCCACGGCCGCGCCCTGGATCAGCTCGCGCGTCAGGTCCAGCATCACGTCGTAGTCCGCGAACGCCTGGTACGCCTCCAGCATCGTGAACTCGGGGTTGTGCTTGTAGGAGACGCCCTCGTTGCGGAACGTCCGGCCCAGTTCGAAGACCTTCTCCAGCCCGCCCACGCACAGCCGCTTCAGATACAGCTCCGGCGCGATCCGCAAGTACAGGTCCAGGTCGTAGGCGTTGATGTGGGTGGTGAACGGGCGGGCGTTCGCGCCGCCGTGCACCTGCTGGAGCATCGGCGTCTCCACCTCCAGAAAACCCCGCTCCAGCAGCCCCCGGCGCAGCGCCTGCACCACGGCGCTGCGGGCCCGCAGCGTCCTGCGGGCCTCCGGCGAGACCGCGAGGTCCACGTAGCGCATCCGCACCCGCGCCTCCGGGTCGGCCAGACCGTGCCGCTTGTCGGGCAGCGGCCGCAGACACTTGGCGATCATCCGGAACCGCTCGGCGAAGACGGTCGGTTCGCCCCGGTCGGTGATGCCCGTTTCGCCCTCGGCCTCGATGTGGTCACCGAGGTCGACCTGGGCGGCGAAACGGCGCAGGGTCTCCGGCCCCGCGTCCCGCCGGGTGAGCGTCAGCTGCAGATCGCCCGACCAGTCCCGCAGCACCGCGAAGGCGACCCCGCCGTGGTTGCGCACCAGCAGCACCCGGCCCGCGACGGTCACCCGCTCGCCGGTGCGCCTGCCGGGCGCGAGACCCGCGAGAGCGGAGCGGATCCCGTCGAGCGAGTGCGTACGGTACGCGTCCACCGGGTACGGATCCACGCCCGCCTCCCGCAGCCGCTCCAGCTTCCGCCGCCGCACCCGCACCTGCTCGGGCAGGCCCGCGAGCTCGTCCTCGGCCGCGGACGTCTCCTCGGACGGGGCGAACCCCAGCTCCGACAGTGAGGGCAGCCCCGCCGTGGACGCCGGGCGGGTCGCGGCCCGCGCCCGCCCGCGGCCCCACATCTTCCCCAGGCTCGGCACCGCGACGAAGCCCTCCGCGATGCCCGAGGCCAGCCCGATCCGGGCGAGCGCGCCGGCGTCCGCGTAGCACAGGAAGCGCGGGTGCCACTCGGGGTTGTACTTCACGTTCGAGCGGTACAGCGCCTCCAGCTGCCACCACCGGGAGAAGAACAGCAGCAGTTTCCGCCACAGCCGCAGCACCGGCCCCGCCCCGATGCGCGCGCCCTCCTCGAAGGCCGAGCGGAACACCGCGAAGTTCAGCGAGATCCGCTTGATCCCGAACTGCCCGGCCTGCGCGCACAGTCGGGCCACCATGAACTCCATGACACCGTTGGGCGCCTCACGGTCCCGCCGCATCACATCCAGCGAGACCCCGTCACGCCCCCACGGCACGAACGACAGCAGCGCGATCATCTTCCCGCCGGCGTCGAACGCCTCCACCAGCAGGCACTCGCCGTCCGCCGGATCCCCCAGCCGCCCCAGCGCCATCGAGAAGCCGCGCTCGGTCTCGGTGTCCCGCCAGGCGTCCGCGCGCCGGATCACCTCCTGCATCTCCTCGTCGGAGACCGCCGCGTGGCGCCGGATCCGCGTCGTCGCGCCCGTACGCTCCACCCGGTGCACCGCCTGCCGGGTCACCCGCATCTCCCGGCCGTCCAGATCGAAGTTCGCCACCTGCAGGATCGCCTCGTCGCCCAGCTGCAGCGCGCCCAGCCCCGAGCGCGCGTACGCCTTCGCCCCCGCCTCGCTCGCGCCCATCACCGCCGGCTGCCAGCCGTAGCGGCCCGCGAGCTCCAGCCACGCGTCGATCGCCGGTGTCCACGTCTCCGGGTCGCCCAGGGGATCCGCGGAGGCCAGACACACCCCGAACTCGACCCGGTAGGTCACCGCCGCCCTGCCGCTGGGGGAGAAGACCACCGCCTTGTCACGGCGGGTCGCGAAGTAACCGAGCGAGTCCTGCCCGCCGTAGCGGCCGAGCAGCGCGCGGATACGCGGCTCCTCGTCGTCGTGCAGCGCCGCCTCCAGCCGCTGCGAACGGAACAGCGTCATGGCCGCGTTGAGCAGCGCCAGCGCGCCGAAGAGGCCGAGGAGGAAGTACAGCCAGTGCGGCGGATGGCCGGTGAAGTGCCGGCCGCTCACCAGACCGCCGCACACCTTGTTCGCGACGAACAGCAGCCGGTTGCCGCCGCCGCGCTCCAGCGAGCCCGGGAACAGCGACACCAGCCCCCAGCCGACCAGCGTGCCCAGGGCCAGCCCGGCCACGAGCACCAGCAGCGCCCGCAGGAACGCCCCGCGCCGCGACGCCGCCCAGAACTCCCGCCGGGCCGTCACCAGCAGCGCCATCGCGGCCGCGCACATCACCAGCGACGGCACCGTGTCCCAGTACCCCACCGCCAGCAGCAGCACGTCCGCGAGCAGCAGCAGCGTCAGATATCCGAGGACGAACCACAGCGCGACCCGTTTGCGCGCGGCCATCGCCATGGACAGCAGCATCAGGAAGACCGCGTAGGCGAGGTTGGGGGCCGTGGGAATGGTGACGGCCTCCAGCGCGGCGGCCACCGGACGCGCCGCCCGCCGCAGCGCCGGGATCAGCGAGGTGAGCGCGCAGAAGACACCGAGCAGAGCGAAGAAGCCCGCGAACGCGCCCGGCACCCTGTGCAGCACCGCCTGCCGGGCCAGCACGAGCGCACCGCGCCGGCCGGCCGGTGCTCCCGCCTCCCCGGCCGCGGCGGGCCCGGCCGCGCGAGGCTTGCTGTCCGGGGCTGTACGGCTCATTCCGTCAGCCTAGGGTCGCCGCCGCGCCCGTGCCCGCCGAAGCGCGGCCGCAGGCGGCACCGGCCCTCGCCACCTCCCGACGCGTTCCCGCCCCCGGGGCCCCGAACCGGTGAAGCCCTACCCGAATGGCGGACAGCGTCGCACCGGGCCGCGACGGATCATGGACCACACTGGCGCACATCCGCTCCGCCGAGGAGGTTCACCGTGGCCGTTTCGATCTCCGTGGTCCTGATGCTTGTGATCATGGCGGTGGTCTTCATGCGCAGTGGGGCGCTGCGCCTGTCGCACGCGCTGGTCTGCGTCCTGCTGGGCTTCCTCCTCGCGAGCACCAGCGTCGCGCCCAGCATCCACAACGGGCTCTCCGGCGCCGCCCGCATCGTCAGCGGCGTACGGCCCTGACCCCGCCCGTGCCACGGGGTCAGGGCCACGGCCGCGCTAGCCGCGGCCGAGCTCCACGTCCTCCAGGACCCCGCAGGCGTCCGGCACCAGGATCGCCGCCGAGAAGTAGGCACTCACCAGATACGACGAGACCGCCTGCTCGCTGATGCCCATGAACCGTACGTTCAGGCTCGGCTGGTACTCGTCCGGGATCCCCGTCTGATGCAGGCCGATGACCCCCTGGTTCTCCTCCCCGGTACGCATCGCGAGGACCGACGTCGTCCCCGACGCACTGATCGGGATCTTGTTGCACGGCAGCAGCGGCACACCGCGCCAGGACCGCACCGCCGACCCCAGCACCTCGATGTTCTTCGGATACAGCCCCCGGCTGTTGCACTCGCGGCCGAAGGCGGCGATCGTCCGTGGATGCGCCAGCAGATACTGGGTCTTGCGCCGGCGTGACAGCAGCTCGTCGAGGTCGTCCGGAGTGGGCGGGCCGCCGCGGGTGTGGATGCGCTGGCCGAGGTCGGCGTTGTGCAGCAGACCGAACTCGGGGTTGTTGACGATCTCGTGCTCCTGGCGCTCGCGCAGCGCCTCCACGGTCAGCCGCAGCTGCTGCTCCAGCTGACTCATCGGATCGTTGTAGAGGTCGGCCACGCGCGTGTGCACGCGCAGCACCGTCTGGGCCACGCTCAGTTCGTACTCGCGCGGGGCGAGCTCGTAGTCGACGAACGTACCGGGGATGACCGGCTCGCCCGAGTGCCCGGAGGCCACCGCGATATCGGCCTCGCCCTTCTTGTTCTGCGCGCGCTCCGGGCGGGACGCGAAGTCCTCAAGGTGGCCGCGCAGCGCCTCGGAGCGTCCCGCGATCTCCTGGAAGGTTTGCAGCGGCAGCGCGAGGACCGTGCAGCGCGACACCGCCCGTACCGTGAACTCCCAGGTGGCATCCGGCTCCAGCGGCACCCGCTCGCCGAAATAGTCCCCGTCGGCGAGGACCTTCAGCACGGTCTCGTCCCCGTACTTGCCGCGACCGATCTTGTTGAGCTTGCCGTGGGCGACAAGGAAGATCTCGTCCGCGGGGCCGCCCGCCTCGACCAGGGCCTCGCCCGGCGCGTACTGCCGCTGCTCGAAGGCCGCGGCCAGCGCCTCCAGCACCGCGCTGTCCCCGAAGTCGCGCAGCATCGGCAGCTCACCGAGCTCTGGGGGGATGACCCGCACCTCCGTGCCGGTCGAGATGAACTCCACCCGGCCGTCGCCGAGCGTGTAGGTCAGCCGCCGGTTGACCCGGTAGGTGCCCGCGGACACCTGGACCCAGGGCAGGACCCGCAGCAGCCAGCGGGAGGAGATCCCCTGCATCTGCGGGACGGACTTGGTGGTCGTGGCGAGCTGCCGGGCAGCCGCCGTGCTCAGGCTCAGCTGCTGCCCGTCCGGCTCCGTCGTGTTCTCGGACTCCACCGACGTGGTCATGATTGGTCCTCACCCGTTCTGTTGTACGGTCCTGCGTCGGTCAGTGGCCGATTTCCACGTTCTCCAGGATGCCCAGCGCGTCGGGAACGAGAACGGCGGCGGAATAGTAGGCGCTCACCAGATAGGAGATGACGGCCTGTTCGCTGATGCCCATGAAACGCACGGAGAGGCTCGGCTGGAATTCATCGGGAATTCCGGTGCGGTGCAGACCGATCACACCCTGGGAATCCTCTCCCGTGCGCATCAGCAGAATGGAGCTGGTGCCCCGGTCGCTGACCGGGATCTTGTTGCACGGGAAGAGCGGAATGCCCCGCCAGGCGGGGACATGATGCTCACCGATCTGCACGCTGTCCGGGTAGACGCCCTGGCGGTTGAACTCCCGGCCCACCGCCGCGATCGTCCTCGGGTGGGCGAGGAGGAACGCCGGGTCCTTCCACACCGTCGCCAGCAGCTCGTCGAGGTCGTCCGGGGTGGGCGGGCCGCTGCGGGTGTGGATGCGCTGGCCGAGGTCGGCATTGTGCAGCAGGCCGAACTCGCGGTTGTTGACCATCTCGTGCTCCTGGCGCTCGCGCAAGGCCTCGACAGTCAGCCGCAGTTGCTGCTCGACCTGGTTCATCGGCTCGTTGTAGAGATCGGCCACGCGCGTGTGCACCCGCAGCACGGTCTGCGCGACGCTCAGCTCGAACTCACGGGGCGAGAGCTCGTAGTCGGCGAAGACCCCGGGCAGCGCCGGCTCTCCCGTATGGCCGGACGCGATGTCGATGGACGACTCCCCGTGCTCGTTGGTGGGCCGCAGGGACCGGTCCCGGAACGCCTCGATGTGGGCGCGCAGTTGCGGCGAGCCGTCCACGGCCCGCAGGAAGTCCTGGCGGGGGAGCGACAGCACCGTGCAGGGGGTCAGGGCCCGGACCGTCGCGTCCCAGGCCACCTCCTCGGGCGAGGCCAGCGCATCGTCCCCGAAATACCCGCCGTCGGCGAGGACTCCGACGACCGCGAGGTCGCCGTACTCGCCCTCACGCACCTGCTCCAGCTTGCCGTGGGCGATGAGCACCACCCGGTCGGCCGGCTGCCCCGCCTCCACCAGCACATCCCCCGGCTGGTACTCGTGCTGCGCGAAACGGCCCGCGAGGGCCTCCAGCACCGAGGAGTCGGCGAAACCGCGCAGCAGGGGCAGCTCACCGAGCTCCGCCGGGATGACCCGCACCTCCGCCCCGGTGGAGACGAACTCCACCCTGCCGTCCCCCAGCGTGTGCATGAGCCGCCGGTTCACCCGGTACGAACCACCCGGCACATTCACCCACGGCAGCATCCGCAGCAGCCACCGCGAGGTGATGCCCTGCATTTGCGGCACGGACTTCGTCGTCGTCGCGAGATTGCGCGCCGCGGCGGTGCTCAGACTCAACCGGCCGGAATCTTCCGGGGGGTTGGTGTCGGTCTCCACGGATGTCGTCATATGCGAATGCCCACCCATCCATCGCGAACGGCCCGCAGCGGGACCTGCCGGAATTTCCGCTTCCCGTCACGACGCTAGCAGCGGGCATTCGCCCCGTGCACTCACTCGAATGGGTGGATCGACCGACCGTGCTACGTTTGCACAAATACCCCGACGCCGTTGGCAACGGGCCGTTCCGCGCCCCCCGACGGATGGTTGCGCACGCTCGCGTGTCCGCCGCGCTCGCGGGTGACCAGCGTCGAGGAGCCCCCGCCGTCGAGGTTCACCGCGTCGTCGGCGCCGATGTCCCGCATGACGTCGGCCAGTTCGGCGACCGTGAGCCCCGAGCGGTACTCGGGGCCGCCGTCCAGGGCGAGCAGGTGGAAGAGCCGCCCCTGCTCCGCCATGCCCACCGACGTCCGCACCGCCGGCGTCCTGCCGTCCAGGCCCGCCACCGGCCGCCCGTCGCGCAGCACCGGGAAGCCGCCGATCGCGAAACGCAGCGCCCCTTCCCCGTCCCCGGTCAACTTCCGCTCCACGCGCACCCGGTCGCCGACCCGCAGCCTGCGCAGCTCCCGCGCCCCGGACTCCCGGCCCACCAGCACCACTGTGCCCGCCGCGATCCTGCCCCGCCCGGGAGCGCGTGACTCGGACGCCACTTTGCCGTGCTGCACGGTCAGTTCGTAGGTCTCGTCACTGCACGGGGCGGACCGCCGCGTGTCCGTACCGCACGTCGCCCGCCGTCGCGAGGCCGCCCCCCAGTCCGGGGTGTACGCGCCGATGCCGCCGACGGGAAGCGCGTACTGGTTGAAGCCGCGCAACGGCAGCCTGCGGCCCTTGGCGGTCACCGTACCCCGCAGCGTCAGCCGGTCCAGACGGCCCGTGCGGTCCGTACCGACCCCGATCACGTCGCGGGTCGAGCCGCCCCTGGGCATCGGCGGGCCGAAACGCTGGCCGTCGGGCACCGCCGCGCCGATCCCCCGGCCGCTCGCGACGGACGGCCCGACCGGCGCGCCGGTGGCCTCCACGCCCGGGTGCTGCGCCTCGGAGATGTCGAAGAAGTCCCCGTTGACCCCGCCCACCGCGCCCCGGGCCTCGGCCATCCTGGACACGGTCGACCGCGCCGCGACCGACCCCGGGTACAGCAGGTCCAAGGACACCCGGGGACTGCGCAGATCGGCCGTCAGCAGATGGCCGCGCACCGGACCGTGCGAGGCCGTCAGCGAGAACTCCCGGTAGGAGACGCCGGACGCGACGGGCTCGACCGCCCCCCACAGCAGCGCCGGCCGCGGCCCCGCGTGCGCCCACGCCGTACCCCCGCCTACGAGCGACGCCCATGCCGCGAGCACCGCCAGCACCACGCGGACCCGCCCGCCCGGTCTTGTCCGTCCTGCGCGTCCTGCGCTTTCTGCGCGTCGTACGTGTCCCATCACAGTCTCCCCGGAGCCCTCGTCAACTCTGGCACGGTGCAGGAGCGTTCACCATGCCCCGAAAGAACGGCAGGCGACGCGCACACGTCGCACCGGACAACACCTCGCGCATGCCTGCCCATTGGCCCGCCGGGCCCGGATACTCGCAGGCGTCAGCCCGCCCGCCGGATGCCGCGCCGCGCACCGGCGCCCACCGACACAGGAGGACGCATGACCCCTCGTTCGCGCCGCGCGGTCGTGACCACCCTCGGAGCCGCGTTCGCCGGCGTCGTCACCGCAACTGCCGCGGCACCGGCCCGGGCACAGTCGGCGACGACGGACCGGCACCCGGACGGCCGCCACGGCAGGCCCCCGCTGCGCGGCGCCCACGCGCACAACGACTACGAGCACCGGCACCCGCTCGCGGACGCGCTCGCGCACGGCTTCGACAGTGTCGAGGCCGACATCTGGCTCGTCGGCCACCGGCTCCTCGTCGCGCACGACGCCTCGGGCCTCGACCCCCGGCGCACCCTCGAATCGCTGTATCTCGAACCGCTGCTGCGCCGGGTCAGAGCCGGCCACGGCCGGGTGTACCCCGGCTACGACGCCCCGCTGCAACTGCTCATCGACATCAAGACCCCGGGGGCCGCCACCTATCGCGAGCTCTCCCGGCACCTGGAGCGCTACCGGCCGATGCTCAGCCACTGCGTGGACGGGCGGGTGTACCGGGGGGCTGTGACCGCCGTCGTCTCCGGCGACCGGGGCGCCCGGGCCCCGATGGAACGCGAGCGCGTGCGCCGCGCCTTCTACGACGGCCGGCTCGGCGATCTGGGCCACGGGCTCCCCGCGTCCTTCGCGCCGCTCGTCAGCGACGACTGGAACCAGCACTTCACCTGGCAGGGCGTCGGGCCGATGCCCGCCCGGGAACGGGCCGCGCTGGCGCGGATCCTCAGCACCGCCCACGCCGCCGGGCAGCGCGTACGGTTCTGGGCGACACCGGACCGGCCGGGCCCCGCCCGGGAGGCGGTCTGGCGGGAACTGCACGCTGCCGGTGTCGACTTCCTCAACACCGATGACCTGGACGGGCTTGAGGCGTTTCTCCGCGCGGCGGGCTGAGCGCGCCGGGGCGATCTGGGCGGACACCGGCAAAGCGTAGGGTCGGCGGCTCGTCCGGCCGTCGGCGCCACGCGGCCGCCGTGCGGCGATTTCGCCCGTGCGGCATCGCGGGCGGGCCCGGTGCCGGCGGTGTGTGCCGGGGGAATGTCGCGGTCCGGCGCGGAAGGTGTGGCAGTACCGTCACCGCACGGCGGCAGCGGCGGGCGGAAGGGGACGCTGGACCGTATGGCGTCTCCTCCCGGTCCGCCCGGACCTGCCGGACCAGGACCCTTCGGTCCCCCGGGCCCGTACGGGCCGCCACCGGCTCCGCCGCCCGGTGGCTTCGGGCCTCCCGGACCGCCCTGGTCGCCCGGGGAGCCTCCCGGGGGCGGCGGGGGCGGCGGCCGACGGGCGCTGCTGGTGGTGTGCGTGCTGACGGCTGTCGTCGCGCTGGCGGTCGTGGCGGTGCTGCTGGTCCGGGGCAAGGGTCACGGCGGGGCCGCCACGGGCGGCAACGGGGCCTCGCCGGGCGCTGCTTCGCCCTCGCCCCGGACCACGGCCGGGCCACCCACGGGGCTGCCCTCGGGCTTTCCGACCGGCCTGCCCACGGGGCTGCCGCCCGGGTTCCCGACGGAACTGCTGCCGTGACCCGTCGCCGGGCCGCGGACGGCGGGCGTGCTCAGTCCGCCGGGACGGCCTGGATGTCGAGTTCGATCCGGATCGTCGCGCCGATCATGGCGATGCCGCGCTGGAGCATGGACTTCCAGTCCAGCGTGAAGTCCTCGCGGTGCAGCTCGGTCGAGGCCGAGCAGGCCGTGCGGGTCTCGCCCATGATGCCGGTCCCCACCCCCAGATAGCGGGTGTCCAAGGAGACGGTGCGGCTGACGCCGTGCAGGTTGAGCACGCCCTGGACCGACCAGCGCGAGCCGCCGCGGTGCACGAAGCGCTCACTGGTGAACTGCATGTACGGGTACGTGGCGACGTCCAGGAACTCCGGGGACCGCAGGTGCTCGTCGCGCTGCCGGACGCCGGTGTCGATGCTGGAGGTGTCGATGACCACGTCGATGCGCGAGTGCTCCGGGCTGTCGGCGATCCACAGGGTGCCCTCGAAGCGGTTGAACCGCCCGTGCACCTCGGCGAGTCCGATGTGCCGGGCGATGAAACGCACCGCCGTGTGGTCCGGGTCGATGCGCCACGTGCCCGGCTTCGGCAGGGAGGGGCCGGGCGCGGGCTCCATGCCGACCGGGCCGAGCGAGGTCCGTACACCCTGCGCGCACTCGACGGCGCGGTGGACCGGCTGGTAGCCCTCGGCGGTCACGGCGGCGGTGTACCTCCCGGGCGTCACCGTCGCCGCGAACCGGCCGTGCGGATCGGTCTGTCCGCGGACCACCTCGGCCCCGTTCTCGTCACGCACCGACACGTCCGCCTTGTGGAAGGGAAGTTGCACCGGGTCGAGAACGAGACAGTCGAGTGCTCCCGCGCCGTACGGCATCGGCGCGCTCTCCTCACCAGGAGAGCGCTTGAAACGACGCAACAGCGCGAAAGCCATCCCTGAGGGCCCTTTCCGTGACCAGAAGACGAAGTGAGGTGAAGAGAGGTCTAGACCATCACATCCGGACACTGAAAGGCAAAAATGGTTGCACCTCTTCGAAAACGACCCGTGTTGACTGCTTCCTCCTTCGATTCATTCGTCGCCTTCCGTGTTGGTGCGGCTGTCGTCCTCCGCGGCAGCGAGCCGGGCCGCGACCCGCCCGCAGGGACCACTCGCGGCGAGCCGCACCGCGTCCTGCCGCACCGTGAGTGCGGGATCCGGCACCGAGCGCTCGTGACCGGGCGTCAGCGCCTCGGCCAGCAACCGCTGGGCCTGGCGGGCCGCGGCCGAGGCGAGGAACCACAGGGCCTCGACGTCGAGGCCCGGCGCCGGTTCCGTCTCACCCGTGAACTCAGCAGGACGGCCGGGCTTCTCCACCGGGGGCGGCGGCTCCGGCAGCGCCCGCGGCGCGCCCTGTGCGGCGAACACCTCCCGGGCCGGCAGACCGCCGAGTGCCCCGGCGCCAGGGGACGCCGGGGCGTGGGCGGCGCTGCGGGAGCGCAGTTCCTCCAGCAGCTCGCCCTCGCCGCGCCCGCGCATCAGCAGCAGGACGAAGGGATCCTGGTCGAGCAGCCGGGCGACCTGGTGGCACAGCGCCGCCGTGTGCGGACAGTGGTCCCACGCCCCGCAGTCGCACCGCGGCTCCAAGTCGCCGATCCCGGGGAGCAGTTCCACACCCGCCGCCAGCGCGTCCTCGGCCAGGTGCGGCGGCAGCTCGCGGTCGAGCAGCGCCGCGATGTGGCCGGAACGGCCGGCCATCAGCTCCAGCAACTGCTCCCAGTCGCCTGCCGGAAGCTCCTGCAGCACTACATCGGAACGGTGCGGTGTGCCGTCACGGTCCCGTACCAGCGCGGTGATCCGGCCCGGGCGCACGGTGACCGCGCCCACGGCACCGGCGCGTGCGTGCCTGCGCCCGGCGCGCACCTGCGCGCCGTCGAGCGCGGTGTCCTCCAGTGCCTTGAGCCAGGCCCGGCCCCACCACGTCCGCGCGAAGCCCCGCCCGGGCGCCGGGGGACAGGCTTCGAAGGTGCGCTCCGCCCCATCGTGTCCACGCGTCGTCAGGTCCGTCACCGTCCGGCCTCCCTCAGGGCGACGAGCTCCGCCAGCTCGGCATCGGTCAGTTCGGTCACGGCGTCCTGCGCGGAGCCGAGGACGGCGTCGGCGAGCGCCTGCTTGCGCGCGAGCATCTCCGCGATGCGGTCCTCCACCGTGCCCTCCGCGATCAGCCGGTGCACCTGCACGGGCCGGGTCTGGCCGATGCGGTGGGCGCGGTCGGTGGCCTGGGCCTCCACGGCCGGGTTCCACCAGCGGTCGAAGTGGACGACGTGCTCGGCACGGGTGAGGTTCAGCCCCGTCCCCGCCGCCTTCAACGACAGCAGGAAGACGGGCACTTCGCCGTCCTGGAAACGCCGGACCATCTCCTCGCGCTGCCGCACCGACGTGCCGCCGTGCAGGAACTGCACGGGTATGCCGCGCTGTTGCAGATGCCGTTGCAGCAGCCTGCCCATGCGCACGTACTGCGTGAAGACCAGGACGCCCGCTTCCTCGGCCAGGATCGTCGCCAGGAGCTCGTCGAGCAGTTCCACCTTTCCCGAGCGGCCCTCGATCCGGGCGGAACCGGCGCTCTCGTCGAGGAACTGCGCGGGATGGTTGCAGATCTGCTTCAGACCAGTGAGGAGCTTCACGATCAGGCCCCGTCGCTCGAAACCGTCCGCTTCCGCGACCTCGGCCAGCAGCTCGCGCACCACCGCCTCGTACAGCGCCGCCTGTTCCGCCGTGAGCGCGACCGCGTGGTCCGTCTCGGTCTTCGGCGGCAGTTCGGGCGCGATGCCCGGATCGGACTTGCGGCGGCGCAGCAGGAACGGGCGGACGAGCGCCGCGAGCCGCTCGGCGGCCGCCGGATCGGTGCCGCCCTCGACCGCCTGCGCGTAGCGCCTGTGGAAGGCACTCGACGACCCCAGGAGACCGGGGGTGGTCCAGTCGAGAATCGCCCACAGTTCGGAGAGCTTGTTCTCCACCGGAGTACCGGTGAGCGCGACACGTGCCTTCGCGCCGATCGTGCGCAGCGCCCGCGCGGTCCCGGAGGACGGGTTCTTCACGTGCTGCGCCTCGTCGGCGACGACCATGCCCCAGCCGATTCCGGCCAGTCGCGGCGCGTCCAGCCGCATGGTGCCGTACGTGGTCAGGACGAACTCCCCGTCCTCGACCCCGTCGAGATCGCGCGCCGGGCCGTGGAAGCGGCGGACGCGGGTCCCGGGGGCGAAACGCGCGATCTCCCGCTGCCAGTTGCCCATCAGCGAGGTCGGGCAGACGACCAGGGTGGGCCCTGCCGCGCCGGGCAGCTCCTGGCGGTGCAGATGGAGGGCGATGAGGGTGATGGTCTTGCCGAGGCCCATGTCGTCGGCGAGGCAACCGCCGAGCCCCAGTGAGGTCGTCGTCGCGAGCCGGTCCAGGCCGCGCAGCTGGTAGTCGCGCAAGGTGGCGGCGAGCGCGGCGGGCTGCCCGACGGGCTCGTGGGCGGTGGGGTCCGTAAGGCGGTCCCGCAGGGCCGCCAGCCGGCCGGTGACGCGGACCTCGACGCTCTCCTCGCCCTCCTGGCCGGTGTGCGCGCGGCCGGTCAGGGCGGCGCCGAGTGCCTCGACGGGGGTGACCTCGCGGTCGCGCCGGCCGCGTGCCCGGCGCAGTGCCTCCGGGTCGACGAGCATCCACTGGCCGCGCAGCCGCACCACCGGGCGTGCCGCCTCCGCGAGCCGGTCCAGCTCCTCCCTGGTCAACTCCTGCCCGCCCACGGCGAACCGCCACCTGAAGGCGAGCAGCGCGTCCGCCGACAGCAGGGAAGGCAGTCCCGAGGCGGCGGCGGGTTCCCGGTGTCCCTCCGGCGGGCCGACGACGGCCCGCGCGGTGAGCTCGCGGACGAGGTCCTTGGGCCAGTGCACCTCGACTCCGGTGGCCCGCAACGCCGTTGACGCGGAACCGAGCAGCTCGCCGACTTCCTCGTCGGCCAGATCGAGGGCGTCGGGGAGCGCCGAGGACAGCAGCGGGGAGAGCGCCGGCCAGGCGTGCGCGGCGCGGCGCAGCGCGAGCAACGCGTTCATCCGGGCCCCGGAGCCGCCCAGGGCACGCGCCGCGGGCGTGGTGCCGGACCATACCTCCGCGGCGTCCGCGACGAGCGCCGGATCGCCGAGACTGTGCAGCTGGAGCACGGCACGAAAGCGCGGCGGTACGGGGCTGTCGCTCTCTGTCGTCCCCGGCAGCCACAGGGTCTCGACGCGCAGCGACAGCCGTACGCCCGCGTCCCGCCCGGCGGCCACCCCCGCGGCCCAGGCGCGCTGCTCGGGCAGCCGCTGCGGTGCGTCGGCAGCGAAGGCGGGCCCGCCCGCGGCGAGCGCCGCGGCGGGGGAGCGCGGCAGACCGTCGGCCACGGCATCCAGGAACGCGCGCAGCAGCCGCTCCGGTTCGGGCAGCAGCAGCGGGTCTCCGTTCGCGAGCGGTACGGCGTGCGCGGCCGGCGGCATCGCCTCGGCCAGCTCGCGTACGCGCAGCACGTCGTCGGGGGAGAGGGGGCCGACGCGCCAGGCGTCGTGGTCGGTCGCGCTCAGCCCCGGCAACAGGCGGCCCCGGGCGGCCAGTTGCAGCGCGAGCACCGCGGCGGCGCCCCAGAAGGAGGCGGCCTCGTCGGACCGTGCGGCACGGGCGCGGGTGAGCGCGGGCAGCGCCTCGCGTACGGGCAGCACGGCGGCCCGCACGGTCGTGAGCGCCACGTCCGCGCCGTCCGGGACGGCGAGGGTGAGGTCCTCGACGGGGCCCGGGGCGGCGGGAGGCTCGCCGTCGGGCCGCCAGAACGCCACGCGTCCGGTGCGGGGCGGGTCGCCGGGGAGGAAGAGTGCGGAACAGCGGGCCAGAAGGGAGATCCCGGAAGGGCTTGCGGCAGGGAGCGGAGTCACAGCGCTCGGCATTCCTCAAATTTGACTAGTGGCGTCGGGGTCGCCGAGGGTACACGAACCGTGGGCCCGGGGGAGAGACTGGACCTGTGATCCACGGCATGCCGCGCACGGCGCCGGAGGCGGACGAGGGAACCGGCACGGGCCGGGGGACGTTTCCCCCGATGAAGCGGCGGACGCCGCGAAGGAGGCGGAGAAGATGAGCACCAGGGCCAAGGTCGCCGTCGGCGGTGTGGCGGTCGGAGTGATCCTGCTGTGGCTGCTGCCCTTCTGGGCGGCGGTGCTGGTGATGGTCGGCGTACCGGTCGGTGCCTATCTGCTGCTCGACCCCTCGCAGCGCAAGCGTCTGCGCAGGGTCGGCCGCAAGGAGCTGGGGCGCTAGGCCGGGCCTAGCCCTCGGGGCCGCCGGTGAACGCGGGGGCGAGCGCCGCGGCCAGCGTCCTGACAGGGCGGCCCGATCCGTCCGCCGGCACGGTCCACAGGTCGGAGCCGTGGTTGCCCGGCAGCGCGTAGACCAGGGAGTGGCCGTCCCGCCAGACGGCCTGGTCGTCGATGCTCCGCCGCTCGGCCGTGGGGGTCTCGCGCGACGTGCGCAGGTCGAGCACGTACAGCAGCCAGGGCGCGTCGGGAGACGCTCCCTCGACGCGCTTCTTGTACGCGATACGCGTTCCGTCCGGTGACAAGGAGGGACACTCCACGTTGCCGTGCACGGCCCGCAGTGTCCGGGTCTCGCGGTCACCGCGTACCAGATAGGTCCGGCCGCCGGTCGCGACGGTGGCGTAGAAGCGGGTGTCGTCGGCGAAGGTGACCCCCCAGACATTGAGGTCCGCCGCCCGGTACGGGGAGCCGTCCAGCACGAACGTGTAGTCCTCCTCCAGATTGCGGTCCAGGCGGCCGGTCCGGACGTCGAGCAGCGAGGTGCGGGTGGAGAACGACGACCCCGCGTACGAGTCACCGCTGACGAACACCGTCCAGGCGGCGCTGCGGCCGCTGGGGGAGACCCGGGCCCGTGAGGGTATCCCGGCCAGGTCGTCGGCGCGTGTCTCGCGCAGCCGCGCGTCGAGCACCACGGCGCGGTAGCTGTCGCGGAACGGGCCGTGCACGGCCCGCAGACAGATCCCGGTGCCCCCTGCGGTATGGAAACGCAGACAGCGCACACCGGAGGACGTACGGGGGCCGCTGAGGCGGTCCGCCGGGACCGAGGAGATCTCGTCGCGGTGCGGCCCCCAGGACATGTTGCGGAAGACGGCACGCCCCGGGGCGGTCAAGGAGACCTCGCCGGAGCGTACTTGGGGGCCGCCCGGCTGCGTACGGTCCTTCTCGGCCGCCCGGCCGACGGCGTGCAGCGTGGCCCCGACGGCGACTCCGGCCAGCAGGACGACGGCTGCCAGCAGGATCAGTATGCGGCTCCGGCGGCTCAACGGGGGCTCTCCGCTGGGGCGTCGGCGAACGCGGGGCACGGTCGCAGCAGCACGGCTCCGATCGCGGCCGACACGGCGAGACCGGCCGCGGCGGCGGCCAGCGCCGTACGGTCGCCCCACGCGGTCCAGGCCGCGCCGAACGCGATCGAGCAGACGAAGCGGGCACCCGCCTGACCGGTCTGGACCGTCGCGAGACCGCTGCCGCGCAGCGCCTCCGGCACGGCGTCGGCGGTCGCGGCGGCCAGCACACCGTCGGTGGCCGCGTAGAAGGCGCCGTGCAGCGCCAGTACGGCACAGGTGACGGCCGTCTCCCCGCCGAGCGGGGCGACGAGCGTGCCGTAGGCGGCGAGCAGCGCGAGATGTCCGCACAGGAAGAGCCGTCCGCGGCCGACGCGGTCCGCGACGGCGCCGAGCGGCACGGCCAGCAGCAGGAACACCGAGGCAGTGCCGAGCGGCAACAGCGGGAACCAGGACTCCGGCAGTTCCAGACGGCGCTGCAGTGTGAGGTAGAGGAACGAGTCGCTGACCGTGGTCAGCCCCAGGAGGACCGCGCACCCTGTCAGACGGCGCACTGCGGGCAGACCCGCCACCGCGCGCAGGGGCACGCTGCGGGAGTCCGCCCGCGCGGCAGGCGCTCGGCTCGTCCCCGGGACGAACAGCAGCAGCACGAGCACGCCCGCGGCGGCCGCGCAGCCGCTGACGGTGAACACGGCGTCGTAGCCGCCGGCGGCCACCCGCAGCAGCGCGAACGCGGCGAGCGGGCCGAGCAGCGCACCGGCCGTGTCCATGGCGCGGTGCACCCCGAACGCCCGTCCCCTGGCGGCGGGTTCGCTGTTCAGTGAGATCATGGCGTCCCGTGGCGCGGTGCGCAGTCCCTTGCCGGTGCGGTCGGCCGCGAGGACCGCGCCGATCAGCGGCACGCTGTGCACCAGGAGCAGCAGCGGCTTGCAGGCGGCGGAGAGGCCGTACCCGACCGCGGCCACCGCCTTGTGGCTGCCGCCGCGGTCGGAGAGCCTGCCGCCCACGAGCCGTACGAGAGTGCTGACCCCGTTGTAGAGGCCGTCCAGCAGGCCGAACCCCAGGGGAGAGAGGCCGAGTTCGGCGACGAGGTAGAGCGGGAGGACCGCGCTGACCATCTCCGAGGAGACGTCGGTGATCAGACTCACCGTCCCCAGGGCGAGGACGGCCGAGGGGACGGCGGCCCGCCGGCCGGGGAGGGGAACCCGGCCGGCGGCGTCGGAGGAGTCAGGAGAGCCGTCCGCGGTGCGGCCGTCCGCGAGGTACACGGTCAGCCGGCCCAGACACCGGAAATGTCCTTGCCGTTCGCGGCGTTGCCCGCGTGCGCGGTCCCGTACATGTCCTCGACCGTGCGCAGGACGTCGTAGTGGTTGTAGGTGGTGTCGGAGGTGGAGCCGGGTTTGACGGGCTGTCCGTACAGCACGGTCGGGATCCGGTTCCCGCTGAGCCGGTTGTCCTCGTCGAAGGTGATCAGGAGCAGGCTGTTGTGGGTCCTGGACCAGTCGGCGTAGCCCTTGAGGTGGTCCTTGAGCCAGGTGTCGCCGGTGCTCACCGAGCAGTCGTGCATGTCGCTGCACAGGTTCGGGATGACGAAGGAAACCGTCGGCAGCGTGCTGTAGTCGGTGGGGAAGGCGTCGAAGGTGTGCGCGGTGCCGGCCGGGACGTTGGCGAAGCCGAACCAGGGGTTGTGCTTCTGGGCGTAGTCGCCGCTGCGGCAGACGGTGGAGCCCTCCGCGGGGAGGGACTCGTTGTAACTCGCCCAGCTCTTGCCGGAGTCGGTGAGCTCGGAGGCGAGGTTGGATGCCTGGAAGGAGCCGGGGGTGACACAGCTGTCGTCGGTGACGCCCTGGGTGTCCCCGGAGAACAGGGCGTAGTAGTTCGGCTGGCTGGGGTGTGTCTCGGCGTACGAGGCGGTCAGGTTGCCGCCGCCCGCCACCAGGGAGTTGATGTACGGCGCCGAGGAGTCGCCGATGACCTGGTCGTAGGCGCGGTTCTCGAAGACGACGACCACGACGTGGTCCGGTGCGGGTACGGCCGCCACGGCGGCGGAGGAGTCGCCGGCCCACAGGCCGAGCGATATCGCGGTGAGTCCGAAGGCCGTGATGAGGGCACCGGTTCGGCGGCGCGGTCGACGGGGGCCTGTGGGGCGGCTGGCGTCGGCGGGCACGGGGTCCTCCGTACGGGACGAGGGGCGGGGCGCGGGCCGGTGGGGTGAGCGGCGCCTGCGGGTGTGCTGGCAGCGTAGGGCGGCGTGTATGACATGTACATGCCTTGGAAGTGACAAGTCGGGGAACAGTGGCCGAGCACGGCAGGGCCGTGTCCGCGTATGCCGGGCGATCGCCGCTCGTGGGCCGGTGCGGCCGCCGGGGCTCAGGCGGCGGGCAGTCCGAGCAGGGACCGTGCGACGTGCTGCGGGGTCTCGTCGTGCTCACGCGCCAGTGCGATGACGGCACGGCACGCGAGCTCGTTCACACCGAAACACAGGGCCTCGGGCGACACCCAGTGGGCCGCCTCCGCTGTCGCGTCGTCGTCGCCCTCGGCGCACGCCGCGACATATGTGGCGGCCGCTTCGAAGAGATTGTGCTGCCGCCCCTGGGAGGGCGGGGTCGAGGGCCTGCGGACTTCCTCCTTGTGCCTGCGGAACCTGTCGAACACGCGGATCACCTGCCCCCGTGAACGGTACGTCCTGCGGTCGTTCAAGTGTGCCCGCCCACTGTGGAGTTGAACCTCCGACGAACGGCGGGCGAGCAGTGGGGTGACGTGCTCGGACAAGTCACCCGACGTGCGGGTTTCGGCGCACGGTCCCACCGGGAGCAGTGGGGCGGTTCAGGGCCGTCCCGGCCCCCGGCGCCCGAGGGGTTCCTCGCGCACCGCGAGCGCGAGGAACCGCTTGTCCTCGTCGGTGTAGGAGACCAGGCGCCAGCCCGAACGGGCCAGCAGGGGCCGCAGGTTCTCCTCGGCGCGCTCGTCGTCGGGCGTCACCGCCCGGCCGTGCCGGGCGGCCAGCGCCGCCCGCCCGACCGGGTGGAAGAGCGCGAGCCGTCCCCCCGGCCGCACCACACGGGCCAGCTCACGGAACCCGCCGACCGTGTCCGCGAGATGCGAGATGAGCCCTGCGGCGAAGACCGCGTCGAGCGAACGGTCGCGCAGGGGCAGCCGGGTCACGTCCGACAGGAGCAGCAGGCCGTGCGCGTCGCGGCCGGCCCGCACGGCGGCCCGCAGCATCGCGGGCGTGAGGTCGACGCCCAGCACGACCCCGCTCCCGCCCACCGCCCCCCGCAGCGCGGGCAGCGCCCGCCCGGTCCCGCAGCCGGCGTCCAGGACCGCATCGCCCCGGCGCAGGCCCAGATCGGCGACGGCGGCCTCGTACGCGGGCCCGTCGTCGGGGAACCGGGCGTCCCAGCCGTCGGCCCTTGCCGTGAAGAAGTCCTTCACCCGGGAGGGGTCGTTGCTCACCTGGCAGCTCCTTCGATGGTGCGTCCTTCGGGCGCGGGCCCGTGGCGGCGGCGGGTCCGCGTCAGTGGAGCGTACGCTCCCGCGCCGGGCGTCGATTCCCGGTGTCCCGGCACATCTTCCGTGTCGTGTCCCGGTCCGGTGCCGACCGGTCCACGACACGGGCGGGCCGGATCGGGCGGGTTGCCGACGGCGCGCACGTGAGCAAGGCTTGCACGGCAGTCACGGGGAACGGCGGAACGGGGAGGCGGGACATGGCGCGCGGCAAGGAACTCGACTGGATGCTGGACGACCTGACCGAGCGCGTCGAGCACATACGGCACGCGCTGATGCTCTCCGACGACGGACTGGTGACGGGCGCGAGCACCGGTCTGTCGCGGGAGGACGCCGAGCACCTCGCGGCGGTCGCCTCCGGCCTGCACAGCCTCGCCAGGGGCACCGGCCGGCAGTTCCGGGCGGGCCAGGTGCGGCAGACCATGGTCGAATTCGACCGAGGTGTGCTGTTCGTGACGGCGGCGGGCGACGGCAGCTGCCTGTGCGTGCTCGGCGGCCAGGACGCCGACATCGGCCAGGTCGGCTACGAGATGGCGCTCGTGGTGAACCGCGTCGGCCGGGCCGACCACGTCGGGCAACAGCCGGACGCCGCCGCACGACAGCGGCGGAACGCGGGCGAGGAGCCCGGAAGGCACCACTGACCAGGGCGGAATCGCGGCCGCGGAGAGTTATCCACAGGGCTGACGGGCTGCCCCTCCTCACCGCTACAGTCGTCACTGACAGTGATGGACAAGCAACGGGGGAGGACATCATGGCGGTTCAGTCATGCCGGACGTGGGGCGCGGCGGCACCCGGAGTGCCGTTCAGCAGGGCGGCGCGCGAACTCGGGCTCAAGCCCCGCGAGTTCGAACTCGCCGTCCAGCTCGGCCACGTACGCACCCTCCCGTCCCGCTCCGGCGGGCGGCGCAGGGTCGCGGCGGAGGAGATCGAGCGGCACCGCGGCAGCACGGGTTTCCCGGAGGCGCTGCGCTCCCGGGTGTGGGTCGTGGGCACGGCCGAGGGCGCCGAGCTCCTGGGCATCGGCCCGGCCCGGTTCACCCGCCTCGCCAAGGCCGGGTGCTTCGCGCCGGTCAGGTTCTACGTCAACCGGTACCGCGCCGTGGTCTGGCACTACCTGGCCTCCGAGCTCGCGGAGTTCGCCGACGCGCAGCCCGCCCTGCTCACCGGACGCACCCCGCCCGCGCTGCGCGCGGCCGCCCAGGCCCGTGAGGACCACCGGGCCCTGCGGTGGCGGAACCGGCGGACCGAGCGGCTGACGGCCCTGGCCGACGACCCGTGGGAGCGGGCGGCGGTCATCGCCTCGGTGCTCGGCCCCGAACCCCTCGCCGACGCCGTGCCCGACCGCTGCGAACGGGCGTATGTGACCGCGCTGCGCCCGGAGTTCAGCCAGGCCCGGCCGGTCACACCCGCGGTCCGCGAGGTGATCGACACGGTGGTCCTGGCCTCGGACCCCGACGAGATCGCCCGGTACCGGAGCCTGCTGATCGACGCGGTGGTGCGAGCGCGCGCGAACCGCCCCGCACCCCGGCTGCCGGGATTCGCCGGTCCGGAGCTGCCGGGCCCGCACACCACCCGTGCGACACCGCCCGTACCGACGCCGCCGCACGCACCGGACTCCCCGAAGAGCCAGGGGACTTCGGCCGGGGCGGCCAAGTGGGGGCTGCGCGCACTGTGGGGGAGGGTGCGGCGCCGGGGCTGAGCCGCCCCGGGGACACCGGGGGACGAGCGCCGCTCAGCCCGTCTTCCGGAACAGCCCCTCCTGCATCACGGACACCAGCAGCCGGCCCTCCCGGTCGAAGATCTGACCCCGGGCCAGACCCCGCGCACCGGTCGCGATCGGCGACTCCTGCTGGTACAGGAACCACTCGTCGGCACGGAAGGGCCGGTGGAACCACATCGCGTGGTCGAGGGACGCCATGTCGAACCCGCGCGGACCCCACAGGGGCTCGACCGGGATGCGCACCGCGTCGAGCAGCGTCATGTCCGAGGCGTAGGTGAGCGCACAGGTGTGCACGAGCGGGTCGTCCCCGAGCGGCCCCACCGCGCGCATCCACACCGCGCTGCGCGGCTGCGCCCCCACGAGCTCCCGCGGATCCCAGCGCAACCGCTCGACATAACGGATGTCGAACGCCAGGCGCCGCTCCATGTGCCGCAGCGCACTGGGCAGTTCGCCCAGGTGCGCGCGGATCTCGTCCGCGAGCCTCGGCAGTTCCTCCGGGGCCGGCACCCGCGGCATGTCCACCTGATGCTCGAAACCCGGCTCGGCCTCGTGGAAGGAGGCGGTGAGATTGAAGATCGTACGGCCCTGCTGGACGGCCACCACGCGCCGCGTGGTGAAGGACCGCCCGTCCCGCACCCGCTCCACCTGGTACACGATGGGCACCCCCGGTCTCCCCGGGCGCAGGAAGTACGCGTGCAGCGAGTGCACCGGGCGGTCGCCGTCGGTGGTCCGCCCGGCGGCGACCAGGGCCTGCCCGGCGACCTGGCCGCCGAAGACACGCTGCAGCGACTCGTCCGGGCTGCGGCCCCGGAAGATGTTGAGATCGATCTGCTCCAGATCGAGCAGACCCACCAGACGGTCCGTGGGAGAGGCCATCGGTACTCCTTCGCTGCGGGGGCGTGACGTGCGGGCGGGGCCTCGGAGGTTACAGCGGACCGACGTCCGTGACCCGCACCACCGCGCGCCCCTCCTCGTCGGAGGCCGTCAGGTCCACCTCGGCGGAGATGCCCCAGTCGTGGTCGCCGTTCGGGTCGGCGAAGGTCTGCCGGACCCGCCACAGCCCCTCCTGCGGCCGCTCCTCGATCCGCAGCAGCCTCGGCCCGCGCGCGTCCGGGCCGGTGCCCAGCTCCTCGTAGTCGTCCCAGTAGGCGTCCATGGCAGTGGCCCAGCGGTCCTCGTCCCAGCCGGAGCCGGCGTCCATCTCGCCGAGCTCGCCGACCTTGTCGAGCGCGGCCAGCTCGACCCGGCGGAACATCGCGTTGCGCACCAGCACCCGGAACGCGCGGGCGTTGGCCGTGACGGGCTTGACCTGGTCGGCGCGGTCCTGCGCCTCCTCGGCCGTCTCCTGCTCGGGATTGGCCAGCTGCTCCCACTCGTCCAGCAGGCTGGAGTCGACCTGCCGCACCATCTCGCCGAGCCAGGCGATCAGGTCCTCCAGGTCGTCGGACTTCAGATCGTCGGGGACCGTGTGGTCGAGCGCCTTGTACGCGCTCGCCAGGTAGCGCAGCACGATGCCCTCGGTCCGCGCGAGGTCGTAGAACGAGACGAACTCCGTGAAGCTCATGGCCCGTTCGTACATGTCCCGGATCACCGACTTCGGCGACAGCGGATGGTCGCCGACCCAGGGGTGGCTCTTGCGGTAGACGCCGTAGGCGTGGGACAGCAGCTCCTCCAGCGGCTTGGGGTGGCTGACGTCCATGAGCCGCTCCATGCGCTCCTCGTACTCGACGCCCTCCGCCTTCATCGCGGCCACCGCCTCGCCGCGCGCCTTGTTCTGCTGCGCGGCCAGGATCGGCCGCGGGTCGTCCAGCGTCGACTCCACGACGGAGACCATGTCCAGGGCGTAGGAGGGCGACTCGGGGTCGAGGAGCTCGAAGGAGGCCAGCGCGAAGGTGGACAGCGGCTGGTTGAGGGCGAAGTCCGACTGCAGGTCCACCGTCAGCCGGACGATCCTGCCCTCGGCGTCGGGCTCCGCGAGCCGCTCGACGACCCCGCCGTCCAGCAGCGAACGGTAGATCGCGATGGCACGGCGGATGTGCCGCAGCTGCGCCCTGCGGGGCTCGTGGTTGTCCTCCAGCAGCCTGCGCATCGCCTCGAAGGCGTTGCCGGGCCGGGCGATGACGGACAGCAGCATCGTGTGCGTGACCTGGAAGCGGGAGGTCAGCGGCTCCGGCTCGGAAGCGATGAGCTTCTGGAAGGTGTTCTCCGTCCAGTTGACGAAGCCCTCCGGGGCCTTCTTCCGGACCACCTTGCGGCGTTTCTTCGGGTCGTCGCCCGCCTTCGCCAGCGCCTTCTCGTTCTCGACGACGTGATCCGGCGCCTGCGCGACGACGAAGCCGGCCGTGTCGAAACCGGCCCGGCCCGCCCGGCCCGCGATCTGGTGGAACTCCCGGGCCCGCAGCGTACGCACCCGCTGCCCGTCGTACTTGGTCAGCGCCGTGAACAGCACGGTGCGGATCGGCACGTTGACGCCGACGCCCAGGGTGTCCGTGCCGCAGATGACCTTCAACAGGCCGGCCTGCGCGAGCCGTTCCACCAGGCGCCGGTACTTGGGCAGCATCCCGGCGTGGTGCACACCGATGCCGTGCCGCACGTAACGCGACAGGTTCCGGCCGAACTTCGTGGTGAAGCGGAAATTGCCGATCAGCTCCGCGATCCGGTCCTTCTCCTCGCGCGAGCACATGTTGATGCTCATCAGCGCCTGCGCCCGCTCCACCGCCGCCGCCTGGGTGAAGTGCACGATGTACACGGGCGCCTGACGCGTCTGCAGCAGCTCGGTCAGCGTCTCGGTCAGCGGCGTCGTGCGGTACTCGTAGGACAGCGGCACCGGCCGGGTCGCCGAGCGGACCACGGCCGTCGGCCGCCCCGTGCGCCGGGTCAGATCCTCCTCGAACCGCGATACATCGCCCAGAGTTGCCGACATCAGAACGAACTGCGCCTGCGGCAGTTCCAGCAGCGGGATCTGCCAGGCCCAGCCCCGGTCGGGCTCCGCGTAGAAGTGGAACTCGTCCATGACGACCTGCCCGATGTCGGCGTCCTTGCCGTCCCGCAGCGCGATCGAGGCGAGCACCTCGGCCGTGCAGCAGATCACCGGGGCATCGGCGTTGACGGAGGCGTCACCGGTCAGCATGCCCACGTTCTCGGTGCCGAAGATCTTGCACAGCTCGAAGAACTTCTCCGACACCAGCGCCTTGATGGGCGCGGTGTAGAAGGTCACCTGGTCGTTGGCGAGCGCGGTGAAGTGCGCCCCGGCGGCCACCAGGCTCTTGCCGGAGCCGGTCGGTGTCGACAAGATCACATTCGCGCCGGAGACCACCTCGATCAGTGCCTCCTCCTGCGCGGGGTACAGCGAGATCCCCCGCTCCTGCACCCAGGTCGAGAAAGCCTCGAAGAGGGCATCGGGGTCGGCATGGCTCGGCATCTGATCGATAAGGGTCACCCCTCCATACTGCCTGGCCCCGGACACTGCCCGGGACCCGGCCGGTCGAACAGTGATCATCCGGGCGCTACGCTGAGTCGCCGACCCGGCGTCAGAAAAGCGGGACGCCGACCGGCACAAGAGGTGGAACGACCATGATGGGACCGGCGCACTCGCTCTCGGGGGCGGCCGCCTGGCTGGGACTGGGGGCCGCGGCGGCCGCCGCCGACCGCCCGATGCCCTGGCCGGTGCTCGTCGTCGGTGCCCTGATCTGCGCCGGGGCCGCGCTCGCCCCCGACCTCGACCACAAGTCGGCGACGATATCGCGCGCCTTCGGTCCCGTCTCGCGCGTCCTGTGCGGCATCATCGACGCGCTCTCGCACAGCGTCTACAAAGCCACCCGGGGACACGGCGATCCGCGCCGCAACGGCGGGCACCGCACCCTGACCCACACCGCGCTGTGGGCCCTGCTGATCGGCGCGGGCGCCTCGGGGCTCGCGGTCACCGGTGGACGCTGGGCGGTGCTCGGCATCCTCTTCGTGCACATGGTCCTCGCCGTCGAAGGACTCCTGTGGCGCGCGGCCCGCACATCGAGCGACGTCCTGGTCTGGCTGCTCGGCGCGACCAGCGCCTGGATACTGGCCGGCGTCCTCGACGAGCCGGGCAACGGCGCGGGCTGGCTGTTCACCGAACCGGGCCAGGAGTATCTGTGGCTGGGGCTGCCCATCGTCCTCGGGGCCCTCGTCCACGACATCGGTGACGCGCTCACCGTCTCCGGCTGCCCGATCCTGTGGCCCATACCCATCGCCCGCAAGCGCTGGTACCCGGTGGGGCCGCCGAAGGCGATGCGGTTCAAGGCGGGCAGCCGCATCGAGGTGAAGGTGCTCATGCCGGCCTTCGCCGTCCTGGGCGGCATCAGCGGGCTCGGCGCCCTGGAACTGATCTGACCCTCGGGCGCCGGCCGCCCCGCCGCGGCGGGGCGGCGCCTCGTGAACGCTTCCCGGCAGGGGCACCGGCGCGCGGTCACTGGTGCCAGGAGCGCCACAGCGCCGCGTACGCTCCGTCCGCCGCGACCAGTTCCTGGTGGCTGCCCAGCTCGCTGATCCTGCCGTTCTCCGCCACGGCGATGAGATCCGCGTCGTGGGCGGTGTGCAGCCGGTGCGCGATCGCCACGACGGTCCGCCCCCGGAGGACCTGGGCCAGCGACCGTTCCAGATCGCGGGCGGCGCGCGGGTCCAGCAGCGACGTCGCCTCGTCGAGGACCAGCGTGTGCGGGTCCGCGAGCACCAGCCGCGCGAGCGCCACCTGCTGGGCCTGGGCGGGCGTCAGCGCGAACCCGCCGGATCCCACCTCCGTGTCCAGACCGCTCTCCAGCGCACGCGCCCAGCCGTCGGCACCCACCGCGCCCAGCGCCGCCCACAGGTCACCGTCTGCGGCCGACGTCCGGGCCAGCAGCAGATTGTCGCGCAGCGAACCGACGAAGACGTGATGCTCCTGGTTGACCAGCGCCACGTGCCGGCGCACCCGCTCGGTGGGCATCCGCGCCAGCTCGGCACCGCCCAGCGTCACCGCCCCCGAACGCGGCGCGTAGATACCGGCCAGCAGCCGGCCCAGGGTCGACTTGCCCGCCCCCGAGGGGCCGACCAGCGCGACCCGGGTCCCCGGCGGCACATCCAGACAGACGCCGTGCAGGACGTCGCTGCCCGCGTGATAGCCGAAGCGCACCTCGTCCGCCCGTACGTGCCGGCCCTTCGGCTCCGTGCCGCCGTCCGCGCCCTCGGGCTCGATCTCCCGGACCCCCACCAGACGGGCCAGCGACACCTGGGCGATCTGGAGCTCGTCGTACCAGCGCAGGATGAGGTCCACGGGGTCGATGAGCATCTGCGCGAAGAGCGCGCCTGTGGTCAGCTGTCCCACCGAGATCCACCCTTGCAGCACGAAGACACCGCCGAGGGTCAGCACGGAGCCGAAGACGAGCGCGTGCGTCGCGTTGATCACGGGGAAGAGCACGGAGCGGAGCCACAGCGTGTAGCGCTCCCATCGGGTCCATTGCCGGATCCGCCGGTCGGAGAGCTCGACGCGGTGCCGGCCGAGCCGGTGCGCCTCGATCGTCCGTCCCGCGTCGACGGTCTCCGTGAGCGAGGCGGCGACGGCCGCGTACCCGGCGGCCTCGGACCGGTAGGCGGCCGGTGCTCGCCGGAAGTACCAGCGGCAGCCGGCGATCAGGACGGGCAGCGCGATGAGCACGCACAGGGCCAGCGGCGGCGCGGTCACCGTCAGCGCCCCCAGCAGCAGCCCCGCCCACACGACGCCGATCGCCAGCTGCGGCACGGCCTCGCGCATCGCCTCCGCCAGCCGGTCGATGTCCGTGGTGATCCGGGAGAGCAGATCCCCGGTCCCCGCCCGCTCCAGTACCCCGGGCGGCAGTGCCACCGAGCGCACGAGGAAGTCCTCGCGCAGATCCGCGAGCATCTCCTCGCCGAGGACCGCACCGCGCAGCCGCACCATGCGCACGAACACTGTCTGCACGGCCAGGGCCACCGCGAACAGCGCGACCGTACGCGCCGGATGCAGCTCCCGCACGCCCGAGGACAGATCCTCCACCAGCCCGCCCAGCAGCGTCGGGCCCACCATGGACGCGGCCACGGCGACCGCGTTGAGCGTCACCAGGAGCAGGAAGGCCGCGCGATGTCTGCGCAGCAACCGGCGTACGTAACGCCGCACGGTGGCCGGAGCGGCGACCGGCAGGGTCGTCGCCGACTCGGGTGCCGCCGGGTCGTACGCCGGTGGCGCCACTCCGATCATGCCGAACCCTCCAACTGCTCCCTGTCGCCCACGTCATGGGGACGCCCGTGTGTGTCGACGGCTGCCGCTTCCGTGCCGGCCTCCCGGGTCACGACCGCGCGGTACTCCGCTTCCTGCCGCAGCAGCAGGCGGTGTGCTCCTGTGGCGGCGACCTTGTCCTGCTGCACGAACACCACGCGGTCGGCGCGGTCGAGCAGCAGCGGGCTGGAGGAGAACACCACGGTGGTCCGGCCCTCCCGCAGCCCCTTGAGCCCCTGGGCGATCCGCGCCTCGGTGTGCGAGTCGACCGCCGAGGTCGGCTCGTCGAGCACCAGCACCTCGGGGTCGGTCACCAGCGACCTGGCGAGCGCCAGCCGCTGCCGCTGCCCGCCCGACAGCGAGCGGCCGCGTTCGGTGATCCGCGCCCGCATGGGGTCGCCCGGGCCGTCCGGCATGCTCCGCGCGAGCGCGTCCAGCACGTCGCCGCACTGCGCCGCCGCCAGTGCCGCCGCGACGTCCACCAGGCCCGAGGCGGGCACGTCCAGAAGCTCCGTCAGCGTCCCCGACAGCAGCACCGGGTCCTTGTCCTGGACGAGCACCGCCGTACGGGCCGCCTCCAGCGGCACCTCGTCCAGCGCCACCCCGCCGAGCAGCACCGACGGCGCGCCGTCCGGTGCGGCGGCGTGCCCTCCGAGCCGCTCGGCCAGCCGTCCCGCCGCGTCCGGGTCTCCGCACACGACGGCGGTCAACTGCCCGGCAGGGGCGAGGAGTCCGCTCGCCGGGTCGTACAGATCGCCCGACAGCCCCGCCGCCTCCCGCGGACCGCCGGCCGCGGGCGTCGCGCGCTCCAGCGCGAGGACACGGGCCGCACGCTCGGCGGAAGGCCGGGAGAAGGCGTACGACATGGCGATCTCCTCGAACACCCTCAGCGGGAACAGCAGGAAGCTCACCATGCCGTAGACCGTGACCAGTTCACCGACCTCGATCCGGCCCTCCTGGACCAGACGCACGCCGTACCAGACCACGGCGATCAACAGCAGCCCCGGCAACAGCACTTGCACCGCCGCGATCAGGGCCCACATCCGCGCGCTGTGCACGGCGGCTCTGCGCACCTCCTGTGAAGCACGGCGGTAACGCGACAGGAACAGCTCCTCGCCGCCGATGCCGCGCAGCACGCGCAGCCCGGCCACGGTGTCCGAGGCCAGCTCCGTGGCCCGGCCCGCCTTCTCGCGCTGCTCGTCGGCCCGCTTGGTCGCGTGCGGCAGCAACGGCAGCACGGCCAGGACGAGCAGGGGCACGCCGAGCGCCACCACGGCCCCCAGGGCCGGCTGGTAGACCACCAGGGCCACGCACACCGCGAGTGTGGCGACGGCGGCCGAGGCGAAGCGGGAGAACCCCTCGACGAACCAGCCGATCTTCTCGACATCGGCCGTCGAGACCGCGACGACCTCTCCGGCCGCGACCCGCCGGGTCAGTGTCGAGCCCAACTCGGCGGTCCTGCGCGCCAGGAGCTGCTGCAGCCGTGCCGCCGCGGTGATCCAGTTGGTGATGGCCGCGCGGTGCAGCAGCGTGTCGCCGAGCGCGATGAGAACCCCGAGCAGCACCATCAGCCCGCCCGCGAGCGCCAGACGGGCACCGGACCGGTCGACCACCGCCTGCACGGCGATGCCCAGGGCCGTCGGCAGCAGGGCCACGGCCACCATGTGCACCGTGCCCCACACCATGGCCCGCAGCTGCCCGGCCAGTTGGTTCCGGCCGATCCAGAACAGCAGCCGTGGACCGGACCGGGCGTCGGGACGGCCGGGATCGGTATATGGAAGATCGCGAATCTGCATGACTTCCCAGCGTCGGAGCGAGAGGGCGGGAGCTGTGCAAGGTTCGCCGCGCGGGCGTGTGCGGTTCAACCGGTTTTTCCGCGCGGCGCGGCGGATCGACGCGAAGCCGCTCTGGCGCACGGTTGTGCGAAGCGCTTCACTCCTGGCTCATGAGACGACTGTTGCTCGCACTGTGCGCCACGGCTCTGGGACTCGCGCTGACGGTGCCCACGGCCGCCGCGGCGGATCCGCCGGCGGAATTCGGTACCCAATGGCACGACCCGGTCACCGCCGCCCCGCCGGTCGCCACCCCGCACACCACCTCGTGCACCGTGACCGTCGCCGACACCGAATTCCGCGACTACACCCCCTACAAGGGCAGTTACGCACCACCCCGACGCTGCGGCGACCGCTGGAACAAGGTCGTCCTCAGACTCGACGGGGCCGTCGCGGGCCGGCAGTTCGACCGACTGGGATATCTGCACATCGGCGGCGTCGAGTTCCTGCGCACCTCGACGCCGGAACCCTCGCCCAAGGGCATCACCTGGGCCGTGGAGAAGGACGTCACCCGCTACGCGGCGACTCTGCGCGAGCGGCAACCCGTCGAGATGCTCATCGGGAACTTCGTCGACAGCACCTACACGGGCGTCATCAAGGTCAGGGCCACGCTGACGTTCTACGCGGCCGAGGGGCCCGTACAACCCGCTTCCACCCCGGACAAGGTCCTCACCCTCGACGGTGCGCGCAGTGAGGGAACGGCGTACGAGGGGCAGTTGACCACTCCGCGCAACACCGAGCGCATCGTGGCCGAGGTGTACGCGACCGGTTCGGGCGGCGGCTGCGAGGAGTTCTGGTACCTCACCGTGCCGGACGCGGCGCCGTACTCCTGCAAGGCCAAGGACGGCCCGTACCGCGAGGTGCGGATCGCCGTGGACGGCAGGCTCGCCGGCATCGCCGCGCCCTTCCCGACCGTGTGGACCGGCGGCTGGTCGAATCCGTTCCTGTGGTACGTCGTCCCCGGCCCGCGCGCCTTCGACGTGCGGCCCGTGGAGTACGACCTCACCCCCTTCGCCGGAATACTGAACGACGGCCGGGCGCACCGCGTCACCGTCACCGTGGCCGGGGTTCCCGAGGGGCAGACAGGCTGGAGCACCCCGGTCAACTTCCTGGTCTGGCAGGACGCGCAAGCCGGACAGGTCACCGGCGCGCTGACCGGCCACCGGGAAGGGAAGCCGACGAACACCACCACGCACGAGCCGGGTCCGGAACACCGGCTGCGCGCCGAAGGCGGACACTCCCTCACGGTCTCCGGCTCTCTGAACACCTCCCACGGCCGCGTGAGCACGACCGTCACCAGGGAACTGGCCGCCCACTCGGTGCACCGCTGGACCGAGGGAGAGACCACGGACGCGCTCCGGGCCCGCTGGAACGACGACGAGACGGTCACGGTGACCGGTCGCGGTCCGGCCACCGTGACCCACCTCCGCCGCGCGTACACCATGGACGGCGCAACCACCGTCGGCACGGGCGACCGCCTGCGCACCGTGATGACCATGGGGGACCGCGCGGACACCCTCACGCTGCGGGCCGGCAGCGCACCGGTCCGGTCCCGCCTGGACGACACCTACACCGGTGACGCCGCCTACAACCAGAACGTGCCGCGCGAGCAACGGCACGCGACGGGGGTCTCGCGCGAGCGGTACCGCCTTGACGGCCCGGACAGTTGCTACGACCGGACCCTGGCCACGGCGCAGGGCGAGCTCACCGAGGACCGGCGGCGCTGCTGAGCCCGCCGGGCGGAGCCGGCCGTACCGGGGACGGCCCGGGGCCCGTACGCGGCTCCCGGACCGCCCCCGTCGGCCGGGTCAGCAGCGACCGTCGGACGCCCGCAGCAGCTCGGCGAGCAGTCCGCCGAGGACTTCGCGCTGCTCGGCGCTCAGCGGCGCCAGGACGTCCTCGACCGAGGCCCGCCGCGCGTCCCGCAGGGCCCGCAGCGTCGTGCGGCCCCGGTCGGTCAACTCGATCCGGATGACACGGCGGTTGGCGGGGTCCGGGACCCGGCGCACCACGCCGTTCGCCTCCAGGGCGTCGACCAGCGTGGTCACCGCGCGCGGCACCACCTCCAGGCGCTGGGCGAGGTCCGCCATCCGTGGCGGGGCCTCGGAGTGCGCCACCGCGCGCAGCAGCCGGGCCTGGGCCGGTGTGATGCCGACCGGGTCCAGATAGAGCTTCTGGGCGCGGTGGAGGCGGCGGGTCAGGCGCAGCAGCTGTTCGGCCAGCTGTCCGGAGGTGTCGGGGGCGGTCATGATCCCAGAATACCGGACACCGTCCATTGTGAGCATAGGTAACAGTGAGCTATGCTCGGTATGGGTTCGGCCGACAGCGTGTCGCTGCGTCGCCGCATGCGCGCACGCCGACTCCGGGCCCGCCTGTTCCGCGAGCACCGCGCGGCGGCCGCCGCGCGGGCCCGTGTCCTTCGCAGATCCCAGGAGCCGCCCATGCGCCACGACGAACCCGAATCACCCCCGGCCCCGGATGCGGAGCATCCCGCTCAAGTGCGGCGCATCCTCCGGCTCTTCCGCCCCTATCGCGGCCGACTCGCCCTCGTCGGGCTGCTCGTGGCCGCCTCGTCGCTCGTCTCGGTCATCTCGCCCTTCCTGCTGCGCGAGGTCCTCGATGTCGCCCTGCCCCAGGGACGCACCGGCCTGCTGAGCCTCCTGGCGCTCGGCATGCTGGCCGCCGCCGTGATCAACGGTGTCTTCGGCGTCCTGCAGACCTTCCTGTCCACCACCGTGGGCCAGCGCGTCATGCACGATCTGCGCACGGCCGTCTACGCGCGGCTCCAGGCCATGCCGCTCGCCTTCTTCACCCGGACCCGCACCGGTGAGGTGCAGTCCCGGATCGCCAACGACATCGGCGGTATGCAGGCCACCGTGACCTCCACCGCCACCTCCCTGGTCTCCAACATCACCAGCGTCGTCGCCGCGGTCGTCGCGATGCTCGCCCTCGACTGGCGGCTCACCGTTCTCTCGCTGCTTCTGCTGCCGGCCTTCGTGGCGGTCAGCCGCCGCGTCGGCCGCGAGCGCAAGAAGATCACCTCCCAGCGGCAGCAGCAGATGGCCACGATGGCCGCCATGGTCACCGAGTCGCTGTCCGTCAGCGGCATCCTCCTCGGCCGCACCATGGGCCGGGCCGGCTCCCTGACCCGGGCGTTCGCCCAGGAGTCCGAGCAGCTCGTGGGGCTGGAGGTCCGCGCCGACATGGCCGGCCGCTGGCGCATGGCCACCATCGGCGTCGTCATGGCCGCCATGCCCGCCGTCATCTACTGGGCCGCCGGCATCGCGCTGCACGGCGGCCCCGGCATCTCCCTCGGCACCCTCGTGGCCTTCGTCTCCCTGCAACAAGGGCTGTTCCGGCCCGCCGTCAGCCTGCTCGCGACCGGCGTGCAGATGCAGACCTCCGTCGCCCTGTTCCAGCGCATCTTCGAATACCTCGACCTGCCCGCCGACATCACGGAACCCGAGCGCCCGGTGCGGCTGGAGAAGGTGCGCGGCGAAGTCCGCTTCGAGCAGGTCACCTTCCACTACGACCCGCAGGGCCAGGCCGCCGACCGCCCCACGCTCAGCGGCATCGACCTGACCGTGCCCGCAGGGAGCAGCCTGGCCGTCGTCGGCCCGACGGGCTCCGGCAAGAGCACTCTCGGCCATCTCGTCCCCCGGCTCTACGACGTCACCGCCGGCCGTGTCCTGATCGACGGGACCGACGTCCGCGACCTCGACTTCGCCACCCTCGCGCACGCCGTCGGAGTCGTCTCCCAGGAGACCTACCTCTTCCACGCCTCCGTCGCCGACAACCTCCGCTTCGCCAAACCCGGGGCGAGCGACGAGGAGTTGGAACAGGCGGCGCGAGCGGCACAGATCCACGACCGCATCGCGGCTCTGCCCGACGGCTACGACACCGTCGTCGGCGAGCGCGGACACCGCTTCTCCGGCGGCGAGAGACAACGGCTCGCCATCGCCCGGACCATCCTGCGGGACCCGCCCGTGCTCATCCTGGACGAGGCCACCAGCGCCCTCGACACCCGCACCGAACACGCCGTCCAGCAGGCCATCGACGCCCTCGCCGAAGGCCGCACCACGATCACCATCGCCCACCGCCTCTCCACCGTCCGGCACGCCGACCAGATCGTCGTCCTCGACGCCGGCCGTATCGCCGAACAGGGCACTCACGAGCAACTCCTCGCGGACGACGGACAGTACGCCGCCCTGGTGCGCCGCGATGCCCGGTCCGCCGTCCACGTCTGAGCGCGCTCGTGGCGGAAAACGAGTGCGGAACGTGTGTGCGAGACGGCTGCCGGGGGGATCCACAGGATCATGACGCAATCCGAGCCCCTGCCCGTCGACGGTGAGCGGCCGACGGGGCCGGGCCGCGCCCCGGCCCCCCGCTCCGCCGTACGCCAGATCGCCGCCGCCTCCGTCGGCAACGCCGCCGAGTGGTACGACTGGTACGCCTACTCCTACCTCGCGGTGTACTTCGCCGACCAGGTCTTCCCCAAGGGCTCCGGCAATTCCCTCGTCCCGCTGCTGTCCACATTCGCCGTCTTCGCCGTCGGGTTCTTCATGCGGCCCGTCGGCGGTCTGCTGATGGGGGCGGTCGCCGACCGGTACGGACGGCGCACCGCGCTCACCGCCACCATCCTGCTCATGGGAGGCGGCAGCCTGCTCGTCGCGCTGACCCCCACCTACGCCTCCGCCGGACTTCTCGCACCCGTCGTCCTCGTCGTCGCCCGTCTCGTCCAAGGGCTCTCGGTCGGTGGCGAGTTCGCCGCCTCCACGACCTTCCTGGTGGAGTCCGCCGGTCCCGGCCGGCGCGGGCTCTTCTCCAGCTTCCAGTACGTGTCCACCACCATCGGCCAGCTCTTCGCCTCCGGCGTCGCCGTCCTCCTCGTCCACACCCTGACAGGCCGGCAGATGGACAGCTGGGGCTGGCGCGTGGCCTTCCTCATCGGCGCGGCCATCAGCCTCGCCGGGCTGTGGATCCGCCGGGGCGCCCAGGAGACCCGCTCGTCCGTTCCGCAACAGGCCGCCAGGCCCGGTCTGTTCGAGGCGGTGCGCCGCCATCCCCGCGAATCCCTGCTGATCTGCGGCATCACGGCGGGCGGCACCATCGCCTACTACACCTGGACCACCTACCTGCCGACCTACGCCCAGGTCACCTCCGGGACCGACAAGGGCGACGCGCTCCTGGCGGGCACGGTCTCCCTCGCCTTCTTCGCGGCCCTCCAGCCTCTTGGCGGCCTGCTCTCGGACCGCGTCGGCCGCAAGCCCCTGCTGGTCGGCTTCGCCGTGGGCTTCGCGGCACTGGCCGTGCCCCTCCTGCACGCCGTCGGCGACGACTTCGTCTCCCTGCTGATCGTCCAGTGCGCGGGCATGGTGCTGCTCACCGGCTACACCTCGGTCGCCGCGGCGGTCAACACCGAGATCTTCCCCGCCCGGGTGAGGGCCGCGGGGATCGGCTTCCCCTACTCGGTCACCGTCGCCCTCTTCGGCGGGACCGCCCCCTACCTCGGCACCTGGTTCAAGGAGTCCGGGCACCCGGGCACCTTCCCCTGGTACGTCGCCGGACTCTGCCTGCTGTCCGCGTGCGTCTACCTGACACTGCCCGAGACCGCCACACGTCCGCTCGACCGCTAGCCTTCCCCGGTCTCCGTGAACTCTGCCCGGATCGCGGCCGTGTGCTCCCCCAGCGCCGGCACCGCTCCCATCGCCGCCTCCCGTCCGGCCGTCACGACCGGCGGGAGAAGACCACGCAACACCCCGGCGGGCGAACCGAAATCACGCCACCGGTCGCGCGCCCGCAGCTGGGGATGGTCGGCGAACTCGGCGATCGTACGCAGCCGTGCGTTGGCGATACCCGCCCCGTCGAGCAGAGCTGTGACCCCTTCCGCGGAGTGCTGCGCGAAGCACCCCTCCATGAGAGCCGTCAGTTCGTCGTCGTGCGTCCGGCGGGACGGATTGTCCGCGAACCGGGGATCACGGACCAACGCGGGCCGCCGCAGCACCCGTTCGCACAGTGCCACCCACTCCCGGTCGCTCTGCACGCTCAGGAACACCTGCGCGCCGTCACCGCAACGGTAGTGCCCGTAGGGGGAGATGGAGGGATGCCGGGCACCACTGCGCGCGACCGGCTCGCCGCCGTGGGCCTGCGCGAAGTACGGGTGCCCCATCCACTCCGCGAGCGCGTCGAGGAGCGAGACGGACACTGCGCTGCCCTCACCGGTGCGCTCACGCTCGTACAGCGCGGTCAGGATGCCCGTGTACGCGTACATCCCGCCGGCGATGTCGGCGACGGAAATCCCGGGCCGGGCAGGGGAGTCGGCGCTGCCGGTGACCGAGAGCAGACCCGCCTCGCACTGCACCAGCAGGTCGTACGCCTTCTTGTCGCGGTACGGGCCGTCCGGGCCGTAGCCGGTGATGTCACAGGTGATCAGACGGGGGTGGCGGGCCCGCAGGACATCGCTGCCCAGACCGAGCCGGGCGGCGGCCCCGGGGCCGAGATTCTGGACGAACACGTCGGCACGGGCCAGGAACCGGTCGACCAGCGAACGGTCGGTCTCTTCCTTGAGGTCGAGGACGACGCTCTCCTTTCCCCGGTTGACCCAGACGAAATAGGAGGAGAGCCCCTTGACGCTCCGGTCGTAGTCACGGGCGAAGTCGCCGCCCCCGGGGCGCTCGATCTTGATGACGCGCGCGCCGAGATCGGCCAGCTGACGGGTGGCGAACGGGGCCGCCACGGCCTGTTCGAGAGCGATGACAGTGACCCCGTGCAACGGCGGCTGCAACTCGGCTTCTCCCATGGGTCAGATCATATGACCGGCCCTGTGGACGGGGCCCGACGCGCACCGTCGTCGGCGGCCTACGCTCCGGGCATGGAGATCGCAGCAGAGCACTTCGCCGCAAGCATCAGCCGTGCACCGGGCCCATCACCGGCTGTACGCACGAGACTTGGTGAACCGGGCCGTGCGGCTCACGGCATCTCACACGGCCACCGCGAGGGGTGCCCGCACCGGCCCGGACCACCCGTCACCGCTGTCGAAGGCCCCGACTCCCGCCGCGGAAGGGGAGGTCAGCACAGCCTGTACCCCGAGAGCGGCGCTGCGCCCGGCCCGGTTGGCGCCGATGGTGCTCGCCGACGGTCCGTAGCCGACCAGTTGGACCCGGGGATCGCGGGCCGCCCGGGTGCCCTCCATCCGGATCCCGCCGCCGGGCTCGCGCAGCCGGAGCGGGGCCAAGTGGTCGACGACCGGGCGGAAACCGGTGGCCCAGAGGATGACGTCGGCTTCGACGGACGTGCCGTCGGCCCACGCGACCCCGGTGGGCGTGATCCGGTCGAAGGCCGGCAGCCGGCGCAACACCCCTGCCGCGCGGGCGCGTTCCATCGCCTGCGTCATCGGCAGCCCGGTCACGGACACCACGCTCTGCGGGGGCAGCCCCTGCCGGACCCGTTCCTCGACGAGGGCGACGGCGGCGCGCCCGTGCCGTTCGTCGAACGGGCCCTCCCGGAAGGCCGGCGGCCTGCGCGTCACCCAGGTCGTCCGCGCTCCCGCGGCGGCGAGCTCCATCAGGTGCTGCACCCCGGAGGTGCCGCCGCCGACGACCACCACGCGCATCCCCGCGAATTCCCGGGGGCCCGGATAGTCCGCCGTGTGCAACTGGCGGCCCCGGAAGTCGGCCTGACCGGGATAACGGGGCCAGAACGGCCGGTCCCAGGTGCCCGTCGCGTTGATCAGCGCCCGTGCCGACCACCCGCCCCGCGAGGTCTCGACCCGCAGCCTGCCCCGCTCGCCCCCGCGCACCGCGTCGACCTTCACCGGGCGCTGAACGCGCAGATCGAAGGCGCGCTCGTACTCCGCGAAATAGGCGCCGATCACCTCGGAGGACGGGCGCGCGTCGTCGGCCCCGGTCAGTTCCATGCCCGGCAGCGCGTGCATCCCGTGCACCTTGCCGTAGGTCAGTGACGGCCAGCGGAACTGCCAGGCGCCTCCCGGGCGCGGCGAGCGGTCCAGGACGACGAAATCGACGCCCGGCCGGTAGCCCAGCCGGCGCAGGTGGTACGCGCTGGACAGCCCGGCCTGTCCGGCACCCACGACGACGGCCTCGACCTCACGCACCACGGAATCGTTCATGTTTCTACCAACCAGGAGGTGTGGTGTTCTCTTCCCGCCCGTTCCCCGCCCGCCCGGCCGGCGCCCGCTCCCGCTTCCCGGCCGGGGGCGTGCGGCCAGGCGTCCGCGCCCGTACGAAAATGGGGGCATGGCTGAGACTCCCGGCATCCCCTCCGGCACCTTCCGTACGCGCGTGCTCGACATCGCCACCGGTTCCACCGAGACGGTCTACGACCTCACGCACGAGTGCGAGGCATTCCTGCGGGAGGTGGCCGGCGGCCGCGACGGCCTGCTCAATGTCTTTGTCCCGCACGCGACGGCGGGCGTCGCCGTCCTGGAGACCGGAGCGGGCAGCGACGACGACCTGCTGGCCGCGTTGCACGAGCTGCTGCCCGCCGACGACCGCTGGCGCCACCGGCACGGCAGCCCCGGCCACGGCCGCGACCATGTGCTGCCCGCGTTCGTGGCCCCGCACGCCACGCTCCCGGTCCTGGGCGGCCGACTGGAGCTCGGCACCTGGCAGTCGGTCTGCCTGGTGGATACGAACCGCGACAACCCGGACCGCACGGTGCGGCTCACCTTCCTCGGGTGACGGACGCGCGGCGGGGCGGTCACCGGGTCGTGCGGCGGAGCGTGCGGTCCGAGTCGGCCAGCCACCGCCAGGCGCGCCGGGCGTCGAACTCGCCCTGCCCGCCGGGGAAGAGAAGGTCCGCCCCCGCCAGCGCGGGATCGTCGGCGGCGCCCGGTACGTACGGCACGGCGATGCACCGCATCCCGGCACGCCGCGCGGCCTGCACGCCGGGCGCCGAGTCCTCCACCACCACGCACCGCTCCGGCGCGACGCCCAGTCTGCGGGCCGCCTCCAGGAAGACGTCCGGTTCGGGTTTGCCGCCCGCGACCTCCTCGGCCGAGACGACCGCCGAGATCCGGCCGCCGAGCCCCGTCGCGGCCAGCACCGCGTCGATCGCGGCGCGCGAGGAGCCCGAGGCGACGGCCATCGGCACCCCGGACCCGTGCAGCAGGTCCACGAACGCGCGCATCCGCGGGAAGACTTCGGTGTGCGCCCCGGCCAGGGCCAGGTACTCGCGGTTCTTCGCGGCGAGCAGTTCGTCCACGGGCGCGGCGATACCGTGCTCGCGGCGCAGGACCTCCAGGGTTTCCCGCGTGCCGATCCCGATGAACCGCTCGTGCTCCTCCCAGGAGAAGCCGGGCACGCCGTACCGCAGAAGCACCCGCCGCCCGGCCTCGTAGTAGTTCGGCTCGCTGTCCACCAGCGTGCCGTCCAGGTCGAAGACGACCGCGGTCCGCCGCGGTCCGGGTCCGGGGGAGGGGAGATCTCGGGACGTTCTCATGGGCCCAGCATGCTGCAGGCCTCCGGGGCGGGCGGGACGGGGGTCAGCGGCCCGGCCCGGCCGCCCGGCCCACGGCCTCCACCAGCGGCAGCATGCGGTAGGGCACCCGCTCGCGCAGCGCCATCTCCGTGCGCGTGCGCACCACCCCCGGCAGCCGCACCAGGACCTGGATCACGTCCTCCAGGTGCGCGGCGTCCCGCGCGACCACCCGCGTGAGCACGTCGCCGCCGCCCGTCATCGAGAACGCCTCGATGATCTCGGGGACGTCGGCGAGCGCCTGGGCCACGGGCTCCAACTGGCCCTGTCTGACCTCGATGTGGACGAACGCCAGAACGGGGTGGCCGAGCGCGGCGGGGGACAGCCGCGGGCCCGTGCCGGTGATCACGCCGTCGCGCTCCAGCCGGTCGAGCCGGGCCTGCAGCGTGCCGCGCGCGATGCCCAGGATGCGCGCGTACTCGCGCGCCGAGGTGCGCGGCTGCTCCAGCAGCAGCCGCAGGATCTTCGCGTCCAGGGCGTCCACGGCCATGGGCCAACGGTCTCCTCGTGGTCGGCGGTCCGGGTCCGTCACTGTACCAATGGCCCAGCCGGATGCGTGGCTCTTGAGCCAGTGGAGGAGTGGTGTTTTCCTTGGTGTCCTCGGTGTGTCCGGTGCCGTCGTCCGTGTCGGCCCCCACCGATCCGCGGCGTTGCGTCGGGCTGCGTCGGACGGCGAGGAAGCCGGTCTCCGAACCCCCGCAGCGCCTTTGTCATGCCGGAGACCAGCCGCACGCGCACGCGTGCCTCGGGGACAGTAGGGGGCGGCAGCTCTGAAGAGGATGTTCGTGGTTCCGGATCCGGGACGGCTGCGGCTGCGCACCGGGCTGCGCGCCGTCGCCGGCGTGGGCCTCGCGGTCCTGATCACCGCTCTGTCCGGACTGCCGCTGCCCGCCGTCATCGTCGCCGGGCTCGCCGCGCTGCTCGCGCTCTTCACCGTCGCCGACCCCACCGTCCGACGCCAGGCCGTCACCACCGCGCTGCTGCCCGCCGTCGGCCTGCCGGTGCTCGCGCTGGCCACGTGGCTGCACGGGGCGCCGCTGCTGCGCGACGCGGTGTTCATCGCGGTCGTCTTCTGCGGGGTGTACGCCCGCCGCTGGGGTCCGCGCGGCAACGCGCTGGGGATCTTCGGCTTCATGATGTTCTTCGCCACCCAGTTCCTGCACGCCCTGCCCGCGCAGCTGCCGCACCTGGCCGCCGCCGTCGGCACGGGCCTCGCGGGCTCCTCGACCGTCCGCCTCGGCATGTGGTGCATCGAGCGCCGCACCCCGCCGCCCACCGGCCCCGCCCCGCTCACGGCCCGCGGACTCGCCCGCCCCACCACCCGGCAGGCCTTCCAGGCCGCCTTCGCCTGCGCCCTCGCGCTCGCCGTGGGCCGCGTGGTCTCCGACGACCGCTGGTACTGGGCCGTCGGCACCGCCTGGTGGATCTTCGTCAACACCGCGTCCCGCGGCGAGACCCTCGTGCGCGGCTTCCGGCGCGTCGTCGGCACGCTGGCCGGCATCGCCGTCGGCCTGCTCGTCGCCGTCCCGCTGGACGGCGCGCCCGTCCCCACGGCGGCCCTCGTGGCCGCCTGCGTCTTCGGGATCTTCTACACGGCGGCGCCCTCCTACAGCTGGATGATGTTCTTCGTGACCGTCATGGCAGGTCTGCTCTACGGACTCCTCGGCGTCCTCCACCCCGGGCTGCTCGGGCTGCGCCTGGAGCAGACCCTCGTGGGCGCCCTCGCCGCGGGCCTGGCCGTGGCCCTCGTCCTGCCCGTCGCCACGCACGGCACCACCGACGCCTGGATCCGGCGCGCCCTGCTGGCCGTACGGCACTGCGCCGCGGAGTCCGCCCGCCGGCTCGCGGGCGAGGCCGCGGCCGACCCCGCCCCGCACGTCGCCGAGCTCGAAGTCCTCCTCGGCCGGGTGCGCGTCTCCCTCGCGCCCCTGCTGCACCCGCTCAGTCCCCTGCGGGCCCGCAAGGACCGGGCCCGCCAGGTCCTGGCCCTCCTCGACGTCTGCGCCGAGCAGGCACGCGGTCTCGCGGCGGTCGCGGCCGACCCCGAGGCCTCGCACGACGCCCGCCTGACCACCGCCTGCCGGCGCGTGGAGGCCGCGCTGCACGCCCTGCTGCCCACGGCCGGTTCCGTCGCCGTGGCCGCCGACCGCGTCCCGGAGCAGCATCCGGGTGCCGAGCCCGCCCTGGCCCACCTGCGCGACCTGGAGGGTGCGCTCTCCTCGCTCGCCGCACCGCTGCGCGGCAAGACGCACGGGATCTTCGCGGAAGCCTGAGGTCCGTTCCCCCGCCACCGCCGTGTAGCGTCGGCCGCACAGTGGTTCGGTGAGGCCCCGAAGGGTCTCCGGCACGAGGGGGTACGCGGTGAACGGCACCGGAGAGCAGGGCGGGCACGGGCGGCGGGGGCGGTTCGCCTGCGTCGGCTCCTTCACCCAGGCCGGCGGCCCGGGCCTGGTCGTCGCGGCGAGCGACCCCGACACGGGCGCCCTCACCCCCGTGTACGCGACCGACGCCGTCGCCAACCCCTCCTACCTCGCGCTCTCGCCCGGCGGCGACGTGCTCTACGCGGTCAGCGAGACCGACGAGGGCGCGGCCGCCGCCTTCTCCCTGGCCGACCCCGCCCGTCCCGAACCGCTCGCCGGTCCGGTCCCCGTGCGCGGCGACGCCCCGACACACCTCGCCTTCGCGGGCTCCCACCTGCTGACCGCCAACTACGGCTCCGGCAGCGTCAGCGCCCTGCCCGTCCGCCCGGGCGGACGCCTGTGCGCGCCCACGGCGGTCCTCGCGCACCGCGGCAGCGGGCCGGTCACGGGCCGCCAGGAAGGACCGCACGCGCACGCCGTGGTCCCCGACCCGTCCGGGCGCTGGGTGCTCGCCGTCGACCTCGGCACGGACGCGGTGTGGACGTACGCCCTCGACCCGGTCAGCGGACTGCCCCGGGCGCACGCGCGGACCCCGCTGCGCCCCGGGACCGGCCCCCGGCACCTCGTCTTCCACCCCCGCGGGGACCGCGCGTACGTCCTCAACGAACTGGAGTCGACCGTCACGGTGTGCCGCTGGCACGCGGGGGAGGGGAACCTGGAGCCGCTCGGTGAGACGGCCGTGGTGCCGCCGGGCACGACCGTGCCCAACTTCCCCTCGGCCCCCGTGGCCGACCCGGACGGCCGGTTCCTGTGGGCGGCCAACCGCGGCCACGACAGCATCGCGGTGCTCGCCCTCGACGACAGCGGCGACCGGCTCACCCTGCGGACGACCGTCGACTGCGGCGGCCACTGGCCCCGCGACCTGACGCTGCATCCTTCGGGCCGTCACCTCTACGCGGCCAACGAGCGCTCCGGGGACGTCACATGGTTCTCCCTCGACGCCGAGACCGGAACGCCGCGACGCGAGGGCGCGATCACGGTACCCGCGGCGTCCTGCGTCGTCTTCGTCTGAACGGGAGCCGCACGGCCGGGCACACGGCCCGGTCCGCAACTCGGTAAGGGGCTCCCGCAATGGCGGGAGCCCCTTACCGGTGCGATGGGAGAACGGTGCGTCAGCGCGTCGGCGCGCCCTGCGGCGAAGGCTGCGCCGCCATGCCCAGGACCTCCGTGTACTTGGCGACGACGAGCTTGCCCACGGCCGGGTACGCGCCGAGCGGCCGGGCCGCCGCGCACTCCGCCTCCTTGGCGGCGGCGTCCGCCAGCCCCTCGGCGATCTCGGGGCCGATCAGATACGGCGCGAGCGCCAGGCTCTGCGAACCGGCGGCCCGCAGCTGGTCGGCGGCCCGGGCGATGGCGCCCTCCTCGTCGAGCGCGGCGGCCAGCACCGGCACGGCCAGCCGGGCGGAGAGCAGCATGCCGGTGATGCCCGCGGCCGCGACGGCGTCGTCGCCGCCCACGGTCGCCAGGATGATGCCGTCCGCGTACGTCGCGACGGTGAACAGCCGGGCCCGGTCGGCGCGGGCCAGCCCGGCCTCGGACAGCCGCACGTGCAGGGCCTCGGCGAGCAGGGGGTGCGGGCCGAGCGTGTCACTCAGCTCGGCCGCGGAACCGCTGTTCATGACGGAGTGCCGTATACGGCGCAGCACGGAGTTGTCGGGGCCGGCCAGCAGCGGCACGACGACGGCCGACGGCCAGCGCTCCCAGAGCGCGGCCTCCTCCGGCGAGGCGGCCTCCCCGGCCTCGCGGGCTTCGCTCACACGGGCGTCGTGCTGTGCGGCCGCCCGGGAGAGGACGAGCTCCAGCGACTGCTGGTCCCCGCCCTCCTCGCTGTCGCCGTCGCCGTCGAGCCGGCCGACGTACGCGTCCAGCCCGGGCAGCTCGGAGCGGGCGATGCTCAGGACCTCCTCCGCCAGGGCACGGGTCGCGGGGTCGGCCTCCCCGGGCACGGCGAGGACCAGCGGGGGCGCGCCCGCCGGTGCGGCAGCGGGCTCCGGCCGCCGGTGTCGTCCGGGCTGTCGGGGACGCGGCATTCGTACAGGCAGGCCAGGCGCGGGCCCGTTGGGGGAGCTCATGGCGCCGCATGTTAGTCGTTCGACGGGCCGGACGTTCGGGTGGGGGCGCTCCGGCGCCCTCTGTCCGGGTTTATTCGCGATGCCACACGGCGGGACCCCGGGCGGTCACCGCACGACGCTCAGCAGCGTCCCGTCCACGGGCAGTAATAGAGCGTCCGTCACCAGCGCCGCCGCCACGCGCAGTGCCCCGTCGAGCGGCTCGCCGGAGGCCGCGACGAGCCGGGCCCAGGGCAGTTGCTCGCGCAATTCCCGGCGCAGCGGGGCGAGCAGGGGCTCGCCCACGCGGAACAGGCCGCCGGTGAACGCCACTTCCGCTGTCCCGGGCGCGTCGGCCGCCGGGGCGTTCGATGCCGGATCCCTGCCGGACGCGGCCGGTACGGCTTCCTGTCGCGGGCAGACGGCCGCGGCCGCCGAGACGATGTGCCGGGCCGCCTCGCGCAGGATGCCGGCGGCGACCGGGTCGTCCGGCGCGCACCGTGCGACCTCCGGGGCGAACGAGGCGAGGACCGCGGGGCGGTCCGTGCGGGGATACAGCATCGCCGGCAGGTCGGGCGCCGGTCCGAACACGGCCTCCAGCCGGGCCAGCAGCGCGGCCGACCCGCCGGCGCGGCCGTCGTACGCGCGCAGTGCCGCCTCCAGCCCCGCCCGGCCGATCCACGCGCCACTGCCGCAGTCGCCCAGCAGGTGCCCCCAGCCGTCCGCGCGACGCCATCCGCCGGTGCCGGGGCCGGTGCCGAGGGCGATCACTCCGGTCCCGGCGGCGACGGCCGCTCCCGGGCGCTGACCGAGGGCGCCCGCGTAGGCGGTCACGGCGTCCGTCGCGAGCGCGAGGCGGCGTACACCGAGCGCGGAGCGCAGGGCGGCGGGGAGCACGGCGCGCAGCTGCCCGCCGAGGGCGGCCATGCCGGCCGCGCCCACGCAGGCCGCAGCACACTCCTCGGCGCCCGCCTGCCGCAGCAACTGTTCGGCGGCGGGGAGCACTTGGCTGAGGAGACCGTGGGCGTCGATGCCCTCGGCGCCGACGGCGAGGGGGGTCGCGGACGACCAGGCGGCGACGGGCCCGCCGCCGCTCACGGGAGCGACGGCGACGCGGACCCCGGAGCCGCCCGAGTCGACGGCCAGGACGTGCCCGGCCGCCGCGGCTCCGTCGTCCGGCCCCCGCGGGTTCATGGCGCAGACCGCACCCGTGAGCAAGTCGGCCGCGTGCCGGAGCCGGCCGGCCGTACCCCGGAGCAGGCGACCGGTGCCGGTGTCCGGCCCGGGGTCACGGCAGCCGCCAGTCCACCGGGGCCGCCCCCTGGCGTGCCAGCAGGTCGTTGGCGCGGCTGAACGGCCGTGAGCCGAAGAAGCCGCGGTCGGCGGACATGGGGGAGGGGTGCGCGGACTCCACGCAGGGCACCTCGCCGAGCAGCGGGCGCAGATTGCGCGCGTCGCGGCCCCACAGGATCGCCACCAGGGGCCGGCCGCGGGCGACGAGGGCGCGGATGGCCTGTTCGGTGACCTCCTCCCAGCCCTTGCCCCGGTGGGCGGCGGGCCTGCGCGGGGCGGTGGTCAGCGCCCTGTTGAGCAGGAGCACGCCCTGCCGGGTCCAGGGGGTGAGGTCTCCGTTGGCGGGCCGGGGCAGCCCCAGGTCGGTGTGGAGCTCGCGGAATATGTTCTCCAGGCTGCCGGGCAGCGGCCGCACCTCCGGGGCGACCGAGAAGCTCAGGCCGACGGCATGGCCGGGTGTCGGATACGGGTCCTGACCGACGATCAGGACCCGTACGTCGTCGAAGGGTTGCTGGAAGGCGCGCAGCACATGAGGGCCGGCGGGCAGGTACGTGCGCCCTGCCGCGATCTCGGCGCGCAGGAAGTCGCCCATCGCGGCGACGCGGCCGGCGGCCGGCTCAAGTGCCTTGGCCCAGCCCGGTTCGACGATCTCGTGCAAAGGTCGTGCAGCCACAGGCGTCACTCTACTGGCCCAGCCCGGGCCCGGACGAACCCCGCCGTGGACCCGGGGTGGCGGGGGAGCGGTTCCGGCCGTCGTGCGGTCCTTCGGACGGGTGAGCGCGGTGCGTCGGCGGGCGGGGGAATAACGGGCGCTCCGGAGCCGCTGTGTCCGATCACCTACGTAGTACGGTGTTTCTCGTACAAGTCTTGTGAGACGGAGCCCCACGTGAGTGCCCTTTTCAAGCCTTTCCCCCTGCGGTCGCTGACCATCCCCAACCGGGTCTGGATGGCGCCGATGTGCCAGTACAGCGCGGACACCCGGGGGCCCGGCGCCGGTGTGCCGAACGACTGGCACTTCTCCCACCTCTCGGCCCGCGCCGTCGGCGGAGCGGGGCTGATCCTGGTGGAGGCGACGGCCGTCTCCCCCGAGGGCCGTATCTCGCCCGCCGACCTGGGCCTGTGGAACGACCGTCAGCAGGAGGGGTTCCGGCGCATCACCGCGTTCCTTGAGGACCACGGCACCGTGCCCGGCATCCAGCTCGCCCACGCCGGGCGCAAGGCCTCGACCGCCAGCCCCTGGCGCGGCGGCGGGCCCGTCGGCCCCGACCAGGACGGCTGGAGCCCCGTCGGCCCCTCCCCCCTGCCGTTCGCGGACGGACATCCCGTGCCCGGCGAGCTGACCACCCAGGACATCGCCCGCGTCGTGCGGGACTTCGCCGATGCCGCCCGGCGCGCGCTCGCCGCCGGCTTCAAGGTCGCCGAGATCCACGGCGCCCACGGCTACCTCGTCCACGAGTTCCTCTCCCCGCACAGCAACCGCCGCACCGACGCCTACGGCGGCTCCTTCGAGAACCGCATCCGCTTCGCCCTGGAGGTCACCGACGCCGTCCGCGCCGTCTGGCCGGACGAACTGCCCCTGTTCTTCCGTGTCTCCGCGACCGACTGGCTGACCGAGAACCCCGAGGACCCCCGGGAGGGCTGGACCGCGGACGACACGGTCCGCCTCGCGAAGGAGCTGCGGGCCCGCGGGGTGGACCTCCTCGACGTCTCCACCGGCGGCATCGCCCCCAAGGCCGTCATCCCCGTCGGCCCCGACTACCAGGTGCCCTTCGCCGCCAGGGTGCGCGAGGAGACGGACCTGCCCGTCGGCGCGGTCGGCCTGATCACCGGCCCCGAACAGGCCGAGGAGATCGTCGCCTCGGGCCGGGCGGACGCGGTGCTCATGGGTCGCGAACTGCTGCGCAACCCGTACTGGCCGGCCGACGCCGCCGCCGCTCTCGGCGTCCGGTCGCGCCGCCCCGACCAGTACGGCTGGGCGGTCTGAGACCCGTCGGCCCCGCTCCGCCGGCGGGAACCCAGCCGGCGGAGCGGCGCTGCCGCAGGCCGGTTCCGCCTGCGAGGCCCTGCTCCGCCCGGTGGCGGCCACGCGGCCCCGGTCCCCGGGCGGACACGGTGACCATGAGCCGCTCCCCGCAGGCGGGGTACCGCGTGGGTCCTTCTCGCCGGGCCGACGGGAGCGGCCCGGCCCGCCGCGGCCGAACTACGATGGATCTCCCACCCGCCCGCAGCGGCATCCACCGCACCCCGAGGAGCGCAGCCATGACGACGCGGACCCGCCAGCCGTCCGCCGGCCGCTCCCTGGACCACCCCGCGCGTGAGCACATCCGCCTGGAGGGCGTGCTGCACGCGCTCTCCGACCCCATGCGTCTGCTCATCGTGTGCTCCCTGGCCAAGTCCGGCCGTGAGCAGACCTGTTCGGCCCTGGAGGTCCCGGTCAGCAAGTCCACCGGCACGCATCACTTCCGGGTGCTGCGCGAGAGCGGGGTGATCCGGCAGACCTACCGGGGCACCGCCAAGATGACCGCCCTGCGCCGCGAGGACCTCGACGCCCTCTTCCCCGGGCTGCTCGACACTGTCCTGACCGCCGCCGACCGCCAGGCGGCCAGGACCGCCGCCGGCTAGGTCCCGCGCCGTCCTCCCGTACGCCGTCCTCCCGCACGCCGGGCGGCGGGGCCGCGCCGGACCGTACGGCCCGCCCCGTCAGCCCCGTCCGCGCGCGGCCGTCAGCAGGCCCTCCCAGTCCGGGATCTTCACCGGACCGCGCCCCAGCCGCCGGCCCAGCTCCGCCTCCGCCGCCTCGATGCCCAGCCAGCCCGGCCACTCCACCGGCTCCCGGCCCGCCGCCCGCAGCGCCGCCCGAGGCTCCCCCCGCGGCCGCCGCGCCAGCAGCGCCTCCGCGTCGGCCAGCAACGAGGCCACGGTCTCCTTGGCACACGAGCGATTGGTGCCGATGACCCCGGTCGGCCCGCGTTTGATCCAGCCCGCGACGTACTCGCCGGGCGAGGGCACCCCCTCCCGCAGCACCCGCCCCCGGTCGTGCGGCACCGTCCCGCTGCGCGCGTCGAACGGCAGCCCCGGGATCGGCACGCCCCGGTACCCCACCGACCGCAGCACCAGCTGCGCGTCGATCTCCTCGAAGCGGCCCGTGCCCGCGATCCCGCCCCGCCCGTCCGGCTCGGTCCGCTCGAACCGCACCGCGCGCACCGCCCCGTCCCCCAACAGCGCCACCGGGCGCAGGAAGAACCGCAGATGGATGCGGCGTCCCCGCCCCGCCGGCGGCCGCTCGCTCCAGCCCCGCAGCACCTCCACATTGCGCCGCCCCACCGCGGGCAGACCGGAGGGATCGCCCCACGCGGGATCCAGCGCCGCCTCCCGCTCCCGTACGAACGTCTCGGCACCCGGCAGCGCGCCCAGCTCGCGCAGCTCCTTCGTGGTGAACTTCGCCTGCGACGGCCCCCGGCGGCCCACCATGTGGATGTCCGTCACCCGGCTTCCGGCCAGTGCTGCCAGCGCCGCGTCGGGCACGTCCGTGGGGCGCAGTTCGTCCGCGCCGCGTGCCAGCACGCGCGAGACGTCGACCGCCACGTTGCCCACGCCGATCACGACCGCGGACCGCGCGCCGAGCCGGAAGCCGGCGGCCGCGTCCGGGTGCGCGCTGTACCAGGAGACGAACTCCGTGGCCGAGAAGCTGCCCGGCAGGTCCTCGCCCGGAATGCCCAGCCGCCGGTCCGTCGCGGCCCCCACGCAGTAGACCACCGCGTGGTACAGCTCCAGCAGCTGCCCGGGCGCGAACCCGCGCCGGGCCTCCCCCACCGGGACATTGCCGAAGAAGGAGATCCCCGGGTGCTCCAGGGCCGTGCGCAGGTTCCCCTGGAGGGACTTGATCTTCTCGTGGTCGGGCGCGACCCCGTAGCGCACCAGTCCGTACGGGCACGGCAGCCGTTCCAGCACATCCACCCGCACCCCGGGGACGGCACGCTGCTCCACCAGGGCCGCGGCGGTGTAGACCCCGCTCGGTCCCGACCCGACGACTGCGACGCGAAGCACGGTGGGCTCCTTCCCACGGCGGCGGTCCGCGGCGGACCGTGGCGGGGCGTCCGCGCGGACCACCAGGATCGCACCGTGAACCCTGATGCTGCAGCGGCACGGGAGGCACTGGCCGGTTCAGGACGCCCGGACGCCCTCCGGGCGGGCCGTCCGCATCCGGCCATCACGACCGAACGGTCTCATTGACCGGGGCTCCGCTCGGGGACATGCTGTAACCCCTGCGTGGCCCGGCCGAGCGCCGGGCCGCGCGGCGGGCTCCGCCGGTTCGGGCGACGCGGGGGATCGCCCGAACCGGCGGACGGCACCGCGGACTTCGGCCCGCCCGCTCCGCCGCGCTCAGCCGCAGGCACCGGCCGGGCGGCCGCGGGTGACCAGGTCGGTGGAGCCGGTGGTCGCGTCGACCCACACCACCCGCCGCCCGCCCGCGGCGGCGGGGGAGAACTGCTCGCCCCGGTCGCAGGAGACCCGGCCCCTGCGCGATCCGTCGGGGGAGAGCTGCCAGAGCTTGCCCAGGGTCTCGTTGCGCACCCGGTCGTCGGGTGTCCGCGCTGCGACGGTCACGGCGTCGTCGGTGGCGGTCAGCGCGATGCCCCGCAGCGCGTCCTGGCCCGTGCCGGGGCTGATGTCGACGGTGCCGGTGCCGTCGGGGTCCGCGCGGCGCACGGCCGTCATCCCGCTGTCCCGGTCGTGCTCGGCCAGCCAGTAGACGTACCGGCCCGTGATCGCGGTGACGGCGATGTCGCTCGGCGCGTCGGGCTGTTGCATCCGGGTCCGCCGGCCGGTCGCCGTGTCCACGACCTCGGTGTCCCACCGCCACCCGGTGGGACTGCGGTGGAAATCGGCGAAGGAGATCCGGCCGTCGCGCAGCGAGGGCGCCGTCGTCCACGCGTACCTGGCCCACGGCAGCGGGCCCACCACGACCGGAGTGGGGTCGTCCAGCCGCATGTGGACCAGGCGACGCCCGCCGCGGCGCTGGCCGACCGAGAACGCCACCACGTTCCCCTCGACGTTCAGCGAGTGGACCCGCCCCAGGAAATGGCCGCTGTTGTACAGCTTCCTGACCGGTCCGCCGGCCAGCGGCCGGACCATGATGTCCGAGCTGCGGCCGTGGTCGACCTTCCACACCACCGTCCTGCCGTCGGTGACCGGAGCGACGTGGTACCGCCCGTCGTTGGGGCTGATCCGCTTGGGTGTGCCCGTGCCGTCCAGACGGCCCGCCCACACCGTGTACGGCTCGGAGCCGTCCTCGTTGGACCTGGCCGCGACCCACCAGCCGCCGCCGGCCCCGACCTCCGTGCTGTAGTAGTCCCGGCCGGTGTTGACACCGGGGAGCAGGACATCGGAATCCACCCCCAGGGCCATCTCCCAGCCGGGCACGATGCCGTGCGCGGTGAAGGCGCGCTCGACGGACCGGAGTTGCGCGTCGGTGACCTTCAGGTCCCGGGCGGCGGCGAGGACGGCGTCGCGGCCCCCGGTGAAGCCGTCCAGCGGGGTCAGGTACTGCGTGAGCGCCGTGTACACGATCCGGTCCGCGAGCGTACGGTCCAGGTCCTTGCGGATGTCCCACAACGCGCCCGAGAAGACGGTGGAGTTGAGATGGACGCCGCCGTTGTCGGTGGCCGTGCCGACACCGACGAAGGACCTGGACGTACTCCTGCCGTCGTTCATGTCGCGCACGGCGCACGCGCGCGGGCCCTTCGTCCGGCACAGCGCCTCGCCGACCAGCCCGGAGTCGGGGCTGTCCATGGGGATCCCGTAGGTGTCGGCCTTCACGGCGCCGCCGAAGTAGTCGGCGACCGCTTCCTCCAGGGCGCCGGACTGGCCCGCGTAGACGAGGTTCGCGCTGCTGTCGACGACGGCGTACGTCATGTCGTGACCGACGACGTCCAGGGCCGCGGAGAACGGGCGGTATTCCTTGTCGCCGCCTCCGTAGACCATCTTGGCGCCGTCCCAGAAGGCGTTGGCGTACGGCTCGTGCGTCCCTACCCCGACGAGCGAGTCGACGGCCGTGCCGTGGCCGTCCAGGCTGTCGCGCCCGTGGACATTCCGGTAGTAGTCGTGGACCTTGGCCGCGGCCCAGTGCGCGTCGACCGCGCCCGCGTCGGTCGCCTCCTGCCCGAAGGCCGCGACCGGTGAGGCGAACTCCCTGATGCCGGGCGGCCACACGCCGTTGACCTGGTACCACTCCAGGCCGCGCGCGTCCCACGTGGCGATCACGTTCCTGCCGCTTCCCGCGCCCGCGCGGGTGCGGTCACGCAGGACGTACGCCTTGCGTGCCTCATCCTTCTCCACCTGAAGCTCGACGGTCCTGCCGTCGAGCTTCACGCCGGAACCCTTCTCCCCGGACTGCCGCGCGGACGCACGGCGGCCCCCGGCCGGAGAACTCCCCTGCGCAGTCCCGCGCTCGGGGGTCAGGAACGACTTGACGCCGCTGTACTGGAGCAGCGGGAACCCGGACCGTGTCTCGACGTACACCTCACGCAGGACGGGAACTCCCGAGCCGGGGGCACTGCCGCGCACGGTGACGTGGTGGGTGAGCACGCCGGGACCCCTGGGCAGGACGACCAGGCCACGGGACTCCCCGGTCAACACGCCCTCGTCACCGGGGCCTTCGGCCGTACTGCCGGGCGCGGGCCGCCACGGTCCGAGCTGGTCCTCCACGGCCTCCACCGCCCGCTCGACCGCGGTCCTCGCGTCGATCCCGGGCTCCGTGCCGACCGTCAGCCCCGTGAAGTACTTGCCGGAGGCGCCGGTGACGACCCGTCGGCCGCCCTCGTCCTCCATCCGCACGACGTACTGCCCGCCGAGGACCTCCACTCCCCGGTGCTTCTGCCGCAGACGTACGACCTCGGAATGACCGGCCGCCGTGGTCCCCACCGGCTCCAGATCCCGGTACGGGTGCGCGATGCGGTACCGGCTCTCCTTCTCCGCGAGGTGCGCCCGGGCCGCGTCGGCGGCACTCCCGCCCGCCCGCACCGGATCCCGGATGCCCCGCACCAGCGCGGGCACGGCGGCGTCCGCTCCCGCGACGTCCCCCGCGCGCACGGACGGTGCCGGCGCCGCGACGGCGGGCACCACGGGGACGACGAGTGCGGCGGCACCCCACAGCGCCGCCGCACCGGACCAGCGATGACATGCTCGGGACGTTCTCCACCTTGCGGTGCGCTCTCCGGAACGCCGCACGGCCACCCCCTCCGCGAGTCACCGGGCAGCGGCCTCCGCCGCCCGGTATCTGTTCGGGCAGCGCCATGCAAGCGGCGCCGACGGCGGCGGGCAATGCCGGCGGCACAAGTGCGTGGGCGAGTTTCGGACCCGGCGCGCGGCGTCCCCGTCCGTCACCGGCGATCGGCCGGTGTCAGCGCAGCGCGCTGAGCCCCGGTACGAACGTCACCAGCAGCGGTACGGCCGGCACCAGGGCCGCCGTCGCCGTCAGCCGCAGCCGGTGCGCCGCCGTCAGCCGGGGCGAGGGCGCCAGGAGGCGGCGGACACGGACCGGCACCTGCGCCAGCGGACTCGGGCACGGCCCGAACACGCCGCGGTCCTCGTTGAGTTCGACCAGGGCCAGCGCGGTCGTCAGCCGGCCGAAGCGGCGTGACGCGGCGTCATCGGCCGCGAGCTCCACCAGATGGTGCACCTGGTCCCGGAAGGCAGCGAACACCGGCACCTGCGGGAAGCCGTTCGCGAGCGCCGAGGCGCAGTGCAGCAGCCAGTCGTGGTGGGCCCGCGCGTGGCCCTGCTCGTGCGCGAGCAGGGCGTCCAGCTGCGGGCCGTCGAGGCGGCGCAGCGCCGCCGTGGTGATCACCAGACGGGGCGCGGAGCCGTCCGACAGCCACCTCGCCTCCGGCCGGTCGCTCTCCAGCACCACCAGCCGGCCCGTACCCCGGCCCTCACCGGGCAGCCGGGGCGAGCGCACCCGCAGCTCCGCGCGGTGCTGCCTGCGGCGGGCCCGCGCCGCGTGGACCTCGCGGCTGAGCATCGCGACGGTCCACGCGGCCCCGCCGGCCAGGACGAGCGCGAGCGGCGCCGCCCACGCGCCGTAGGCGGGCAGCTCGTACGCCTCCACCACGCCGCGCGGCGCGGCCGCGAACACGTGCCCGCGCACGGCGTCCCAGGCTGCGGCACCCGTCAGCGCCATCGCGAGAGCACAGCACAGCAGCACACAGGCCACCACGCACTGCCACACCCACAGCGCCACCACCGGTTCGCGGTCGGGCCAGTCGGCACGGGTCAGCACACGCGGCGCCATTGCCGCAACCAGTCCTGCGAGGACCAGCAGCGCGAGCGGGACCATCATGGCGGCAGCCTATGAAAGATGCCCACCGTGCGGGTACGCCCCCGCACGCGAAGTGACGCACGACACGGCCCGGTACGGGGCCGGCCGGACCACCGCTCACGGGGCCCCGAAGGGGGTCACAGGGGCAGAGGCGGTCACAGGGTCAGGAGCATCGCCAGCATGCCTATGCCCATCGAGAGCCGGCAGGCGTTGGTCAGATCCGGCCGCTCCGGCCGGCCGGGCTCGCCGGGACCGAGGGCCACCACGGGGACGAGCACGGCCACGGACCGTACGACATAGACGGCGAAGTACAGCAGCAGCAATCCCGTCAACAGCGGTGTACCCGCCGGTTCGTGGGGCCCCTGGACGTGCTCCGCGTGCCCGCCACCGTCGGCGCCCGCCATGGCCAGCGCCATGTAGACCATCGCGAACGCGCCCACGGCGTGGTGGAGATGGAGCGTTTCCGGATGCCCGCGCGCCACCAGCAGGGCGCGCAGCCCGTCCGCGGCGAAGACCGCCGCGAAGACCGCAGCCCCCCACGGCCGCGTGCCCGGCAGGGCCCCGGGCACGGCCATCACGGCCATGCCGAGCCCCATCAGGGCGTCGCTGCCCACCGCCTCGTGCCCGTCCGCCGCTCCCGCCCGGATCCGGGCCAGGCAGTAGGCGCCCGTCGCGGCGGACACCACCACCAGCAACCAGTCGACCAGCGGCGGTCCGTGCACGGCACACCTCCCCGGATCCGCGGACGCGCAGACCTGCTTCCGGAGGATTCCCGTCCCGTCGGCGGCACATGGGAGCGCATCGGCGCATACGGCAGTCACACGGCGCACGGCTGTGCGCCCGCGTATGCGCGGTGGCACACCGGACCGTCCGGCGCCGGGCGGCGCACATGCGAGGGGGTGTCGTCGCCTCGGTTAGGGTCCCTCGGGGGCGGGTGTACGCCCCGAACCGTACGGAGAGGACCGCAGGATCCATGGAGACCACCAGCAGCCGCGCCACGCGGCCGGCTTTCCGGGCCGCGACCGCCGCGGACGTGCCGGAGCTCGTCGCGCTCGTGGAGTCCGCCTACCGCGGTGACGCCAGCCGCGCCGGCTGGACCACCGAGGCGGACCTGCTGGACGGCCGGCGCACCGACCCCGAGGGGGTCGGCGCCGTCGTCACCGCCGAGGGCAGCCGGATGCTCGTGGCCGAGCGGGACGGCGCGATCGTCGCCTGCTGCCAGCTCGAACACCGGGGAGAACACGCCTACTTCGGGATGTTCGCGGTCCGTCCGGAGCTGCAGGGCGCCGGCCTCGGCAAGGTGATCATCGCGGAGGCCGAGCGCTACGTGCGCGCCGAGTGGGGCGCCCGCGAGATGCACATGACCGTCATACGCCAGCGTGACGAACTGATCGCCTGGTACGAGCGCCGCGGCTACCGGCGCACCGGGCAGATGTCCCCCTTCCCCTACGGTGACGAGCGCTTCGGCGTGCCGCGCCGCGCGGACCTGGAGTTCGAGCTGCTGGTCAAGGAACTCGCCTGAGCCCGTGGCCGGCCCGGCGGGCGGGGTGTGACCGGGACGACGGTTCGCGCCCCCGTCCGGCCGGGCAGCCATGAGGGTGTGGCCGGAACCGGACTAGGACAGCTGCCGGGGCGCGCGGGCCGGGTGTGCCGCGGGTGTTCTCCTGAGGCCTGCCCCGCTCCGGCCCCGCAGGAAAAACCGCAGCTCCACCGGCGGGCGCGCAGGATAATTTGCTGATTTTCCTCTTGAGCGGAAGAACCTCCCATGGATACGGTGTCTTAACGCCAGGTTCTCCGGAGGAGGGGTTGTCATGACGGAAATTCTTGCGTCGACGGCCATATCGGCCGACGTTTCGCCCGTACAGCGTGTGATCGACCACCCGGCCTGGCCGGAGCTCAAGAACGCGGTCGAGACGATCCGGCCGTGGCAGTCCCGGGACGGCTCCATCGACCTCGCCGCGGAGGGCGCGCCACCGGGCGACACCGTGCGCGCCGAGGTCGCGCGGATCGCCGCCGCCGTCGAGGCGCTCTCACCGCTGCTGCCGCACGACGCCGCCTACCACCAGGCCGTCGTCGCCGATCTGACCCGCTGGTGCGAAAGCGGCTTCGGCGTACCGGACTTCCTCGACTCGCTGCTCGCCTTCCAGCCCGCCGCGCAGCGCGCCGACGGCCTGCAGCACCTCGTCGTCTTCCCCATGTACACCCAGAACGGCAACCCCGACCGCAACTTCGAGGCGGTCGTGCTGCGCGTGGTGTGGCCGGACTGGCTCGCCGAGCTGGAGCGCACGCGCTACGACAACCCGCTCTTCCTCGGCATCACCTTCGAGGACTTCACCGCCGGCTACGACACCAACTCCGCGGTCCTCTTCCCGGAGACCATCGCCGTGCGCGAGGCCCCCGAGCGCTTCACCTGGGGCGGTATCTTCTGCGACCGCGAGGCGGCCCGCTTCCGCCGGGTCACCGCGGCCGCCGTCGACGCCCTCGGCCTGCGGCTGCCCCCCGACATCCAGGACATGGTCGACGACCAGGAGCGCTGCCAGCAGGCGTTCGTCCTGTGGGACATGGTCCACGACCGGACCCACAGCCACGGTGACCTGCCGTTCGACCCGTTCATGATCAAACAGCGGCAGCCGTTCTGGATGTACGGGCTGGAGGAGCTGCGCTGCGACCTCACCGCCTTCAAGGAGGCGGTCAAGCTGGAGGCCGACGGCTTCGCCCAGGGCCGCGACGTGCAGTACGCCGTGCTCTTCGACCGGATGTTCCGCTTCCCGGTCACCGGCGAGCGCGTCCGCAACTACGACGGCCTCGGTGGCCAGCTGCTCTTCGCCTACCTGCACCAGCACGACGTCGTACGCTGGACGGACAACACCCTGCACATCGACTGGGACCGTGCCCCGCAGGTCACCAACCGGCTCTGTGGCGAGATCGAGAAGCTCTACCGGGACGGCATCGACCGCCCCAAGCTCGTCCACTGGCTGGCCGCCTACGAACTCGTCTCCACCTACCTCTCCCCGCACCCCGGCTCCGTCTGGGCCAAGGGACCCCAGGCCCTCGACCTGAACCAGCCGCCCCGCAAGCTCGTGGACGACGTGCTGGCGGACGAGTTCCCGCTCAGCATGTTCTACGAGGCCCTTGCCAAGAAGCTGCGCGGCGTGATCGCCTCGACCAAGGGGATCACCGCGGACGCCGCAGGGCGGGCCGCGTGAGCCGCAGCAGCGAGAGGGAGGCGACGATCATGAGCGTTCCGACGAACGGCAACGGCCGGCTGGACGGTGCCGTCGTGGCGGTGGCGGGAGCCGCCGGCCCGGCGGGCCGGGCGACGCTGCTGCGGCTGGCCGAGGCCGGGGCGACGGTCGTCGCCGCCGACGCCGACGCGGCCCGCCTGGCCGAGGCGGTCGACGCCGCGCGCTACGCCCACGGCGGGGCCACCGTCGTCGGCGACACCGTGGACCTGCTGGACCTGGACGCCACCCGGGCCTGGGCGGACCGCACGGAGAAGGAGTTCGGCCGGGTCGACGGGCTCGTGCACCTCGTCGGCGGCTGGCGCGGCTCGGCCACCTTCGCCGAGACCGACCTGGAGGACTGGGCGGTGCTGGAGAAGCTGCTCGTCCGCACCGTGCAGCACACCTCCCTCGCCTTCGAGGCCCCGCTGCAGCGCAGCGGCAACGGCCGGTACGTGCTCATCAGCGCCGCGGGCGCCAGCAAGCCCACCGCGGGCAACGCCGCCTACGCCGCCGCCAAGGCCGCCGCCGAGGCGTGGACGCTCGCGCTCGCCGACTCCTTCCGCAAGGCGGGGGGAGAGGAGGGCCCGCGCTCGGCCGCCGCCGTCCTGATCGTCAAGGCACTGGTGCACGACGCCATGCGCGCCGAGCGCCCGAACGCGAAATTCGCGGGCTTCACGGACGTCACCGACCTCGCCGAGGCCATCGTCGGCGTCTGGGACCGGCCCGCCCCGCAAGTGAACGGAATCCGTCAGTGGCTGACCCCGCAACCGTGACCACCCCCTCCATACCCCGGACGACCGACGCGGTCCGCCGGCACGACACCGCCCTGCGCGGCTTCGCCAGCGACAACTACGCCGGGGCCCACCCGGAGGTCCTCGCGGCCCTCGCCCTCGCCAACGGCGGCCACCAGGTCGCCTACGGCGAGGACGAGTACACCGCCCACCTCCAGGAGCTGACGCGCGCGCACTTCGGCCCGGCCGCGCAGGCGTACCCCGTCTTCAACGGTACCGGCGCCAACGTCGTCGCCCTGCAGGCAGCGAGCGAGCGCTGGGGTGCGGTGATCTGCGCGGACACCGCCCACATCCACGTCGACGAGTGCGGGGCCCCCGAGCGCGTCGGCGGTCTGAAGCTGCTGACCGTACCGACCGAACACGGCAAGCTCACCCCCGAGTCGATCGACCGTGAGGCCTTCGGCTGGGACGACGAGCACCGGGCGCAGCCGCAGATCGTCGCCATCACCCAGACCACCGAACTGGGCACCTGCTACACGCCCGAGGAGATCCGCGAGATCTGCGACCACGCCCACGAGCGGGGCATGAAGGTCTTCCTCGACGGCTCCCGCCTCGCCAACGCGGCCGCCACCCTGGGCGTTCCGCTGCGGGAGTTCACCACCGACGCCGGTGTCGACCTGCTCACCTTCGGCGGCACCAAGAACGGGCTGGTCTTCGGGGAGTGCGTCGTCGTCCTCGACCCCGGGGCGGTGCGGGCGATGAAGCATCTGCGCAAGCTGTCGATGCAGCTCGCCTCCAAGATGCGGTTCGTCTCCGTGCAGTTCGAGGCCCTGCTCGCGGGAGATCTGTGGCTGCGCAGCGCCACGCACGCCAACGCCATGGCCACGCGCCTGGCCGAGGGCGTACGGGCCGTGGAGGGCGTGGAGATCCTGCACCCCGTGCAGTCCAACGCCGTCTTCGCGCGGCTGTCGCACGAGGTGGCCGAGCGGCTGCGCAAGCGCTACCGCTTCTACTTCTGGGACGAGGCGGCCGGCGACGTCCGCTGGATGTGCTCCTTCGACACCACCGAGCAGGACGTGGACGCCTTCACCGCCGCGCTGGCCGAGGAGGCCGCGCGGGGCTAGGCACGCCGTGCGGCGGATTCCCGCGAGGGGAGGAACGGCGCGTACCCGACCGCGGAGCATCCGGGGGACGGACGGGTACGCGCTCTTTCCGTGCCGCTAGCCGCGCACCGCCTCGGCCGGGGCGGGCGCCGTACCGCCGAGGTGGGCCGGGATCCACCAGGCGTCCTGCGGACCCGTGGCCCGTACCGGGTAGGCGCGCTGGGCCGACTCCAGCAGCTCCTGCATCCGCGTGCGCAGCCGCACGGTCACGGACTCCGCGGTCTCGGCCGGATCCGCGGCGAGCGGCTCGCCCACCCGCACGGTGATGGGGATGTGACGGCGGCCCAGATCGCGCTTGTGCCCCTTGGTCCACAGCCGTTGCGTGCCCCACAGGGCCATCGGCACCAGCGGCACCCCGGCCTCCTGGGCCAGCCGCGCCGCACCGGACTTGAAGTTCTTGAGCGTGAAGGACTGGGAGATCGTCGCCTCCGGGAAGACACCGATGATCTCGCCCGAGCGCAGCGCGGCCAGCGCGTGCTGATAGGCGTCCACCCCGGCCGCCCGGTCGACCGGAATGTGCTTCATCGAGCGCATCAGCGGGCCCGACACCTTGTGCCGGAAGACCGACTCCTTGGCCATGAAGCGCACCAGCCGCTTCGCCGGGCGCGCGGCCAGCCCGCAGAAGATGAAGTCGAGGTACCCGATGTGGTTGCTCACCAGCACCGCCCCTCCGCGCCGCGGGACGTGCTCGCTGCCCTTGACGTCGAAGCGCAGGTCGAGCGCCTTGAACATGGTGCGCGCGAAGCCGATCACGGGCGGATAGACGAGCTCTGCCATGGCGGGGAGTCCTTCGGGGTCGGGGAGGGGTCTCCCAGGGGGTCGACGCGGCCGCGAGCGGGCGGCACCCGGCCGATCGTGCCTGATCACGACAGCCCGGACCACCTGGAGTACCGCGCTGACGTGGAGATTCTCATCACGTCGGCCGGGCGGGGGAGCGGGCTCACGACCGACCAAAACGGTACACCGCACCCCCGGGCGGGCACCGGGCGGGATCCGGACGGATGGCGACACAGCCGACAGGCAGTACGGTCGGGGCGGAGGGGAGACGGCGATGCGGGCGGACGACGGAGGGAGCGCGGTGCGCGGCGAGGACGAGGGGACACGGCTGGGGGCCGCCGAACTCGGCGCCGAGCTGGGGGAGCGGGCCACGCTCGTGCAGTTCTCCACTGCCTTCTGCCAGCCGTGCCGGGCCACCCGGCGCACCCTCGCCGACGTCGCCGCCATGGTCGCCGGCGTCGCGCACATCGAGATCGACGCCGAGGGGCACCTGCCGCTCGTGCGCGCGCTCGGCGTCAGTGCCACGCCCACCGTGCTCGTCCTCGACTCCGGCGGCCGGATCGTGCGCCGCGCCGCCGGGGCGCCGCGCCGGGCCGATGTCATCGCGGCGCTCGGTGCCGCCGTGTGAGCTGCGGTTCCTCATCTGCCGACCACAGGAACGCACTTGACGTCGTGTGCCACGAATCGTCAGGGTGACGTTATGTGGTGTGGACCGACTGCCCCGGCCTCCCGGGGCGTTCTTCCCGGCCGCGCGCGCGTCGATCCGCCGCGGACGGCGAGCGCGCTGTGTGCGGGCCCGTGAGCACCCGCGACGTACCTTACGGCCCCCCGACCAGAAGGACAGTTCCATGACGGCCACGCCCGGACTCGGCGATCACCGCCTCGGCTCTCCCGAACTGCTGCGCTCGGTCTTCCGCCGGCACGCCGCCGGGGTCGCGGTGATCACCGCGTACGGCACGCGCCCGGTCGGCTTCACCGCGACCTCACTGACCTCCGTGGCCGCCGAACCGCCGCTCGTCTCCTTCGGCGTGTGCACCACGTCCTCCAGCTGGCCCGTCATCGCCGGGGCCGCGTACGTGGGGGTGCACATACTCGGCGAGCACCAGCGGGAGTTGGCGGACACCTTCGCGCGCAGCGGCGCCGACCGCTTTGCCCCGCCCACGCGTTGGCGCTCCGGGCCCGAGGGCGTGCCGCTGCTCGACGGGGTCCTGGCGTGGCTGGTGTGCCGCGTCGTGGCCCGGGTGCCCGCCGGGGACCACCGGGTCGTGCTCGCCGAGGCCGTGGCCGGTGACCCCGCCGGCGCGGGCCGGCCGCTCGTCTACCACCAGGGGCGCTTCAACGGGCTGCGGGACTGAGGGCGTTCCGTCCGGGCGCGTTGGGCAGATCACAGTCGGCCGCCCTTGCATTCCCGCGCACCCCTGGGTGTACTGGCCAGTAACATTCGTTCCGGGGCCCGGTCAGGTCCGTGACGAATCCGCCCCCGAGGCGCCTATGCTGCCTGCCAAGGCAGCACGAAAAGACGATGCAGTAGGAGAGCCGGCGTGAGCTTGAGGATCGTTGTTTGTGTGAAGTACGTGCCCGACGCCACCGGCGACCGGCACTTCGCCGATGACCTGACCGTCGACCGCGACGACGTGGACGGCCTGCTCTCGGAGCTCGACGAGTACGCGGTCGAGCAGGCGCTGCAGATCAAGGAGGCGGGCGACGCCGAGGTGACGGTCCTGACCGTCGGTCCCGAGGACGCCACCGACGCGCTGCGCAAGGCCCTGTCGATGGGCGCCGACAAGGCCGTGCACGTCGAGGACGACGACCTGCACGGCACCGACGCCCTCGGCACGTCCCTGGTGCTCGCCAAGGCCGTCGAGCACGTCGGCTACGACCTGGTCGTCTGCGGCATGGCCTCCACCGACGGCGGCATGGGCGTGCTCCCGGCGATGCTCGCCGAGCGCCTGGGCGTACCGCAGGCGACCCTGCTCTCCGAGGTCTCGGTGGCCGACGGCACGGTGACCGGCCGCCGGGACGGGGACGCCGCGAGCGAGCAGCTCCGGGCCGCGCTGCCGGCCGTCGTCTCCGTCACCGACCAGTCGGGCGAGGCGCGTTACCCCTCCTTCAAGGGCATCATGGCGGCCAAGAAGAAGCCGGTGGAGACCCTGGACCTGTCCGACCTCGGCATCGACGCCGACGAGGTCGGTCTCGACGGGTCCTGGACGAAGGTCGACGAGGCCGCCGAGCGCCCGGCCCGTACGGCCGGCACCGTCGTCAAGGACGAGGGCGAGGGCGGCAAGCAGCTCGCCGAGTTCCTCGCGGGCCAGAAGTTCATCTAGCCGCGGACCGCGGGCCGTCGCGCGCGTGCGCGCCGTGGCCCGTGCCGTGTGCGGCAGTTGAGCCCTCCCCGGCCGACGCGAACCTCACTCGCCTCACCCGCCCATACTCTTCGCAGGAGCAACCCCATGGCTGAAGTCCTCGTCTATGTCGACCACGTGGACGGCGCCGTCCGCAAGCCCACCCTCGAACTGCTCACCCTCGCCCGCCGGATCGGCGACCCCGTCGCGGTGCACCTCGGCCCCGGCGCCGACGCCGCGGCCCGAACGCTCGGCGAGTACGGCGCGGTGAAGGTCCTCACCGCCGACGCGCCGGAGTTCGCCGACTATCTCGTCGTGCCGAAGGTCGACGCGCTGCAGGCCGCCGTCGAGGCCGTCTCGCCCGTCGCCGTGCTCGTGCCCTCCTCCGCCGAGGGCAAGGAGATCGCGGGCCGGCTCGCGGTCCGTACCGGCTCGGGCATCGTCACCGACGCCGTCGACCTGGAGGCCGGCGAGTCCGGCCCGGTGGCCACCCAGTCCGTCTTCGCGGCCTCGTACACCACCAAGTCCCGCGTCACCAAGGGCGTTCCGGTCATCACCGTCAAGCCCAACTCCGCAGCCCCCGAGGCGGCCCCGGCCGCCGGCACGGTCGAGCAGCTGGCCGTCTCCTTCGGCGAGGCCGCCACCGGCACCAAGGTCGTCTCCCGCACCCCGCGCGAGTCGACCGGCCGCCCCGAGCTGACCGAGGCCGCGATCGTGGTCTCCGGCGGCCGCGGCGTGGGCGGTGCCGAGAACTTCGCCCTCATCGAGTCCCTGGCCGACTCGCTCGGCGCGGCCGTCGGCGCCTCGCGCGCCGCCGTCGACGCCGGCTGGTACCCGCACACCCACCAGGTCGGCCAGACCGGCAAGTCCGTCTCGCCGCAGCTGTACATCGCGACGGGCATCTCCGGCGCGATCCAGCACCGGGCCGGCATGCAGACGTCGAAGACCATCGTCGCCATCAACAAGGACGCCGAGGCGCCGATCTTCGACCTGGTCGACTACGGCGTGGTGGGCGACCTCTTCGAGGTCGTCCCGCAGCTGACCGAGCAGATCAACGCCCGCAAGGGGTAAGGCCCGTTCACCGGGACGAGGCCCCGTGCGCGCCCGGCGCCGCACGGGGCCTCGCCGTCGCCCCGTACGGGCAACGGGTGTTGACCCCCGGCCCGGGCCGCCGATAACTTCCCTTCACGGATGGTCAATTCCGTCAGGCGGAAGCCGGAGGGTGGGGCATGGAGCAGCACGGCACGGCGGCGACGACCTTCACGGCCGAGGTGCGCCACGGCATCGACACCCTCCTCGCGGACGTCGACGCCGACCTCGCGCGCCGCTACCCGGGCGAGCCCGGCACCCGGCAGCCCGTCCACACCGTCTACGTCCCCGCCGACGCCCTCACCGCGGACACCGTCCGCTCCTGGGGCGAGCAGGCGCTCGCCGCGCTCGACGAACACGCCCCCGACGCGGCCGGGTTCGCGGCCGCGCTCGGCATCCCCGCCGCCCTCGCCGGGCCCGTCCACGAACGCGTACGGGCCAAACTGCGCCGCGAGCCCGTCGAGGACCTGCGCGTCGACTTCGAGGACGGCTACGGGCCCCGCCCCGACGCGGAGGAGGACCGCGCCGCCGCCCGCGCCGCCGAACTCCTCGCCACCGCCTGCCGGGACGGCACCGCGCCCCCCTTCCTCGGCATCCGCATGAAGGGCATGGAGGCCGCCGTCCGTGAGCGCGGCGTGCGCACCCTCGACATCTTCCTCACCAGGCTCATGGCGGCCGGCGGTCTGCCGGAGGGGCTCGTCCTGACCCTCCCCAAGGTCTCCCACGCGCGGCAGGTCACCGCGATGGCGCACCTGGCGGCGGAGTTCGAGAAGGCCCGCGCGCTGCCCGCGGGCCGGATCCGCTTCGAGATCCAGATAGAGACGCCCCAGTCCGTCCTCGGCGCCGACGGGCGCGCCACCGTCGCCCGCATGATCGACGCGGCCGGGGGCCGGGTCACCTCGCTGCACTACGGCACCTTCGACTACAGCGCCGCCCTGGGCGTCGGCGCGGCCCACCAGTCCCTCGCGCACCCGGCGGCCGATCACGCCAAGGCCGTCATGCAGACCGCCGCCGCCGGCACCGGGGTCCGGCTCAGCGACGGATCCGTCAACGTCCTGCCGGTCGGGCCGACCCCGCGGGTGCACCGCGGCTGGCGGCTGCACCACGACCTCGTCCGGCGCTCGCTGGAGCGCGCGTACTACCAGGGCTGGGACATGCACCCGGCCCAACTGCCCTCCCGCTACGCCGCGGTGTACACCTTCCACCGCGAGGGCCTCCAGGCGGCCGCCGCCCGGCTGGCGGCCTACGTGCGCCGGGCCGGTGGAGACGTCCTCGACGAACCGGCGACGGCCCGCGCGCTGAGCGGGCAGCTGCTGCGCGGCCTGGACTGCGGCGCCCTCGACGCCGCGGAGGTCACCGCCCTCACCGGGCTCGACCGGCCCCGCCTCGACGCCCTCGCGGGGCGCGCGCCCGCGGCCTGAATCACCCCCGCGCGGGCGGGAGTTCGCCGGAGCCGCGCGCGATCAGCCGGGTCGGCAGCTCCACCCGGCGCGGCGGTTCGACGACGCCGTCGAGCCGGCGGAACAGCCGCTCCGCCGCCGTGCGCCCCAGCCGGGCCGGGTCCTGGGCGACGACGGTCACGCCCGGGGAGAGCAGGTCGGCGAGCTCCAGGTCGTCGAAGCCGACGAGCGCGACGGGGCGGGCGTGCGCGGCGATGACCCGCACGGCCGTCGCGGTCACCCGGTTGTTGCCGGTGAACAGCGCGGTCACCGGGCGGTCACCGGCGAGCATGCGCCGCGCCTCGGCCCGCACACGCCCGGGTGCCGTGGGGCCGAGTGAGATCCAGGACTCGTCGACGGGCAGCCCCGCGTCCGCCATCGCGGCGCGGTAACCCCGCAGCCGCTCGGCCGCGGTGTGGATGCGCGGCCGGTCGCCGATGAAGCCGATGCGGCGGTGGCCGTGGGCGACGAGGTGGGCCACGCCCTCGTGCGCCCCGCCGAAGCTGTCCGAGAGCACCGCGTCCGCGGATATGCGGCCGGCGGGACGGTCCACGAAGACCGTGGCGATGCCGGCGGCGATCTCCGGTTCCAGATAGCGGTGGTCGTCCCCGGCGGGGACGACGATCAGGCCGTCGACCCGGCGCGCGCACAGGGCGAGCGCCAACTCGCGCTCACGGTCGGGGTCCTCGGCGCTGGAACCGTTGATCAGCAGGGCGCCGTGGGCCCGCGCGACCTCCTCGACCGCCCGGTTGAGCGGGGCGTAGAACGGGTCGGCGAGATCCTCCAGCACCAGCCCGACCGAGGCGGTGCGGCCCTTGCGCAGGATGCGCGCGCTGTCGTTGCGGCGGAACCCCAGCGCGGTGATCGCCTCCTGCACCCGGCGCTCGGTGTCCGCCGTCACGCCGGGCTCCTTGTTGACGACGCGGGAGACGGTCTTCAGGCCCACCCCGGCGCGCGCGGCCACGTCCTTCATCGTCGGCCGGGAGCCGTAACGGCGCTGGGGGCTGCGGGCGGTGTCGGCGGCGTCGGCCACGTGACGTCCTTTGCGATCCGGTGCGCGCTGCGCGGGGGCGGTCGCCGGCGCACGGTGGGCGGGGCGGCGCGCGTCCACGCTGCCCGCGGTGGGCGGGGTGTGCCGGGTGTCGTCGAGCATACGGCCTGGACAACGTTGTCAGCGGCGGGTGAGACTGACGTTCCCACAGCTTTGCGCCGCCTCGTCCGCCGGGGCCCGTCACGGGGGGACCGCCCTGATGCCAGCCGACTCCGCCGCCCTCGTCGCCGCCCTCGACATCGGCGGCACCAAGATCGCCGGGGCGCTGGTGGACGGCCGGGGCGGTCTGCTCGTCCGCGCGCAGCGGCCCACCCCCGCACGGCAGGACGGGGCGGTCGTGATGGCGGCGGTGGCCGACGTGCTGCGGGAGCTGCGCGCGTGCGGGCTCTGGCCGCGCGTCCGGGCGGTGGGCATCGGCAGCGCCGGGCCCGTGGACGCCGCGGCCGGGACGGTCAGTCCGGTCAACGTGCCCGGCTGGCGCGGGTTCCCGCTGATCGCCGAGGTGGGCCGGCGGACGGGCGGGCTGCCCGCGACCCTCGTCGGCGACGGTGTCGCGATGACCGCCGCCGAGCACTGGACCGGCGCGGCCCGGGGACGGGCCAACGCGCTGTGCATGGTGGTGTCCACCGGCGTCGGTGGTGGACTGGTGCTGGGCGGCCGTCTGCACCCGGGACCCACGGGCAACGCCGGGCACATCGGGCACATCAGTGTCGATCTCGACGGGGAACGTTGCGCGTGCGGCGGGCGCGGCTGCGTCGAACGCATCGCCAGCGGCCCGCACATCGCCCGCCGGGCCCTGGACGCCGGCTGGCTTCCCGGACCGGACGGCGACCGCAGCGCGGCGGCCGTCGCGGCCGCGGCGCGCGCCGGGAACGAGCCGGCCCGCGCCGCCTTCGCCCGTGCCGCGCAGGCGCTGGCGGCGGGCATCGCGGCGACGGCGACGCTCGTCGAGATCGAGGTCGCCGTCATCGGCGGCGGAGTGGCGGGGGCGGGCGACGTCCTCTTCGCCCCGCTGCGCGAGCGCCTGCGCGACTACGCCACGCTCTCCTTCGCCTCCGGCGTCGAGGTGCTGCCCGCGCGGCTCGGCTCCGACGCGGGCCTGGTGGGGGCCGCGGCAGCGGCGGCACAGGAACACGGGCTGTGGGGCGCGCTGCCGGGACGGTGAACGGGCGGGAGCCGGAGGGGCGTTCGCGGTGAGCGGTGAGCGGTGAGCGGTGCGAGGGGCGTGCAGGGGGTGCGGCGGGTGCGCGAGGGCGCGGTCGCCGGTGCCGGGTGCGCCTGGTGCGTAACGAAGCGCTGTCCGTCGACCGTACGCGCCGGGGTGCGGGGCGGCGCTGAACCGTGCGAGGGGCGCGGCAAGAGGGTGTGGCGTGCGGTGGCCCTCCGGGCGCCCGGCGGTGCATCATGCCGCTCGCACGCGTTTCCGTGGCAAGGTGTTCCGGGCACGTCACAGGGGTCTACGGAGAAGGGGGCACCGTGATCGTCTGGTTGAACGGCGCGTTCAGTGCGGGGAAGACCAGCACGGCGAAGGAACTGACCGAGCTCATCGCGGACAGCACCCTCTTCGACCCGGAGGTGATCGGTGGAGCGCTGCGGCAGTTGCTCCCGCCGAAGAGACTGGCGGAGGTGACCGACTACCAGGACCTGCCGATCTGGCGGCGGCTCGTGGTGGACGGGGCGGCGGCGCTGCTCGCCGAGGTGGGCGGGGTGCTCGTGGTCCCCATGACGCTGCTGCGGCAGGACTACCGCGACGAGATCTTCGGGGGCCTCGCCGCCCGCCGCATCACGGTGTGCCACGTGGTGCTCACCGCAGACGAAACGATACTGCGCCAACGCGCCGCAACACGCGAGGAGTTCCCGGACGACCCCGGGCGCAGCGCGGCCGTCCGGCGCTGGTCGCTCGACCACCTCGCCCCGTACCAGGAGGCGTTGACCTGGCTGCGCGCCGACGCCTATGTCCTGGACACCGGGCACCTGACACCTCGTCAGGCGGCGGAGCGGGTCGCGAAGGCCGTACGGGACGGCTCCGCCGGGCCCTGCGCGATCGTGCAGACCCCCGAGCCGACGGCGGCCACGCTCGCCGCCGGGGTGCTGCTCTTCGACGAGGAGGACCGGGTGCTGCTCGTCGACCCCACGTACAAGCCGGGCTGGGAGTTCCCTGGCGGCGTCGTCGAGCCCGGCGAGGCGCCCGCCCGGGCCGGCATGCGGGAGGTCGCCGAGGAGATCGGCATCGAACTGCCCACCGTGCCACGGCTGCTGGTCGTCGACTGGGAACCGCCCAAGCCCCCCGGCCACGGCGGGCTGCGCTTCCTCTTCGACGGCGGCCGGCTGGCGGGCGCCGACGCGCGCGGTCTTCTGCTGCCCGGCTCCGAACTGCGCGGCTGGCGCTTCGTCACCGAGGGCGAGGCCGCCGCGCTGCTGCCGCCCGTGCGGCTGAACAGACTGCGATGGGCCCTGCGGGCCCGTGAACTGGGGCGCACCCTGAACCTGGAGGCGGGGGTGCCGGTGGGCTGAGACGCCGCCCCTGCGGTGGCCCGCGCCACGGACATCCGGCCTTCGCGGGCCGGGCCGCCGGGGAAGGAGGACGGACGGCCGGGCCGGGCGCGCGTCCGGATGCTCGCGGTCCCTGGGGCGGCGCGGCGGCGCGCGACCCGCGGACCTGCGGCCCCGGCCGGGCGCGGACGTCCTGCGGGGCGTACGACCGGAGCCCGGGCACACTCCGGCGCCGGGGCCCCTGGAGCGGCGTGGCGTGGCGCGACCTGCGGACCCATGTACCCGCAGCCCCGGCCGGGCGCGGACGTCCCGCCGGGCGCACACACTCCGGCGCCGCGGCCTCGGCCGCCGCCCCCGCCGCCGGGGCCGCGACCGGGGCCCCGGCGACGGGAGGCCGTCGACCGTACGTCAACTCTCCTGTCAGCGCGGGCCGCTCGCGTAGTTGACGAGGAACAGGGCCTCGGCCAGCGAGAGCCGCTCCAGCTCCTGCGGCGAGACGCTCTCGTTGACCGCGTGGATCTGCGCCTCCGGCGCGCTCAGCCCGATCAGCAGGATCTCCGTCTCCGGATAGAGCTGCCCCAGGGTGTTGCACAGCGGGATCGAGCCGCCCATCCCGGCCACCTGCATCTCCTGACCCGGGTACGCGACGCGCATGGCCTCGGCCATCGACGCGTAGGCCGGGCTCCCGGTGTCCGCGCGGAACGCCTGCCCCTGGCCGACCTGTTCGGCCTCCACCCGCGCGCCCCAGGGCGCGGCCGCCTTCAGATGGGCGAGGAGCAGCGCCGTGGCCTCGGCCGCGTCCTGGCCCGGCGGTACCCGCAGGCTGATCAGGGCCGCCGCGTGCGCGTGCACGGACGGGGTGGCGCCCACGACCGGCGGGCAGTCGATGCCGAGCACGGTGACGGCCGGGCGGGCCCACAGCCGGTCGGCCACCGTGCCGGAGCCGATCAGCCCGACGCCGTCGAGCACCTTGGCGTCCTCGCGGAACTGCTCCTCCGGATACTGCAGCCCCTGCCAACTGCCCTGCGCCGCGAGTCCGTCGACCGTGGTCGAGCCGTCCTCGGCGCGCAGCGAGTCCAGGACGCGGATCAGGGCCGCGAGGGCGTCCGGCGCCGCACCCCCGAACTGGCCGGAGTGCAGGTTGCCCCGCAGCGTGTCCACCCGGACGCGGACCAGCGTCATGCCCCGCAGCGTGGCCGTGACGGTCGGCAGCCCCTCCCGGAAGTTGCCGGCGTCGCCGATGAGGATGGCGTCGGCGGTCAGCAGCTCGGGGTGGCTCTCGGCGTGCCGCTCCAGGCCGCCCGTGCCCTGCTCCTCCGAACCCTCCACGATCACCTTCACGTTGACCGGGACGCCGCCGTGCTCCTTCAGCGCGCGCAGCGCCGTCAGATGCATGATCACGCCGCCCTTGCAGTCGGCGGTGCCGCGTCCGTACCAGCGGCCGTCGCGCTCCGTCAGCTCGAACGGCGGTGAGATCCAGGCGGCTTCGTCCAGCGGCGGCTGCACGTCGTAGTGCGCGTAGAGCAGCACGGTGGGCGCACCGGCCGGGCCCGGCAGGAAGCCGTAGACCGAGCGCGTGCCGTCGGGGGTGTCCAGCAGGGCCACGTCCGAGAAGCCCTCGGCCCGCAGTGCCGCGGCCACCCAGTCCGCCGCCGCCTCGCACTCGCTCCGGGGGAACTGCGCCTCGTCCGCGACGGACTTGAAGGCCACCAGCTCGCTCAGCTCGCTCTTCGCGCGGGGCTGCAGCGACGCGACGGTCTCCGCGAGGGCCGCCGGGTCGGGCCGGTGCGGACGGGCCGGGGACTCTTCCATGGAACGCTCCTTGTGGGCGCGACGTTATGTCCGGGTGGACGGGGGAATGCGACCTCGATCCTGCCACGGCCCGCCCGCACCCCACCCATGCGGCCCCGCGGCCCCACGTCCCGCCGCAGGGCCGTACGGCCGCGGGCCGTAGGATGCGGCGGTAGCCGGAGCCGGTGAGCGAGCGGGAGTAGAAGCACAGGTGAGCAGCGAGAACGCAGGCCGGGACGCGGCCGGGAGCACCGAGCCCGTATGGGACGTCATCGTGGTGGGCGCCGGGCCCGCGGGCTCCTCGGCCGCCCGTGCCGCGGCCGCGGCGGGCCGCCGGGTGCTGCTGCTGGAGAAGTCCGGGCTGCCGCGTTACAAGACATGCGGTGGCGGCATCATCGGCCCCTCGCGCGATGCCCTGCCCCCCGGTTTCGCGCTGCCCCTGCGCGAGCGGGTGCACGCGGTCACCTTCTCCCTCGACGGCCGTCTCGTGCGCACCCGCCGCTCCCGGCGGATGCTCTTCGGGCTCGTCAACCGGGCCGAGTTCGACGCCGCCTTGGTCGAGGCCGCGCAGCAGGCGGGCGCGGAGGTGCGTACGGGCGTGACCGTCTCGCGCGTCGAGCAGCACGGCCCGGCCGTGCCGGACCGGCGCACCGTCGCCGTCGTGCTCGGTGACGGCACGACCCTGCTCGCCCGCGCCGTCGTCGGCGCCGACGGCAGCGCCGGCCGCATAGGAGCACACGTCGGCGTCAAGCTCGACCAGGTCGACCTCGGGCTGGAGGCCGAGATCCCGGTGCCGCCGACGGTCGCCGAGGACTGGGCGGGCCGGGTGCTCATCGACTGGGGCCCCATCCCCGGCAGTTACGGCTGGGTCTTCCCCAAGGGGGACACCCTGACCGTGGGTGTGATCTCGGCCCGCGGCGACGGCGCCGCCACCAAGCGCTACCTCCAGGACTTCATCGCCCGCCTCGGTCTCGCCGGATTCGAGCCCAGCATCTCCTCCGGGCACCTGACCCGCTGCCGCGCCGACGACTCGCCGCTCTCCCGCGGCCGGGTCATCGTCTGCGGCGACGCGGCCGGACTGCTGGAGCCGTGGACCCGCGAGGGCATCTCCTACGCCCTGCGCTCGGGACGTCTGGCGGGGGAGTGGGCCGTGCGCATCGGCGAGGCGCAGGACGCGGTCGACGCCCGCAGGCAGGCGCTCAACTACGCCTTCGCCGTCAAGGCCGGTCTCGGCGTGGAGATGGGTGCCGGACGCCGCATGCTCGCCTTCTACCAGCGCCGCCCCGGGCTGGTGCACGCGGCGCTCACCGGCTTCCCGCCCGCGTGGAAGGCGTTCGTGAACATCACGCGCGGTGCGACGACGATCGCCGAGATCGTCCGCAGCCACGCGATGGCCCGGCGCGTCCTGGGGGCGATGGACAAGCGGTGACACCGGCCGGGCCGACCGCACGGCCCCGAGCCGCCGACGCCGGCCCCGGTGCCTGCCGTGCCGGGACCGGCGTCAGCCGTCGACGGCTATCCGGAAGACCGGGTGCCGCGGCGCGATGCGACGCAGCTCGGCCTCCCCGGACCGCGCGCTCACCCCGTCGAAGAACCGTCCGACCTCCCAGCCCCAGCGGCGCAGATAGGCCCGCAGCACCGGCGGCTTCTCCTCGTCGCGCAGCTCCTCGGCCCTGAACGGCCGGACCCCGCGCCCCAGTCGGAGCCGGCCGGCGCCCGCGGCCCGGAGATTGCGCGCCCACTGGGACTCCCCGCGCACCGAGACCAGGAAGCGCTCGCCGCCCAGATCGAGCGGATTGACCGGCACCGGCCGCCACTCGCCGGTGCCGCGCCCCCGCACCTGCAACTCCTGGGTCCCGGCGAGGCTCAGCCCGTACCGCGCGAGGCGGCCGACCGTGCCGTGGACGAGCCGGGCCTCCAGCCGCCCGGGCTCGATGTAGTGCGCCATGACTGCCCCCGTTCGGAATGAGAGCGGTGCTCTCGTCTGAGATCAGTGTGCTCGCTTCCGGCCCGTCGCGCAAGAGCAGCGCTCTCTTTTCTGGTCGATGCTCCCGCGCGCTGGCAGACTGGGACCCATGAGTGCGATCCGAGGAGCCAGGGAGCGGGCCCGCAGCGAAATCACCGCGGCCATCAAGGAGGAGGCGCGCCGTCAGCTCGCCGAGGAGGGCGCCGCCAAACTGTCCCTGCGCGCCGTGGCCCGTGAGCTCGGCATGGTCTCCTCCGCGCTCTACCGCTACTTCCCGAGCCGCGACGACCTCCTGACGGCGCTCATCGTCGACGCCTACGACGCGGTGGGCGCCGCCGCCGAGCGCGCCCTCGCCGACATCGGCCCGGCCGAGCCCGCGGTCCGCTGGACGGCCGTCTGCCGGGCCGTCCGTACGTGGGCGCTCGCGCACCCCCACGAGTACGCCCTCATCTACGGCACGCCCGTGCCCGGATACACCGCGCCGCTGACGACCGTAGAGCCCGCCGGCCGGGTGGCGCTGGCCCTTGTCGCGATCACCCGGGACGCCCACGCGGCGGGCAGGCTGCGGACCCCGAGGCCGGATTCCCTGCCGCCCACCGTGCACACCGATGTCGAGCGGCTCGCCGCGCAGTTCGCGCCCGGGCTGCCGGCCCCGGCCACGGCCGCGCTCGTCGCCGCCTGGGCCCAGCTCTTCGGGCTCATCGGCTTCGAGCTGTTCGGGCAGTTCAACCAGGTGGTGGAGGCGCGGGAGGCCTTCTTCGCGCACGCCGTGCGCGGCCTGGCGCAGCAGATAGGGCTCCCCGCCGAGGGGGAGGAGCAGCAGGGGGAGAGGCAAGCGGCCGGCTCGCGGGACTGACGCCGGTCCGGCCGACGCCCGCCCCGGCCCTTTCAGAACAGCGCGTCCGGTCCGGCCGGCTCCGCTCTCCGCACGTCGATCGTCGTCACGGCCCCCGGCGCCGCCGGGAGCAGGGGCCATCCGGCGAGCCGCCGGCCGTCGAGGAGCACCTGCCGCCCGTCCGCCAGGTCCAGATACGCGTCGGGCCCGGCCACGGCCGCCACCCGGCCCGAAACCGTTCGCCCCGGGGCCGGTTCGGCCACCTGGCAGTCCGGGCGCAGCCGGTCGAGGCGGTACACGGCGTCGTGGTGCACCGGCTGGAAGTCCCGCAGGGCGAGGGACTCGGGCAGGGTGCCGAGGGCCCGCGCCCGCCCGTGGAGCGCGGCGAGCTCCGCCGTGCGCTGCTCCCGGGGCGCGGCCGGATGCCGGGCGGCACGCTTGACCGCGTACGGGAAGCGGTCCGGGACCGCGAGCGCGGCGCCCAGCACCGCCTCCGCCCGGCGGGCCGCCATCAGCGGGCCGCGTCCGAGCAACGCCGAGGACAGCGCGGCCTGTTCGAGCAGCCGCGTCCCCTCGCGCTCGGCCGCCGTGATGCCCACCTTGAGCAGACCCGGGCCGAACCAGGCCAGATACACGTCGTACGGGCGGGGGTCGTCGGCGGCGGTGTCCGCGGCCACCGAGCGGGACCGGTCCAGCCGGGCGCACTGCGGGCACTGCGCGGACACGGCCGCCCCCGGTATCCGGGCGTCCGCCGGACACGGGGTGTGCCGGCCGCCCCGCCGCACCCCCGCACACCGGCGGACGGCGCCGATGGTGAACGCCACCTGCCGCTCGGGGAGCAGGGCGGACAGCCGCTCCCCGTGGACCGGGCGCAGCCACAGCAGCGCGGGGCCGCAGCGCTGCCAACGCACCCCGCCGCACTGCCAGTCGGCCCGTTCCACGGCTGCTCCCTTTCCCTCCGTCATCTCCTGATGCATCGTCAGATCGCGGACGGCTCCCGCCACAGCCGGGCCACCGCCGCGTCGCCCGCGACCGTCACCGACGTCTGCGGCAGCCTGTTCCACGCCGTCAGATACAGCTCCGACGCCGTACCGGAGAGCTCGCAGTCGGCCGCCCCCCGGTCCGTACGCTCCACGCGGGGCGGTGCGTCCGAGAGGCGGACCGTCCACACCGCGCCCGAGTCCGTGGCCCGCAGCCGCAGCGTGCGCGGCGGCGCCGCGCGCACCTTGCCGGCCTCCAGCGCGTGGAAAGCCAGCAGCTCGTCCAGCCCGTCGGCGGCGAAGCCGGGGTCCACGGGCGAGAGACCGGCCCCGAGCGCGGCCTCGGCGTCCGCGCGGTGCACGGTCGTCTCATGGGCCTGCCGCCGCGCCCAGAAGGCGCGCGGCGAGGGCGCGTCGAGGAAGGTCCAGCACTCCAGGCCCGCTTCGGCGGCGGTCAGCGCCTCGACCAGGGCGCGGTGGCCGTCGCGGTACCAGGAGACCAGGGCGCCGCCGTCGAGCCCGGGGTCGTCCGGAAGGGGCTCCGGGGCCGTGCGCGACTCCGTGACGTACCGGGCCGCCCAGCGGTGCACCCGCCCCGTGTGCGAGAGCAGCTCCCGCACCCGCCACCGCGGACACGTCGGCACGGCGGCGTCGAGCCCGGCCCGCACGGCCGCGTCGGCCAGCAGCGCGCCTTCGCGGTCGAGCGCTTCGATGTGCTCGGCAATCTCCATGCCCCGAGTCTGGCAGCCGTCACTGACACGCGCCGTGCGGGGCAGGGCGGTTCAGCCCGCCCCGGTGGCGCGTTCCACGAGCCCGCGGGTGGCGAGCGCGATCACCGCGGCGAGCGCCGCGAGCCCCGCGACCGTCGTCAGGGCGATCGGCAGGGAGAGCCCGTCCGCGAGCAAGCCGATCGCCGGCGGGCCCAGCAGCATGCCGCCGTAGCCGAGGGTCGACGCGGCCGCGACCCCGCCCGGTCCCGCCAGTTCGCCCGCCCGGCCGACCGCGACGGGGAAGAGGTTGGCCAGTCCCAGCCCCGTGACGGCGAAGCCGAGGAACGCCGCCCACACCGTGGGAGCGAGCGCGCCGAGCAGCATGCCCGCCGCGGCGGTCGCCCCGCCCGCCGCCAACGCCCGCGTCTGCCCGAGCCGTTCGAGCAGCAGGGTGCCCGTCAGCCGCCCGACGGTCATGGCGAGCGCGAACGCGCAGTAGCCCACGGCCGCGACGCCCGCGCGTGCCCCGAGGTCCTGGCTCAGATGCAGCGCGCCCCAGTCGGCGAGCGCCCCCTCCCCGTAGGCCGTGCAGAGCGCGATCAGCCCGAACACCGCCACCAGCAGCCGGTGCCGGGGCCGTCCGTCGCCGCCGGGGCCGCCGGGGTCCGTACTCCGCCGGGGCCGTGTGTCCCGGGCCGTCAGCAGGGCCGGACCCGCCGCCGCGACGGCGGTGAGTCCCACGACGGTCAGGAGCAGCAGATGCCACCCGGGTGCCAGCGCCCCGGCCACCAGCCCGCCGAGGCCGGCACCGAGCATCCCGCCGAGGCTGAACGCCGCGTGGAAACCGGGCATCACGGGACGGCGCAACGCCGCGACGAGGTCCACGGCCGCGCTGTTCATGGCGACGTTGATACCGCCGTAGGCGGCGCCGAAGACGAGCAGGACCAGACCGAGGGAGAGCGCGGAGCGCGCCAGCGCGGGCAGAACGATCCCCAGCGACAGCAGCGCCCCGGCCACGACGGTCACGCGCGGGCTGCCGAACCTGTCGCACAGCCGGCCGGTGACCGTCATCGTGGCGACGGCCCCCGCCGACACGCCGAGCAGGGCCAGCCCGAGGGCCCCGGAGGACGCCCCGGTCTGCTCCTTGATCGCGGGGATGCGGACGACCCAGCCGGCGAAGAGGAAGCCGTCGAGGGCGAAGAAGACGGTCAGCGCGGTGCGGAGGCGGCGCAGGGCGGGAGCGGGCGCGCCCGCCCGCGGCGGCCCGGGCGTGGCACTCCGTGTTTTGTTTAGCGTCGGCACAAAGTGAGAATAGGGGCGTGACCCAGACTCGGACAACACGTTTGGAGCGCGGCCGCAGCGCTCTGGGGCCGGCCTTGGAGCTCGTGCACACCGGACGCGCCCCCACGCGCGCCGTGCTCACCGCCGAACTCGGCGTGACCCGGGCGACCGCCGGGGCCGTCGCCGCCGAGCTGGAGGCCCTCGGCCTGATCCAGGTCGACTCCCATCCGGCGGCCGCGGGCTCCCAGGGCCGCCCCTCGCACCGGCTCGCCGTCGCGCCGAACGGACCGGTGGTCCTCGCCGCGCAGATCCACGCCGACGGTTTCCGCGCCGCCCTCGTCGGCCTCGGAGGCCGGATGGTCGCCACCGCCCCCGGCTGTATGCCCGTCCCCGCCGATCCCTCGCACATCATCGACGCCGTGGTCGAGGCGGGCGCCACCCTGCTGCGCGAGACCGGCCGCAGCTGTCTGGGCGCCGGGCTCGCCGTGCCCTCGGCCGTCGCCGAACCGGACGGCACCGCCCTGAACCCCCTGCACCTGTCCTGGCCCGTCGGCTCCCCGGTGCGCGCGCTGTTCGCGCAGTCCGTCGCGAAGGCGGGCGTCACCGGCCCCGACGGCTCGCCGGTCACCGCGGTCACGGGCAACGACGTCAACCTCGCGGCCCTCGCCGAGCACCGGCACGGCGCCGGCCGGGGCGCCCGGCACCTGCTGTGCGTGGCCACCGGCCACCGCGGCGTCGGCGGCGCGCTCGTCCTCGACGGGCGGGTGCACAGCGGCAGTTCGGGCCTGGCCCTGGAGGTCGGGCACCTCACCGTCAACCCGGCGGGCCTGCCCTGCCACTGCGGCAGCCGCGGCTGCCTGGACGTCGAGGCCGATCCCCTCGCCTTCCTCGCGGCGGCCGGCCGCACCCCGGACCCGGAGGGATCGCTGCTGCGGCAGTCCCGCGACCTGCTGCGCACGCGGTACGCGGACCCCTCCGTGCGGTCCGCCGCCGAGTCGCTCATCGACCGGCTCGGCCTGGGGCTCGCCGGACTGGTCAACATCCTCAACCCGGACCGCATCATCCTCGGGGGTCTCCACCGCGAGCTGCTGGACGCCGACCCCGAGCGGCTGCGCGCCGTCGTCGCCGACCGCAGCCTGTGGGGGCGCAGCGGCAGCGTCCCGATCCTGCCCTGCACGCTCGACCACAACAGTCTGATCGGGGCCGCGGAAGCGGCCTGGCAGCCCGTGCTCGACGACCCGCTGGCCGCGTTCGGCTGACACCCGTTTTCTTGGGGTACGCGTGCGCGCACGCGTACCCCAAGAAAACGGCGGGGAGTCGCGCGCCGCAGCCCGTCGGCGAGGAGGTCAGCCGGCTACGGCCGAACGGACCGGGGAGAGCTCGTGGTCCGCCGCCGGCTCCCTGAACGGCCCCTCCGGCGGAGGCAGTTGCACGGAGGGCGGTTCGAAGGTGACGGAGGTCCGGTCGATCCGCACCGGCCGGGGGGCCGTGAACGGGGCGATGCTCCTGGGGACGGACAGGGTGAACCAGACGACCTTGCCGCCGTCGTGGCGCTCCTGCACGCCCCAGGCCGCGCTCACTGCCGCGACCAGGGCCAGTCCCCGGCCGTGGGTGCTGCCGGCGGAGACCTCGCCGACGCGGGGCAGCCGGGGGTCGTGGTCGCGCACCGAGACCGTGAGCCGGTCCAGTACGAGGTCGATCTCCACCGTGCAGCGCTTGTCCGGCTCCGCGTGCCGGTGCACATTGGTCAACAGCTCGGTGACGCCGAGCGCCGCGGGGTCGATGAGCGGATCGAGATGCCAGTAGCGCAACTGCGCCGATACGATTCTGCGGACCTGGCCGATCCGCGGGGGGAGGGCCTGGAGCTCCACGGTGCAGTGCTTGTTCGGTCGGCTGATCACGGCTGCGACTCCCTGAAGAAGTAGGGCTGGCCTGACGCAGGCAGGCGTTCTGACACGCGCTGAGTCCGGAACCGGTGCCAGGGACCGCCGGCCCGGCGGACGGCCGGAGCCCCGGATCCGGAGCGTAGTCACCCGTGAACTCTCGGTGATGCTGGTACAGGTCAAGGGTCGGGCCGCACGGCCACAGGCGCAACTCCGGCGGTCATCGGCCCCCCGTGCGGTCCCCCCGCGCGGAACGCACCGCCCGCAGGAAGCCGCGCACGGCATCCTCCCCGCCCGCGCCCTCGGCCCCGCCGTCCGCGCCGCCCCACGTCAGCACGTAGCGCGTGCCGTTGAGGGTCGCCCGCGCCCGGTCACGGGCGGCGAACCACGGCTTGCCGGCCTGGACCGAGGCCAGCGGAGCGCTGTCGATCTCCCGCCCGTAACTGGTGAGCAGCTCCAGCCGGCCGTCCCTGATCTTCACCTGGCCGGCCCGGGTGAGGGAACGCAGGGACCGCTCGATGCGCACCCCGGTCGCGTTGAACTCCGGCTCCGCCACGACAACCGCCTCCCCGGCCGAATCGTGTGCCTGCTGCGCAGTCTGCCTGTGCGGAGGCCCGGACACCAGTGCCCCTTTATGATCGAAACGTCCGCACCATCCCGGACCGACTGCGCGAGGAGCGGCGCGTGGACAGCTCAGCGAACCCGGGGGAGCCCCCCGGACCTGCCCCCACCCTCGACGTCGACCGCAGCGACTCCGCCTACCGCGCCTGGCTCGCCGAGGCCGTCCGCAAGGTGCGGGCCGACGCGAACCGCTCCGCCGACACCCATCTGCTGCGCTTCCCGCTGCCCGAGGAGTGGAACGTCGACCTCTACCTCAAGGACGAGTCCACCCATCCCACGGGCAGTCTCAAGCACCGCCTCGCCCGCTCGCTGTTCCTCTACGGGCTGTGCAACGGCTGGATCCGCCCCGAGACCCCGGTCATCGAGGCGTCCAGCGGTTCCACCGCCGTCTCCGAGGCCTACTTCGCCCGGCTCGTCGGCGTGCCCTTCGTCGCCGTCATGCCGCGCACCACGAGCCGCGAGAAGTGCCGCCTCATCGAATTCCACGGCGGACAGTGCCACTTCGTGGACGACCCGCGCTCGATGTACGCGCAGGCCGCCGAGCTCGCGCGGCGGTGCGGCGGCCACTACATGGACCAGTTCACCTACGCCGAGCGGGCCACCGACTGGCGCGGCAACAACAACATCGCCGAGTCCGTCCACGGCCAACTGCGCCTGGAACGGCACCCGGTGCCCGCCTGGATCGTCGCCACGGCCGGCACCGGCGGCACCTCCGCGACCATCGCCCGCTACGTGCGCTACCTCTCCCAGCCGACCCGCGTCTGCGTCGCCGACCCGGAGAACTCCTGCTTCTTCGACGGCTGGCGCAACCACGACCTGGACGCCCGCAGCGAACGCGGCTCGCGCATCGAGGGCATCGGCCGGCCCCGCATGGAACCCAGCTTCCTGCCCGGCGCCATCGACCGGATGATGAAGGTGCCCGACGCGGCGAGCATCGCGGCGGTGCGCGCGCTGGAGACGGCCATCGGCCGCAAGGCGGGCGGCTCGACGGGCACCGGGCTGTGGGCCGCCCTGCGGATCGTCGCCGAGATGCTCGGCCGCGGCGAGCACGGCAGCGTCGTCACCCTCCTGTGCGACCCGGGCGAACGCTACCTCGACACCTACTACTCCGACACCTGGCTCACCGCACAGGGCCTGGACATCGCACCCTACGCGGCCACCATCGAGACGTTCCTCGCCACCGGCCACTGGAACTGACGCGGCGTCAACCCGGTGGCGCGTCATGCGGCGTCATGCGGCCTCATACGGCGTGTGCGCGCAGCGACGCCAGCCGCAGATCGAGCCTGCGCACCGCGTCGTGGAAGGAGTGCCGCAGCACCGGCCGGCCCAGCAGCAGCGCCAGCCGCGCCGGGGCCGAGGCGTCCACCGCGTACCCCAGCCGCACCACCGTGCCCTGCCCCGCGGGAAAGAGCCGCCACTCCTCCAACAGCGCCCGCAGCCCCGGCGCGTTGGTGGCCTCCACCCGGTACGCGTACCGCTGCCCGGGCTCCTCGGCCATCACCGTCTCGATGAAGCACGCCCCGCCGAACAGCCGCACCTCGCGCCCCCTGCGGCCCGCCGACTCCAGGGGCCGCGCCAGCGTCACCACGCGGAACCAGCGGGACCAGCCCGTCACGTCCTCGGCCAGAGCGCGGTAGACCTCCTGCGGCGAGGCCGCCAGCCGGGTCGCGAAGGAGAAGCGCAGCGGTGCGCTGTCGGCGAAGTCGAGCCCTACGGGGCGGAGCGTGCGGGCCATGGGAAGAACACCACCCATCGGTCGGTCGGGCGCTTGGGGCGCGCACACCATAGCCCCGACGGGGCCCGGCCACGAAGCCGTGGCCCCACCCGGCCGGCAGTCAGAACTCCGCCGTGCCGGGCCCCGATTCGGCCACCACCAGCCGCGGCAGCCGCTCGGCGATCTCCGCGCGCGCCGCGGCCGGCAGACCCCCGTCCGTCACCAGGGCGTCCACCTCGTCGAGCGTGGCGAACGAACTCAGGCCCACCGTCCCCCACTTGGTGTGGTCCGCCACGACCACCACGCGCCGCGCCGAGCGCACGAAGTGCCGGTTGGTCTCCGCCTCGGCGAGGTTGGGCGTCGACAACCCGGCCTCCGCCGATATCCCGTGCACCCCGATGAAGAGCACGTCGAAGTGCAACGAGCGGATCGCCGCGTCCGCCACCGGGCCGACCAGCGTGTCCGAGGGCGTGCGGACCCCGCCCGTCAGCACCACCGTCGCCGCGCCCGGCCGCGGCGCGGCAGCCCCGCCGCCCGCCGCCCGCCGCGCGCCGTGGAAGACCTCGGCGACCCGCACCGAGTTCGTCACCACCGTCAGGTCCGGGATCTCCAGCAACTGCTGGGCCAGCGCGTACGCGGTCGTCCCGCCCGCCAGCGCGATCGCGCTGCCCGGCGCCACCATCCCCGCCGCGGCCCGCGCGATGTCCTGCTTGGCGTCCGGCTCCAGCACCGACTTCGCCTCGAAGCCGGGCTCGTGCGTCGTCGCCTCCGCGACGGGCACCGCGCCGCCGTGCACCTTCTCCACGACGCCCTGCCGGGCCAGCGCGTCCAGGTCGCGGCGCACCGTCATGTCCGAGACCCGCAACCGCCGTGTGAGCTCGTTGACCCGCACCCCGCCGCGCCGTCGGACCTCGTCCAGGATCAGGGCACGCCGCTGCTCCGCCAGGAGATTTCGGGTCTCGCTCATCCGGCCCGTCCTTTCCGGTCAGCCGCCGTCCGATGTGCGCGCTCATCCTCCCACGCGCCCCGGCACCCGCCGCCGGCCGTCCCGTTCAGGGCAGCGCGGGCAGATCGCGCGGGTAGAGCAGGGTCAGCTCCTCGGTGCTGGGCTCGGCGAGCTGCGCGACCCGGCCCGCGTGCCGCTCCACCATCGCCTCGAAGGTCTGCCGCGCGGTGCGGCCGTTGCCGAAGGCCGGCCCCTTGGGCAGCTCCGTGAAGTACGCGAGCAGCGCCTCGGCCGCCCCCGCGCCGAGCCGGTACTCGTGCTCCTCCGCCTGCTGCTCCACGATCCGCAGCAGCTCCCGCGGCCCGTAGTCCCCGAAGGTGATGGTGCGCGAGAACCTCGACGCCACACCGGGGTTGACCGTCAGGAAACGCCGCATCTCCTCGGTGTACCCGGCGACGATCACCACGACCTCGTCCCGGTGGTCCTCCATCAGCTTCACCAGGGTGTCGATGGCCTCCCGGCCGAAGTCCCGCCCCGAGTCCTCGGGGGCCAGCGCGTACGCCTCGTCGATGAACAGCACCCCGCCGCGCGCCCGGTCGAAGGCCTCCTGCGTGCGGATCGCGGTCGAGCCGATGTGCTCGCCCACGAGGTCCACGCGCGAGACCTCCACCAGATGGCCGCGCTCCAGCACCCCGAGAGAGGCCAGGATCTCGCCGTAGAGCCGGGCCACCGTGGTCTTGCCGGTCCCCGGCGAGCCGGTGAAGACCAGATGGCGGCGGACCGAGGCGGCCTTCAGCCCGGCCTCCTGCCGCCGCCGCCCGACCTCGATCATGTCCGTGAGCGCGCGGACCTCCCGCTTGACGCTCTCCAGGCCCACCAGCGCGTCCAGTTCGCCCAGCACCGTCGCCGGCGAGCGCCGGGCGGGCCCCTCCTGGGAGCGCTGCACCGGCACCCCGAGGCTGCCCAACGGCCGCAGCGGGGCCGTCTCCACGGCCGTGGCCGCCGCCACCGGCCGCACCGGCGAGGAGAGGCCGACGGCCCTGTCGTGCTCGTCGCTCGTGCAGCCCTCGCTGACCGGGCCCGCCTCGGCGAACTCGTAACCGCCGCGCGCGCAGCGCTCCGTACGGCAGCGGCTGAGCGTCGTGCGGCAGCCGTCGATGATGTGGAAGCCGTAGCCCTCACTGCCCGTCACCCGGCAGTCGTCGAAGGTGCCCCTGCCGCCCGCCGAGACGTAACAGCCCGCTTCCACCGGTGAACTGACCGTGCAGCGCGTCACCGTGGGGTCGGCGCCCTTGGTGACGATGACGCCGGTCGCCGTCGCGTCGATCACGCAGTCCGTCAGCTCCCCGCCGCTGCCGTGGTCGCGGAACCAGGCCCCGGTCGCGGCCTTGTGGATCCGGCAGTCCTCCAGATGCGCGGCCGCGCCGTCACTCACCGACACGGCGGTGCCGCGGACTTGGGCCAGATCGCTGTCGCGGGCGTCCACCCGCGAACCGCGGTCCAGCACGAAGACCGCGTCCGGCACGTCGCGCACCCGGCAGGAGTCGAGCGCCGCGCTCGCCCCGTCGCTCACCCACACCGCCGGGTAGTCGCCGGTCGCCTCGTGGATCTCGCACCGGTCCGCCTCGACGCGGGTGCCCGGGTCCCACACCGACAGCCCGTTGCGGCCGAACCCGCGCACGGTGCAGCGCGTCATGGCCAGCGTCGAGCGGGAGCGCAGGTCGACCCCGTTCTCCGGCACGTCGTGAATGGCGCAGTCGGCCAGCGCGAGCACCGCGTCGGTGTCCAGGGTCACGCCGTCCCCCGACGTGCGGTGCACCCGGCAGTCGGTGAGCCGGCCCGCCGCGCGCGCCGTCACCTGCACGCCCGCGCCCCTGACCTCGTACACCTCGCAGCCGACGGCCTCCAGCGCGCTGCCCTCGCCGGTCAGCGACAGGCCCGCGCCCGAGGTGTGGTGCACCCGGCAGCGCTCCAGCCGCGGCCGGGCCCCGTCGCGCACCGCGACCCCGCACTGGCCGGCGGCCTCGACCTCGCACTCCTCGAACAGACCGCCCGCCCCGTCGAGCACGGCGATGCCCACCCCGCCGGCGTTGTCGACCGCGCAGCGGCGCACCGCCGGCCGGGCCCCGCCGCGCACCTCGATGCCCACCGAGGAGCGCGTGACGATCCGCAGCCCCGCCAACTCCGGTGCCCCGCAGTCGATCCGCAGCGCCGGCGACGCCGCGTCCTGCCCCTCGATGTGCAGGTCCTCCAGCGCCGCCGAGGCCCGTACGGTCACGGGCACGCCGTCGGCCGGGGCGATGCGCACCACACCGCGCGTGCCGTCGGTGCCGCGCAGCGTGACCGCGCGGGCCAGCACCAGGTTCTCCCGGTAGGTGCCCGGCGCCACGGACAGCACGTCCCCGTCACCGGCCGCCTCCAGCGCGGCGGACAGCGAGTCGTACTCGCCCGTGCGCCGCCTCCAGCGCGACGTGCCGGCGTGCGTCACCTGGACGACCGGGCCCTGTGCCATGGTGCTTGCTCCGCCCCCACCTCGTGCGTACTGCGTTCCTCCGGGACGTGTGCGTGCCGGCCGGACCCACCGTAGCGCGCGCGGGCCGCGGGAGTTGACCGGTCAGCTGCCCGCGTCCGCCCGGCCCCAGGTGTGGCCCGCGCGCTCCCAGGCCAGCTCCCAGCGCGCGTACCGCCGGCGCAGCATCCGCCACAGCACCAGCCGGCGCATCCCCTCGACCGCTCCCGCCGCGCCCGCGGCGGCACCCGCCCCGGCGAGGGCCGCCTGCACGGCGGCCGTGCCGCGGTCCATGGGACGGCCCGCGACCCGCCCCCGGTCGTCGGTCCACAGCGGGAAGCGGTAACCGGGGCTCGGCGTCCGGCGGACGGCGACCTGGCCGGAGAGCTGCCTGCCGTCCGGACCCGGCCAGCCGGCGATCACCCGATGGTGGCCCTCGCGGCCGGCCGCGGCCTCCGTCTCCGTCTCGGCGGCCCGGCCCGGCAGCACCTGCAGGGTCGTGGCCGTCACCAGGTGCCGGTGCAGCTGCTGTTCGCGAGCGGTCTCCAGCAGCGCCCGGTGGGCGAGCGATCCCGTCGCCCAGCCGACGGCCGGACCGGCGAGCAGCATCAGGACCAACGCGGCCACCCCCAGGGCGGCCTCCAGGACATCGGTGCGGCGGCGCAGTGGATTGCGGCGCCAGCGCCAGGTCCACCATGTCGTGGCGCGCATTCCGCTCACCCCCTTCCGCGTCCGTAAATACCTCACCGGAGGCGGCACATGCGGTGGTAGGCGACGGAGAGACCAAAATCACCCCGTGCGGGGGTTGTTGTCGGCGGAAGATTGACGGTCGGCGGGACTACGGCACGCCCGGACGTGCCGGCGGCCGTGCCGGTGGACGTGTCACCGGAGGTGCCACGGGAGGTGTCACTGGAGGATCTCGACGGTGTCGCCGACACGCAGCACACCGGTGTGCTCCGGGACGAGGTTCTGGCCGAACACCGCCTGCTTTCCGATGCGGTGGTGCCGGGCGAGCGTGCGCAGCGGCTCCTTGCCGCGCAGCGCGGTGCGCTGGTCTGTCGTGGTCACCACGCAGCGTCCGCAGGGTTTGACGACGCGGAAGGTCACCTCGCCGACGCGTATGCGCCGCCAGCCGTCCTCGGCCCAGGCGGCGGTGCCGCCCACGACCACGTTCGGCCGGAAGCGGTTCATCGGCAGCGGCCCTTCCGCGGCCCGATCGCCCGACGCGATCAGGGAGTTGAGCGCGTCGAGCGAGCCCGTGGTGGTGAGCAGCAGCGGGAAGCCGTCGGCGAAGCTCACCGTCTCCCCGGGCCGCCCGTAACCGGGATCGACGGGGCGACGGACCTCGGGGGCGTCCAGGTGCACCAGGCGGGCCGCGGTGCCCAGATACGCGCTCAGCCACTCCCCGGCGGCGGCCCCCGCAGGCACCCCCTGGACGCTGTCGCGGAAGACCCGCACCGTGACCGTGCCCTGCCCGCCCGGCACGGCGGGCACGGCCACGTCGAGCGGCTCCATGCCGGGCGCGCACAGCCGGACACCACCGCCGTCCAGCAGGAACGCCGACGCCAACGCGAGCCGGGGCTCCTGCCGTTGAGTGATCATCGAGCCGTGCTCGTCCACGACCATCCACCGCCGGTCCCCGGCGAGCCCCCACGGCTCCACGGCCGCCTCGTCGGGCGTCGACCCTGCCATCGACTTGACGGGGTAGAAGTGGACCGAAGTCAGTACAGGTGCGGACATGCCGCTATCTTGCCACCGGGCCCGGCCCCCGCCCCGGGGCGCCCGCGGTGAGCCGGGACACCCCGGACCGGACCGGTGGCCGGCCGGCTCAGTAGCCGCCCTGGCCCTGGTACGGGCGCTGGTACGGGTCCTCGTACGGCGCGGGCGCCGGGCGGGGCGCGACCGGGCGCATCGCCTCGAAGCCCGACGGGCTCGTCGACACCGCGCCCGAGGGGCCCGCGGACGGGCTCGACGGGCTCGCGGGGGAGACCGGGCGCTGCTGGTACGGCTGCGCGCCCGGGTAGCCGCGCGGTGCCGCCGCCTGCTGCGGGATGTACGGCGCCGGGGCCTGCTGCAGGCCCGGGGGCTGCGGCGCAGCGGGCGCCTGGTAGCCGTACGGCGGGGTGTGCGCCGCGTAGCCGGGCTGCTGGGCCTGGGGCGCGACCGGGGGCTGGGGCGCGGCGGGGGCCGAGGGCAGGGCGGGGAGAGCGGGCAGCTGGCTGCCGCCGTCGAACGGTGCGGAGACCCGGATGGGGGCGATCTGGGGGGTGCCCCGCTCGGCGACGAGGCTGTCGTAGATCGGGGTGTCCGCGAAGGACGGCGTGGAGCGGTAGCCACCGCCATAGGTGCTGCGGGGGGAGGTCATGGCCCATAAGTTAAGCCCATGCCCACGGCCCGGTCTACGCCACGGTGTCCCTTGACGCTGCCCTGACCTGCAAAGAAGCAGGTCAGGGCAGAAGCGGCGGATCGGGAGCCATCGGACGTCGGCACACTCGGCCGTACGGGGCGCCCGCTCCGGGGCGCGCGCCGACATTCGGCTGACGGGCCGTCAAATGTCGCGTTCCACCAGGGAGTTCAGCCGGTCTGCTCCTCGTCGCGGTCCCCGCTCCAGAGGGTGTGGAAGGAGCCCGCCCGGTCCGTGCGCCGGTAGGTGTGCGCGCCGAAGAAGTCGCGCTGCCCCTGGGTGAGGGCGGCGGGCAGCCGGTCCGCGCGCAGCGCGTCGTAGTAGGCGAGCGCCGCCGAGAAGCCCGGGGTGGGCACGCCGTGCGCGACGGCCGTCGAGACGACCGAACGCCAGGCGTCCTGCGCCGTGCCGACCTCGTCCGCGAAGTCCTCGTCGGCGAGGAGCGTGGGCAGTTGGGGATCCGCCGCGAACGCGGCACGGATGCGGTCGAGGAACGCCGCCCGGATGATGCACCCGCCGCGCCAGATCGCGGACACCGCGCCGAGGTCGATGTCCCAGCCGTACTCCGCGCTCGCGGCGCCGATCATGTTCCAGCCCTGGGCGTAGGAGACGACCTTCGAGGCGTACAGCGCCGCCTCGACCCGGGCCGCGAACTCCTCGGCCTCCGCCGGGGAGAGCGCCTCGCGGCGGGGCCCCGGCAGCGCGCTCGCGGCCCGGCGCAGGTCGCGGTGGCCCGAGACGGAACGCGCGAAGACGGCCTCGGCGATGCCGGAGACCGGGACCCCGAGGTCCAGGGCGCTCTGCACGGTCCAGCGGCCGGTGCCCTTCTGCTCGGCCTCGTCCGCCACGATGTCCACGAACGGCGCGCCGGTGGCGGCGTCGGTGTGGGCCAGCACCTCGGCGGTGATCTCGATGAGGTAGGAGTCCAGGCGCCCGGTGTTCCAGGAGCGGAAGATCTCGGCGATCCGGGCGGGGGAGTGGCCCGCGACGCGGCGCAGCAGGTCGTAGGCCTCCGCGATGAGCTGCATGTCGGCGTACTCGATGCCGTTGTGCACCATCTTGACGAAGTGTCCGGCGGCGTCGGGGCCGATGTGGGTGCAGCAGGGGCTGCCGTCGGGGGCCTTGGCGGCGATGGACTCCAGCAGCGGGCCGAGGGCCTTGTAGGACTCCACCGATCCGCCGGGCATGATGGCTGGTCCGTTGAGGGCGCCTTCCTCGCCGCCGGAGATGCCGGTGCCGACGAAGTGGATGCCCTTCTCCCGCAGGGCCTTCTCGCGGCGGCGGGTGTCGAGGAAGTGGGCGTTGCCGCCGTCGACGATCATGTCGCCCTCGTCGAGGAGCGGGGCGAACTCGTCGATGACGGCGTCGGTGGCCTCGCCGGCCTTGACCATGACGATGATGCGGCGGGGCTTCTGGAGGGCCGCCACGAACTCTTCGGCGGTCTCGGCGGGGACGAAGGCCCCCTCGTGGCCGTGCTCGTCGACGAGGGCCTTGGTACGGGCCGTTGTGCGGTTGTGGACCGCGACGGTGTGGCCGTGGCGGGCGAAGTTGCGGGCGAGGTTGCTGCCCATGACGGCGAGCCCGGTGACGCCGATGTGAGCGGTGGGCTGGGTGGCGGGGGCGCTGGCCATTGCGGTGTTCCACTCCTGTCGCGCTCGTCTGAAGAGGTGCGCGCGGCGTCGACGCCGAAGGGGCCGAAGACCTTCCCCCCGGGCAGCCGGGCGTCGCCGGGTCATCGTCGCACGGGACGGCCGGAGGGGGGCGGGGAGTGCGGACGCGGTGACCCGGGGTCTGTCACCTTCTCCGCCCGGCGGATCCGACGAATCCGTGGTCCGGCCGTGCGACCCGGACAAGGAGCGGGGACTCCATTGACGAACTACTGGCGAATATGTTTCCCGGGGAAATGTCGACAGCGTGTTTCGCGGTCTTCCCGCGTAAGCCGGTGCGCTGCCCCGTCGTAAGGTTGACAGTGAAACGGTATTGATTTGTCCGGCCGAATCGGGCATGCTCTGCTAAAGGCCACGGGGGAACTTCGGTGCTTGTTGTGCGCTCCCCCGTACGCTCGTCAGTCGCCAAGGGGGATGCCCGTGACCGATTGCGTTCCGAACCGCGATTTATCCTGCTCCAGGAAACATGCACAGGGAATGCGCGCTGCCGGTTCCGCTCTGTGCATCCCCTGTGCCGGGCAGGTGGAACACCACCTGCGGGCGCTTCCCGACCTTCACCGGGAATGCCTGCACCATATGCCTTCGGCGGCCTGGCGAAGAAACCCGACGAAAGTTTCCGGGAGCCGCAAGCAGGATCATCTCAATGTTGCCGCGTTCGATGCCAGGAACAACGCACTCGCCGTCCTGGATTCCTGGTCGGAGCTCACCGCGGAAAAGCTCGGAGTCGCTGCCCCGACCTGCTCCGTCCCCCACCTGGTCCGCTTTCTGCTCGACCACCTGGAATGGCTCGTCGCCCAGCCCGCCGCTGCCGATTTCGCCGATGAGGTCGAGGGCCTGCACAGGGAACTGCTGGACGTTGTCGAACCCGAGGACGGCGGTCTCTCCCCGTTCGCAGGAAAGTGCGTCGTGGACGGCTGCGCGGGGACGATACAGCCCTCGTCGCACCGTACCGGGAACGCCGGCAGGACCAGCATCGGCTGCTCTTTCGGACACGCATGGGAGATACGCGAATGGCTCATCCTGCGGCACCTCATGGACCGGCCGCGCAAGGACATCGCGTGACCAGGCCGCCGCGCCACAGACTCGTGCCGACGCAGGTGGCCGCCCTCGCCGTGGGCGTGTCCGAGGCGACCATCCGGAAGTGGGTGAGCCGCGGGAAGATAACCCGCTACGGCACCCCCGGCCGCTCGGAGTTCGACATCGAGGAACTCACGGAGATCGCATTGCGGCGCCGGCAGTGAGCCGGGCGACGGCACGGCCCCCGACCGGGCGGGGCACCGCGACACCCCTGGAGTACTAGGTCCAGCGGAGGATGGCCTTCCGGCACGCGGCTTCTTAGGGTCGCAAGTGTCCGAGAGACGTCGCGGAAGGAAAGCCATGGCCGGGCCGAGCGGTTCTTTATGGGGCGGGGAGCAGTTGGACCTCGCCGCCTATCTGGCACGTGTCGGGTACGAGGGCGAGCGCGTGCCGACGCCCGAGGTGCTCAGCGCGCTGCAAGCCGCGCACATCGCGTCGATGAGCTGGGAGAACCTGGAGGTCGTCCTGGGGCGGACCGTCCGGCTCGACCTGGAGTCCCTCCAGGAGAAGATGGTCCGCCGGCGGCGCGGGGGCACGTGTTCCGAGCAGACCCTCCTCTACGCCGCGGCCCTGGAGGCGATCGGCTTCACCTTCACCGCGACGCAGTCGCGCGTCCGTCTGGGCGTCGACAAGATCCGCCCTGCCACGCACGCGTCACTGCGGGTGGAGCTGGACGGCGAAGTGTGGCTCACGGACGTCGGCTTCGGCGCGGAGGGGCTGCTGGCGCCGCTGCGGCTGCGGGAGGGGGAGGTGGCGCGGCAGGGGAGCTGGACGTACGGGCTGGTGCGCGGCGAGGCCCCGACCCCGGGCACGGCCGGGCCGCTGGTGCTGCGACAACTGCGCGCGGACGGCTGGTTCGACCTGTACGCCATGGGGACCGAGCCGCGCTTCCCGGTCGACTTCACGATGACCAACCACTTCACCTCCACCCACCCGCGCTCACCCCTCAACGACAAGCTGCTGGTCCAGAAGACCGCGCCCGAGCGGCGCCTGACGCTGTACAACACCGACCTCATCACCGTCCTGCCGGACTTCACGGTCGACAAGCACCAGGTGACGGCGGAGGAGCTGCCCGGGCTGCTGGTACGGGAGTTCGGCGTCGAGCTCAGCGCGGAGGACGCCGACGCGCTCGTCGCGCGCTACCGGTAGTCACCGGCCGGCAGGGGAGACGGTCAGCCCGTCCAGGGACGGAGTTTCTCCGGGTTCCGCACGGCCCAGATGTTCGTGATCCGGTCACCTGCCATGCCGAACGCCAGCACCGTCACGGTGACGCCGTCCTGCTGGGCCACCAGACCGGGCCGGCCGTTGACACTGCGCTCCAGGATCGTCAGACCGGGGGCCTTGCCCGCGACATCGACGAAGAACCGGGCGACCTGCTCGCCGCCCTGGACCGGGTGGGGCTCGGCGGTGACGACGCCGCCGCCGTCGGCGACCGTCATGACACCGGGGTCGAGAAGGCGGACGAGAGCGTCGATGTCGTTGGCCTCCCAGGCCTGTTTGAAGTCCCTGACGACGTCCGCGCGCCGGGCGTTGGTGGTCACGGGAGGCTGCTGGGCGCGAACCCGGCGGCGGGCCGACGAGGCCAGCTGACGGCATGCCGCCGGCGTACGGTCGAGGATCTCCGCGATTTCGGCGAACGAGTAGTGGAAGACGTCGTGCAGGACGAACGCGACGCGCTCGGCCGGGGTCATCGAGTCGAGGACGACGAGGAAGGCCATGTCGACCGACTCGTCGAGGGTGACCCGGTCGGCCGGGTCGACGGAGCCGCCCGAACGCCCGCTGATCCACTCCTCGCGGTCGGGCACGGGCTCCGGGAGCCATTCGCCCACGTACCTCTCCCGCCGGGCCCGTGCCGAACCCAGCAGGTCGAGGCAGATGCGGCTGGCGACCCTCGTCAGCCAGCCGCCCGGGGAGGCGATGGCCTCCCGCTGTTCCCGGGACATGGCGTACCAGCGGGTGTACGTCTCCTGCGCGACGTCCTCGGCGTCGGCCAGCGAGCCGAGGAACCGGTAGGCGAGATTGATCAGTTGTCGGTGCTCGCCCAGGACCGTGCTCAGGCCCGGATCGAGCTCTCCGTCCTGTAACTCGGACTGCATGCTCATGTGTTGCCGACTCCCTTGGCCGCGCCTGCCCTGACCGGTTCTCCGGTGCGCCGCACGGAAGCGACGCACGTCACCTCACATTACAAGGGACTGTGTCGTCGTACTGATGGAGGCCGCCGGAGCCGGCCGTCCCGAGCGGACGGCCGCGACCACCGGCAGCACCCGTGGGAAAGCACCAATGGACAAGGGAGTTGATTGTGATGGCTGTCAACGTTGCTGTGATCTACTACAGCGCGACGGGAAATGTGCACGCGCTGGCGCGGGCCGCTGCCGAGGGGGCGGAGAAGGCGGGCGCGAACGTGCGGCTGCGCCGGGTCGCCGAGACCGCCCCGCCCCAGGCCATTGCCTCCAACCCCGCCTGGGACCAGCACGTCAAGGAGACCGCTCCCGGCGTCGAGGTGGCGGCCCTGGACGACCTGGTCTGGGCGGACGCCGTGATCTTCGGTACGCCGACCCGTTACGGCAACCCCGCCAGCCAGCTGCGGGCGTTCATCGACACCACCGGACAACTGTGGTTCCAGGGCAGGCTCGCCGGGAAGGTCCTCTCCGCCTTCACCTCCAGCACCACCCTCCACGGCGGACAGGAATCCACCATCCTCGCCCTGGCCAACACCTTCTACCACTGGGGCGGCATCATCGTGCCCCCCGGCTACACCGACCCCGTCCAGTTCCAGACCGGCAACCCCTACGGCGCCTCCCACGCGGGCAGCGAGGCCCCCTCCGACATCACCCTCCAGTCCGCCGCCTACCAGGCCCGCCGCGTCACCGACATCACCACCGCGCTCAAGAACGGCCAGAGCGCCAACGGCTGACCCACCCGCCCCGGGCACGGGGGAAACGTGACCGGCGCGGCCGACACTCCCGTCGGGCCGCGCCGGTCACGGTTCAGGCGATCTTCATGGTCGCCATCATGCCCATCGCCGAGTGGTCGAGCATGTGGCAGTGGTACACGTACGTCCCCGCGTACGTGTCGAACGTCGCCTGCAGTCTGACCGTCTCGCCGGGCTGGAGCACCACCGTGTCCTTCAGGCCCGACTCGGCGGGCCCCGGTGCCTTCCCGTCGCGCTCGATCACCCGGAACTGCACCAGGTGCATATGGAAGTTGTGCGGGATCGTCGTATTGGCGTTGGTGACGGTCCAGATCTCGCTGGCGCCGTGGCGGACGAACGCGTCGACCCGCTGGGGGTCGTACACCTTGTCGTCCAGATAGGCCTTGGGGGCGGCCCGGCCGTCCTCGTCCATGCGCAGCACGACGGTGCGGCTGCCTGTGGGGGCGGGCAGCGGCGGAAGGGTACGCAGCACGGAGGGGACGGAACTCGGGTCGTCGGCGGTGTGCGTCACGTCGAAACGCATCACCTGGCCGACCTGCTCGGCCGGCCCCCAGGCCACGGTGTTCTGCAGGACCACCTGGGTGCCGACCGGGTAGCGCGAGAAGTCGATGACGACATCGGCGCGTTCGCCCGAGGACAGGTAGACGGACTTGGTGGTGTGCGGCCTCGGCAGCAGCCCGCCGTCCGAGCCGATCTGTGTCAGGTCGCCGCCGTCCGCGAGGCGCAGCTCGAAGAAGCGCATGTTGGACGTGTTGGCGAAACGCAGCCGGTACTTGCGGGCGGCGACCTCGAAGTACGGGTAGGGCGCGCCGTTGACGAGCAGGGTGTTGCGGGCCCAGTCGCCCATGGAGTACTGGAGCCGGCCCGTCGCGTCGAAGCGCGCGTCGCTGATCTGGATCACCACGTCGTACGCGTCCTTGGGCAGCGGCAGCGCGTCCTCGGCCTCGTCGGAGAGCAAGTAGCTGCCGTGCAGGCCCCGGTAGACGTTCTCCGCCTCCTGGTGGTGGGCGTGGTCGTGGTACCACAGCGAGGCGTGCGGCTGCTTGTTGGCGTACGTGTAGACGCGCTCGCCGCCCGGGTCGACGGTGTCCATCGGACCGCCGTCGCTGTCCTGCTGCACCGAACCGCCGTGCAGATGGCGGGAGATCGGCACGTCCAGCCCGTTGCGCTGGCGGATGACGACGGGGCGGCCGCGGCGTGCCTTGATCGTCGCGCCGGGGAACTGTCCGTCGTAGGTGAGCAGCTCGCTCCGGGTGCCGGGCAGGATCTCCTTGGTGACCTTGCGCGTGGTGACCTCGTAGGTGTCCACGCCGCCGTCGGTGGAGACCGGCCGGGCCACCGGGATCAGGGGCATCGGCACCGTGAACAGCGGCACGGGCGGGGGCGCTGAACCGGTCGGCGCCGGTGTGTTCGCGGCCTCGGCACCGCCGGCGGTGAGCAGGGGCACCAGCGAGGCGCCGGTGAGCCCCGCGGCGGCGGTGGCGATTCCTGCGCCGAGCACACGGCGTCTGGTGAGCATGAGGTGTCCTGTCTTTCGTGAGGGCGTGCCTGGTCGGGCTGGTGTGATCCACCAGAGCCCCTCGTCCGGCCGCCTGACAAGTACTTGCCGTGCGATCGACGAGGGGCTCTGTCAAGTCACCCCGCCCGACGTGCCTGTTCCGCCCTCGCGGGGCAGGGGGCGGTCTTCGTCGCGCAGATGACGGCCTGCACGGGGATGACGTCGTTCGGCACGTCGGCGGCATCCTTGGTGACGGCGTTCGTCACCGTGAACCCGCACTCCTCCAGCCATTTCTGATAAGTCGACAGTTTCTGTGGCCCGCCCTGCCCCATGGTGCAGCCGATGAAGAAGGCCGGGAAGAAGTCGACGTTGTAGTTGTCGGTGTCCCTGATGTCCTCGGGATACACCGGCACCATGATGTTGACCTGGCCGCCGATCTCAAGGGACTTGTTGACGCCTTCGAGGATCCTGAAGACGTCACTCCTGTCGAACATGTCCAGGAAGTGCTTGATGAGCACGACGTCGAATCCTTGGGGGATCTCGTCGAAGACGTTGCCGCCGATGAAGGAGCAGTGTTCCTCCACGCCGTGCGACCGGAAGTTCTCCAGGCACTCGGTTTCCTTCTCCGGCAGGTCGAAGGTCGTCACCCGGAGCCCGGGAGAGGCCTTGTGCCGGTAGGTGTGGATCGCGCCGAGACCCGTGTTCCCGGCGAGATCGAGCACCCGGGCGCCGGCCGGTATGTCGATGGTGCCGAAGAACCAGGGGTCGATATTGGCGGTGACGTTGTCCATCAACGTCGACCAGGCGTCCCGCAGATCCTTGTGCTCGGCCACGATGTCGTACAGCGTTCCCCCGTCGGATCCGTAGAGCTCCTTGAGGCCGACGATCGTGCCGGTGCGTACGCTGTCGGTGAGGTAGAACAGCTGCCTGAGCGCTACCACCTTGATCATGTTCATATAGGTGAGCGCGCGCCGGAGGTCGCTCTCGGCGACGTCCGCGAGCGCGTCGAGGACGTAGCCGCCGGAGGCCTCGTCGTGGGCGACGAAGCCCTCCTTGACCAGCAGGAGCAGGAGCTGTTCCACGGCGTCCGGCCGTTTGGCGCCGACCGCCTCGCCGAGCTCGGCCGCGGTCAGGCCCGGCTGCTCGCGGAGTCTGTCGATGATGCCCAGCTCGAAGCAGGACAGCAGACTCATGAACCGCGCGGGACCGACCATGTATTCGCGGAACCGCGCGAGGGTGGCTTCTGGTGTCATTGCTGTGATTCCTTTCGCGTGGACGTCGGCACCGTCGGGGTCAGTACTGCTGCGCGGCCTTGGCGACGTCCTTGAGGAACGTCCGTTCCGCTCCGGTCGGGAGCGTGACCAGGACGCGGTCGGCGCCGGCCGCCGCGTAGTCGTCGAGGCGGTCGAGACGGGCGAGCGTGACGGTGATCTCGATCCGGCCGCGACCGGCCGCGGCGGCCCGCTCCTGCAACTCGGCGACCCGCGCCCGGAAGAGGCCCGCGTCGTCGTGGTGGCCGGGCATCCATCCGTCGCCGTAGGCGAGCACCCGGTCGAACGCGTTGGGGTGGTCACCACCGACGAAGGTCTTCGGCCACGGCTTCTGGAAGGGCTTCGGCCAGGAGTAGACGGGGTCGAAGTCGACGAACTCGCCGTGGTACTCGGCCTGTTCGCTCGTCCAGATCCGCTGCATCGCCGCCATCCGCTCGGCCATGAGCGTCATCCGGGTACGGGGGTCGGTGCCGTGGTTGCGGATCTCCTCGTAGTTCCACGGCGATCCGACACCGACCCCGAACAGCAGCCGCCCGCGCGACAGTTGGTCGAGGGTGGCGATCTCCTTGGCGAGCTGGATGGGATGGCGCTGCACCACCAGGCAGATCCCGGTACCGAGCCGCAGGGTCGAGGTGACGGTGGCCATCGCGGTCAGGGTCAGGAGCTGGTCGCGGTTGCGGTGGAAGTCGCGGGGCATGTCGCTCGTCGACGCGTCCCCCAGGTCGTCGCGGTCCGCGATCCTCACGGTCCGGGAACTCGCGGCCCAGGGGACCGCGCGGTGGACCGGCACATGGCTGTGGTCGGGCACGAAGACCGACTCCAGGCCGAGACCCTCCGCCTCGCGGGCGAGTTCGAGCGGGTCGAGGCCCTCGTCCGTGTTCATGGAGAACACACCGAACTTCATTGGTTCTTCACCTTTCCGTAGCGGACATCGCGTCCGACCGGTGGTCAGGTCGTACCGGGGTACGGAACGAAACCGGGGCCGGAGCCGCCCCTGTGGACGGCTCCGGCCCCGGTACGGGCGTCTGCCGGCTATCCGCCGAACTGGCGGGTCCAGCCGTGCTCGTAACTGCCGCCCGGCTGCTGGGTGATGACGTTCATACGGTTGACCAGGTTCATGAAGGCGACCAGCGACACCAGGGCGGCGAGCTGGTCCTCGTCGTAGTGCTTGGCGGCCCTCGCCCAGACGTCGTCGGGGACTCCGCCGGCCGCGTCGGCGATGCGGGTGCCCTCCTCGGCGAACTCCAGGGCCGCACGCTCGGCCTCGGTGAACACCGTGGCCTCCCGCCAGGTCGCGACCAGGTGGAGGCGCTGCGCGCTCTCCCCGGCGCGCGTGGCTTCCTTGGTGTGCATGTCGGCGCAGAAGCCGCAGCCGTTGATCTGGCTGATGCGGAGGGACACCAGCTCCACCGTCGGGTGCGGCAGCACCGGGAACACCTTGTAGGACGCGGTGATGTACTTCAGGAACTTGAGCGAGACCGGGTTCTCGTAGATGTTCAGACGGGGATCCATGGCGAACTCCTCTGCTCTGCCGTTGTCGGCGCTACACCTTTACGACCCGGTGGACCGGCACGATGTGAGCACGCATGGGCGTGATGTCCGTCACCCGGCTGTCCTACAGGTGCGCGACCTTCCGCGCCGAGATGATGGCGTGGACGGGGAAGGCGTCCGGCGGGGTGTCGGCGGGGTCCTTGACCGTCACCTTCGTGATCTCGAATCCGGTTTCCTCCAGCAGGGCCCGGTAGGCCGACAGCTTCTGCCCGCCGCCCTGCGCCTGGGCACAGCCGAGGAAGAAGGCGGGGTAGAAGTCGACGCTGCGGGGATCGGAGGAGTCCTTGTTGTGCTCCGGGTACAGCGGCACCAGGAGTTCGACCTGCCCGCCGGCCTCCAGCGCCTTGTTGACATTGGTGAAGATCGCGAACACCTTGTCCTTGTCCCACAGGGCCAGGAAATGCTTGACCAGCACGACGTCGAAGCCCTTGGGGACGCTCTCGAAGACGTCACCGCCGATGAACGAGCAGTGCTCGGCCACGCCGTTCGCCCGGAAGTTCTCCAGGCACTCCTCCTCCTTCTGCGGCAGGTCGAAGGTGGTCACCCGAAGGCCGGGCGATCCTTTCAGCTTGTAGGTGTCGATCGCGCCGAGGCCGGTGTTCCCGGCGAGATCGAGCACCTGGGAGCCGGCGGGAATGTCGATGTTGTCGAAGAACCACGGATCGATCTGGGCGGTCTCCGCGTCCATCGCCCGTCCCCAGGACTCGCGCAGGTCCTTGTGCTCGGCCACGGCGCCGAACAGGGTGCCCTCGTATCCGTAGAGCTCCTTGAGGCCGACGACCGTGCCGGTCCGCACGCTGTCGGTCAGGTAGTACAGCTGCCGCAGGCAGGTGACCTTGACCAGGTCCATGAAGGCGAGCACCCGCTCGATGTCGGCCTCCGGGAGGGCGCCGAGCGCGGCGAGGGAGTAGCCGCCGGTCTCCTCGTCGTAGCCGACGAAATCCTCGTGGACCACCAGGTTCAGCAGTTGTTCCACGGCATCGGTCTTGGCGCCGACCGCGTCGGCGAGCTCGGCCGCGGTCATTCCCGGGTTCTCCCGGAGCCTGTCGATGATGCCGAGCTCGAAGCAGGACAGCAGGTTCATGAACCGCGTGGGGCCCATCATGTAGTCGCGGAGTCGCGCGAGTGTGGCCTGCGTCGTCATGTCACTGATCCCCTCGGTCGGTTGTCGTGTTTCCATTGATCGCCTGCGATGTCCGAGCTGCCTGACGTTTTCTCATGTCCGGTTCTCCAGCTGTTCCTTGAGCCGTTGGGCCAGGGCGAGCCGCTGCACCTTGAGCGTGGCGGTCCTCGGCAGTTCGGCCTGGGGGATATGGACCGGGTCGGTCAGCCGGGGGAAGTCGGCGGCCGCCGCGCGCCAGCGCTCCGGGTCCAGCGGCTTGTCGTCGACCGTGCAGACCACCGGGACCGGCTCGGAGTCCGGGCCCTGCACCACGACCAGTTCGGTCAGCTCGTCCAGCCTGCTGAGCACGGCGTCCTCGACCTCCAGGGAGCTGCGCACCCCGTCGATCATGTCGACCTCCCGGTCGAGCATGTGCAGACAGCCGAGCCGGGTGCGGTAGCCGACGTCCCCGGTCCGCCACCAGTCGCCGTCGCGGTTGATGTCGTACCGCTCCTGCTCGGCGAAGTAGGTCTTCGCCAGGCCGTCCCACGCGACCTCGATGAAGCCGGGTTCCTTCTCGGACGGTCTGCGGCCGTCGCGGCCCACCACGCGGACCTTCGCGGCGCCCAGCGGCATCGCCCAGCCGACGCAGCGCCCGTTCGCCCTGTGCGCGGTACGGCGGAAGTAGGCGCGGCCGACGGCCGGGCCGACCTCGCTCTGCCCGTAGATCTGGAAGAAGAGGGCACCTCGCCGGTCGGACGACTTCAGCAGCCGGCTCATCGTCCTGGGGTGGATCGCGTCGAACGTACTGCTGAAGACCTTCACCGACGCGAACGGTCTGCGCGGGTCCTCGGTGAGCCCCTCCCACTCCATCAGCGAGTTGGGGAGCGCCTCGACGAGCCCCGGCCGGTGCTTCAGGAACTGCTCGGCGACGGCGTCGGGCCCCGGCTCCCGCAGGAGCAGGATCGGGAACTCCTTGGCGAGGGCCAGGGCCATCGCCGCGACCATCCGCGAGTGCACGAAGGGGATGTGGATCGCGACGGTCTCCTTCTGCCGCATCAGGGACAGCAGCCGCCACTGCGGCAGGAGACGCAGGCCCTGGGTGCGGGGCGTGTGCACGACGAGCTTGGGGAGCCCGGTCGTGCCGGAGGTATGGGTGATCACGGCGGCCTCGTCGACCGGCCGGATCACCGGTGCGACCCGGGGCGAACCGGCCAGGCCGGCGAGCGAGCGCGCCCCCGGCCGCTCGCCGGCCACGAGGACGACCCGCTCGGTGAGTTCCGCGAGCGGGACCCCGGCCAGCCCGTCGAGCTTCGGCGTGTCGGTGAGGAGGCCGGGCCGGCCCAGCCGCTGGAGCAGGGCGGCGACGGTCGGGGCGTCCAGGGCGGGCGACAGCATCACCGGGACCGCTCCGATACGGGACGCCGCCGCGCCGAGCATCCAGATGTCGGCGTTGGCGGTCTTGTGGACCACGACGCGCTCGCCGGGCCGGACACCGGCCGCCCACAGCCGGGCCGCCAGGTCGTCCACCGCCTCGGCGTAGCGGGCCACCGTCAGATGCCGCCCCGCCTCGGGCAGGACGTCCAGATCGTGATCGAGCGTGATCGGTGCCGACCCGTTGACGGCCGCGGCCATCCCCGGCAGAAGACCGATGTGCAGACCGCGCTTGTGTATCGAGCGGTAGACCGTGGAGCCCTTCATCGGGCTGCCTCCCTTCTTTCTCGCGCGTTTCACTGTCTGGCGATGACCAAGGTGGCCGGCGGTGCCGAGTGGAACGAGATGTCCTCGAAGCCGGCCTCGGTGAGCCAGGCGTGGTAGTCGGAGCGCCGCCACGTTCCGCCCTGCTTGCTCTTGAGGAGCATTTCCGAGGCGAACAGGAGCGGGAAGGCGGGGCCGCTGCGGTCGTCCTCGACGACGTAGTCGCACACGACCAGGGCGCCGCCGGGCTTGAGGGCCTTCCTGAGCCGGGTGAAGACCGCCACGTTCTCCCGCGGCCCTTCCTGGTGGGCGATGTGGGAGTACAGCGCGACATCGTGGGCGGCGGTGCCGAAGTCGGTGGTGTGGAAGTCGCCGTCGACGCAGGAGAACCGGTCGGCCACGCCCCGCTCCGCCACCAGGCGCCGGGCGATCGCGTTGATCGGCGCCCAGTCGAGCTGGGTCGAGCGCGCGGCGGGGTTGCGCCGCAGCCAGACGGCCGAGTAGATGCCCGAGCCGCCGCCCACGTCGAGGATCGAGATCTCCCCGGCGTCCGCGAGGCGCAGCACGTCGGCGGCGACCTCCGCCGCCGGAACCGACTGCGCGGCGATGGCCGGGACGACCTCGCCCCAGTGCGGGTTGTCGGCGACCTCCACCGCCGCGTCCGCGACGGGGCCCCCGACGCGGACGACTTCGGGCAGGGAGACCAGATTGCCCATGTGCTTCAGCTTGAGCCGGGCGAGGCCGCTCAGGTCGGCGGGCCGGCCCTCGACCAGGAAGGCGGACGCCTCGGCGGTGTTGCGGTAGGCGCCGTCCCGCAGTTCGGCCAGGCCGATGCTGACGAGCCCGTCGAGGAGGGTCTGGGCGCCCCGCTCGGAGATCCCGGCGCGCCCGGCCAGCCGGGCGGCGGTGTCCGCGCCGTCTTCGAGGTGGGTGAACAGCGAGTGGCCCGCCGCGGCGCCGAGGACGCCGGTGGCCCAGTAGCCGTTGATCAGACGCAGGATCCCGTCCGGCGCCGGCTGCTTGTCCGTCATGCCGCCCCTCCCACGAGCCGCGCGGGTGCCGCGTGGGTCCGCAGCGCGGGACGCAGGACCTCCACGACCCGTTCGACCTGGTCCATGCCGAGCTCGGCGTGCATGGGTATGGCGAGGTGACGCCGGTAGAGATCCGCCGAGACGGGGCACCGCCGGCCGGAGGCGAACACGGGCTGGAGGTGGGTCGCCCACGTGCCGTGCCCGCATCCGACGCCCTGGCCCCGCAGATCGGCGGCGAGCGCCGCACGGTCCACCCGCGGGTCCAGCGCCACCAGATAGGACTGCCACGCGTGCGTACGGTCCTGCGGTACGTGAGGCAGCGTCAGGAGTTCTTCGTCGGCGAGCAGTTCGGCGTAGCGTGCCGCGACCGCGCTCCGGTGTGCGAGGAGTTCGCCGATCCGGTCGAGCTGCACCCGCAGAATCGCCGCCGCGATGTCGGACAGCTTGTAGTTGTAGCCGACCTCGGTGAACTCCGGGACCGGCAGGCCGATGACCTTCGACCGGTCGAAGATGCTCCCGATGCCGAAGGACGACCGCAGTCTCGCGTCCGCCGCGACCGCCGGGTCGGTGGCCAGCAGGGCCCCGCCCTCACCACTGGTGGCGCCCTTGCGCCCGTGGAAGGACAGACACGCGACCTCCGCCAGCGCACCGGCCTCGCGCCCCTGGTACGTGGCGCCCACCGCACAGGCCGCGTCCTCGATCAGGAACAACCCGTGGCGGTCCGCGATCGCCTGCAGCTCCGTGTAGTCCGCGGGCAGCCCCACCGTGTCGACCGCGATGATCCCCACCGTGCGCGGACCGACCAGGTCCGCCACCGCCCGGGGGTCGACCGTGCCGGTGTCGGCACGCACGTCGGCGAAGACCGGGACCGCGTCGACCTGGCGCACCGCGTGGGCGGGTGCCGGGAACGTGTAGTCGGCGACGACGACTTCGTCGCCCGGCTGGACGCCGAGCGCCAGCAGGGCCAGGTGGAGCGCGACGCCGCAGTTGCTCACCGCGACCGCGCCGCCCGCTCCGTAGCGCTCGGCCAGCTCGGCCTCGAGCGCCTTGCCGCTCGGGCCCTGGCCGGCCGGCCAGCCGGAGGAGAACACCTCGGCGACGGCGGCCAGTTCCCGCTCGCCCAGGCTCGCGTGCACCAGGGGAATGGACTCCACCGCGCTCACCTCCCGTCGTGCCGCGCGCCGTGCCGGGCGGGGCCGGGGCGGGCCGGGGGTTCGTAGCGGAGCGGCGTGATCTGACGGACGTCGTACCGCTGACGCATCCGCTCCACGGCCTCGGGATCGACCCGGCCGGACGCCCAGATCTCCGCGATGTCCTCGAAGTAGTGCTCGTGGTCGGGCGAGGGGTAGCTCTGGAACAGCATGCGCGCCGGTCTGTCCGTGGCGTTCCTGAACGCGTGCGGTGTGCCCGGGGGAACGAACATGCAGGCGCCCTCGCCCGCGTGGACGACGTGATCCCCTTCGGAGGACTTCCAGTCGTGCCAGGTGTCCCCGGTGCGCTCGGTCGGCTCGAAAGCCAGCAGGTCCAGCTCTCCTTCCAGGACGTAGAAGAACTCCTGGGAGTGGTCGTGCACATGTGCCCCGACATCGAATCCGGGTGGTACGACCACCTCGAAGATCGATACGGCGGAACCGTCCGCCGCGGTGGCCTTGAAGGTCACTTCCTGCGCCGGGGTGATCAGTTTCCGCCCCTGGCCCGGGGGAACGATGAGGCCCGTCATTCGACTCGCTTCCTTTGCCTGTGCGTGCCTGTGCGGGTCCCGCTGGTGTCCGCGCGGATCCCGCTGTCGGTGAACTCCCGCTCGGGGGGAGCCCGGTGATGCGCTCCGCCGGCCTCAGCCGACGTGCCGCGGCGCGTCGTCGGCCCAGCGGCCGAGCGCCATCTCGGCGGTGATGCCGGGACCGAAACCCGCGATGAGACCGCGGGCGTCCGGCATGGGGGTGTCCTCCTCGAACAGCCTGAGCGCCGCGTCGAGGACGACCGCGCTGGCGATGTTCCCGTACTGGGTCAGGGTCGCCCAGCTGTGCCGGAACACCTTGCGGTCGACGTCGAGGAACTTGGCGAGGTCGTTGAGGATCCGCGGTCCGCCGGCGTGCACGATGTAGAAGTCGAGGTTCCCGGCGTCCCAGTCCTGGCCGGCGGCGAACTCGCGCAGCACCGGCGCCAGCGGCTCCATCGTCCCGGGCACCCGGCGGTCCAGCTGGAAGTGGAAGCCGGTGTCGCGCACGGCGTAGGAGATCCAGTCCTCGGTGTCCGGGATGAGGTAGGAGGCGTTGCGCTCCAGCTCGATTCCCGTGCCGCCGTCGCCCCGTACGACGGCGGCCGCGACCGCGTCGCCGAACAGGCCGTCGGACAGCAGCGAACCGATATTGTCCTCGTCGGGCTGGTAGCACAGCGAGCACAGCTCGCACGAGACGATCAGGACGTTGCTGCCGGGGTGGGCCACGCAGAAGTCGTGGGCGCGGTTGATCGCCGCGCCGCCCGCCGCGCAGCCCAGTTGCGCGATGGGGATCTGCCGTGTGTCGGAACGGAAGCCCATGCGGTTGATCAGCCACGCGGTCAGTGACGGCATCAGGAAGCCGGTGCACGACACATAGATGATCGCGTCGACGTCACGTACCGTCAGTTCGGCGTTCTCCAGGGCTTGTTCGATGACATCGGGGCAGCGCTTCTTCGATTCCGCCTCGTAGATACGGTTGCGTTCCGTCAGACCCGGGTGGAGAAGCGTCTTCTCGATGGGCTGGACGATGTGCCGCTTCGCCACCCCCGTGTTCCGGATCAGACGGAGCGCCAAAGGGAGTTGGGGCTTTCCGGCGTGGACTCGTTCGGCGAAGGCCAGAGTCTCTTCCGCCGTGATGACGAATTCCGGTACTTGCACGGACGGCTTGCACAGCCTTGGCATGGCGGGAGCCTGCTTTCTCTAGAGTCTGCTTTCCGCACGTCAAGCAGCTTTCGCGCGCTCACGCGGCTTCCCCGGGCCGGGGCAGGGGCGGTTGCGGACGCCGCTACTACCGCGGCGGGAAGAGGAGCACGGCGTGTACGCGGAAGGGATTGCGCACGCGGTCACGGGACGCGGAGCGGGGTCGACGCCTCAACGAAAGGACGGACTCCCGGTCCTGCCCGTGCGAACCGGCGGACACGACACTCAATTCACTGCCGCTCGGCTGTTTTTGGGCAGGGAGGTCGTGCAGAAAGAGTGACACATGCGGCGCGTTCGCACCAAGATCCCCCCGAAGTGACGTGGGTCACCCTCGCGGGGGCGCGCGGCGTACAGGTCCCGCCCGGGCGCGGTCGCTCAGGACTGGGCGGCGGTGACGAGCGTGTGGAGCACGGCCTGCGCGGTGGGCAGCCGGTTCGCCGCCTGCCGCCAGACCAGCGAGCGCGGACCGTCGAGCACGTCCGAGGTGATCTCCTCGCCGCGCACCGCCGGCAGGCAGTGCAGGACGACCGCCCCGGGCGCGGCGCGGTCGAGAAGTTCACGGTCCACCCGGTAGACGGCGAACCGCTGGGCGCGCTCGGCGCGTTCGTGCCGCTTGTGCATCGGCACCCACACCTCCGCGTACACCGCCTGCGCGGTGCGCACCGCCTCCGCCGGGTCGGCGGTGACCGTCACGGAGCCGCCGGTGGCCGCCATCGTCGCGCGGGCCTCGGCCAGCAGGGACGCGGCCGGCTCGTGGCCGGGCGGGGTCGCCACGGTCAGGTGCATGCCGGTGCTCGCGCACGCCTCCAGGAAGGAGTTGCAGGTGTTGCTGAGCCCGTCGCCGACGAACGCCACCGTCAGCCCGGCCAGGGTGCCGAAGTGCTCGGTGAGCGTGAGGAGATCGGCCAGGGCCTGGCAGGGGTGGTGGTCGTCGGAGAGGGCGTTGACGACGGGCACCGAGGAGCGCCCCGCCAACTGCTCGACCGTCGTGTGCTCGTAGGTCCGCAGTGTGATGGCGTCGAGGTAGGAGGAGAGCACCTGCGCGGTGTCGGCCCAGGTCTCGCCGTGCACGAGCTGCATGTCGTCCCTGCTGATCACCATCGAGTGCATGCCCAGCCGGTGGGCGGCCGTGGCCAGCGAGACACGGGTGCGGGTGGAGGGCTTCTCGAAGATGCAGCCGAGGGCGGCCCCGCGCAGGCTGTGCAGCCAGCCGCCCGGATCCCGCTTCATCTCCCGCGCCAGCTCCACGGCCCGCTTCAGGGCCGCCGGCTCGAAGTCGCTCAGCCGCAGCAGACTGCCGGGCACCCTGCCGCCGGTGGCCGGGACCGCGCCGGTCCGTGGGAGGGCCGGGGATATCGGGGCGTCGTCGTTCGTCATGGCGGGACCTCGGGCTCGGCGTCGCGGCGGACTCGCTCCGGCCAGCGTGCCGGGTGCCCGGCGCGGGGGCACGCCGGGGCGTGCGGACGGGTGAGCCGGTACGCAGGGCCCGGGCGGGGACCGGTGGCCTGTCCCCGCCCGGGCCGGTGGCGCGTCAGGCCGACTGCGCCTGCTCGTAGAGGCTCTTGACGTCGTCGCCGAAGTACGGGCCGAACATCGTGCCCGGCAGGAAGGTGTAGCCGAAGCTGTTGACCGAGGACTGCAGGCCGGCTCCGGTGGTCTCGTCGAAGGAGGTGAACCACGGACCGCCGCTGGAGCCGCCCGTCATGTCGCAGCCCAGGCTGTGGTCCTTCGACAGCAGGGCGTCCTGGCCGCTGTCCCCGCTGCAGTGGATGAGTTTCGTGCCGTCGTACGGCGAGGCCGCGGGGAAACCGAAGGCGTACATCGGCTTGTTGTAGCCGACGTCGAACGCGATGCCCTGCGCGCCGACGGCCTCGGCGAGCTTCCTGCCCTCCAGCGGGGCGACGACCGCGGCGCCCACGTCGTAGTTGATGTCCTCGCTCGCCACCCACTGCGCGGTGGAGAGCGTCTTGGCCGCGGCCCACTTGCCGTACGGCGCCTGCCCGTCGTGGTAGCCGGGGACGAAGACCCAGTCGGTGTGCCAGGCGCCCCGGTACTTCACACAGTGCCCGGCCGTGATCACGGTGCTGGCGTTGCTGCTGGTGACCGCGTCGCCGGAGCAGGAGGCGGTGCGGCCCTGGAAGGTGAAGAACACCCGGCCCGAGGTCCGCAGGACCGCGCCGCCGCCGGTCCACGGCCCGCCCTTCTCGGGGAAGCCGTCGGTGTGCGCCGTGGGGGGTGTGGGGGCTATGGAGGTGGGCCGGCCCCGGTCCCGCGGGGTGACGAGGTCGCCGGGGGAGGGGGCCGGTAAGTCGAGGGGGGCCGCCGAGCGCATGCGCTCCGGGGTCCAGAAGTCGCGGACGCTCTGCTGACCGGCGGGGTCGGCGGCGCCGGCGCGGGAGGTCGCCGGGCCGGCGGAGCCGGCGGCGGCCGGGCCGGCCAGGACGCCGGTGGCGAGCAGGGCGCCGGCGGCCAGGAGCGTACCGGCGGTACTGCGGCGGGGGTGTCTCACGCGTACTCCTTCTGCCGGTCCCGCGCGGCGCCTGCCGCGCGGGCATGTGGGGGCCGGGCCGCCGTGGCGGCCCGGGCAGACGAGCGATGCGGATACCGGTGTGCGTCCCGCAGAGTGCCACGGGCCGCCGCCCCTGCCCAGAGTCCCCGCACACAGGGACGCCCGGACAGCCGGGGCCGGTGCTTCCGGTCCCTCGACTGCCGCTGGGCGCCCGGTGGTTCAGTGGGTCACGTGAGCCGGGGTGTGGGTCTGCTCCTCGATGTCGGTGTTGGCCTTGCGCAGCAGTTCGTGCGAGAGCTCGTGCAGGGCGCGGGCCGCCGCGACCTCCTCGCCGACGCGCTGTTGCTGGGGGTCGGCGGGGTTGCGGTTGCTGACCCCGTGCCCCGTGAACTCCGTTCCGTCGTGCATGCGCAGCTTCGCGGCCGCGTCGGTCGTGGGGCCGGCCTCGTGGAACTCCAGGTCGACGGTGGACTTGACGATGGTCTCCATGACGTACACCTCCGGTGCGCGCCCCGTGGCGCGCTCGCGGTGATTCAGGGCCGGTCGCGGTCCTGGCCGGGCCCGGCGCCGGACCGTACCGTTCTGCTGTTCCGCAGCAGTGCGACGACCTCCTCGTCCTGGGTCTGGGAGAAGTCCCGGTACCACTCGCCGACCGCGAAGAAGAGGCTCGGCGCGGTGACACAGACCAGTTCGTCCACCTCCTCACGCAGCGCGGCCACCGTGTCCGCCGGCGCCACCGGGACCGCGAGCACCACGCGCGCGGCCCCCTCGGCCCGGGCCACCCGGCAGGCGGCGCGGGCCGAGGCACCGGTGGCGATGCCGTCGTCGACCACGACCGCGGTGCGGCCGGTGAGCGGGATCCGCGGCTGCCCGCCGCGGAACCGCCCGGCCTGCCGGGCCAGGTGCTCCTGCTCGCGCCGCTCCACCTCGGCGAGGTCGTCCTCGTCGACGCGGCTCATCCGCATGATGTCCCCGCTGAGGACCCTCACCCCGTCCTCGCCTATGGCGCCGAAGCCCAGCTCCTCGTGGAAGGGCACCCCCAGCTTCCGCACGATGATCACGTCCAGGGGCGCCCGCAGCGCCCGGGCCACCTCGAAGGCCACCGGGACGCCGCCGCGCGGCAGGCCGAGCACCACGGGGTGCTCCGGGCGCAGATGCCCCAGCCGCTCGGCGAGTTGCCGGCCGGCGTCCACTCGGTCACGGAAACGCATGGTCCATCACGCCGGAATCGAGACTCGAAGCACGTCCGTACCACCAATATGAGGGGGTTCGCGCGGATAGTCCACGGGGGCGGGACGGCCGTCAGCCGGTGCCGCCCCCCTCGCCGGGGTCCTCGTCGAGGGCGGCCCGTACCCGCGCCGCCACGGCCTCCGCCTCCTCCTGCGACGCGTAGCGTGTCCGCGGCCACAGGAAGCCGCGCAGCCCGTCCTTGCGGTTGCGGGGCACCACGTGCACATGGAAGTGCGGCACGGACTGGCTGACGCGGTTGTTGGCGGCCACCAGCGAGCCCGCGGCACCCATCCCGCGCTCCACCGCGCCCGCGACGCGCCGCACCCGGGCGAACAGCGGCCCCACCTCCCGTTCCGGCAGGTCGGTGAGCGTGTGGACGTGCCGCCTGGGCACGACCAGCACATGGCCGGGGAACAGCGGCCGCGCGTCGAGGAAGGCCACCGCCGTCGCGTCCGCGAGCACCAGGTGGCCGGGCTTCTCGCCCGTCACGATCGAGCAGAAGATGCAGTCCACGCCACCAGTGAACAACCCGCGGCAGCCCGGGGCGCACCGCCGGCCGGGGGCCCGGTGCGCCCCGGACGGCTGGATGCGCGCCACGGCCGGTGAGCCGCGCGGGCGGGGCGGGAACACCTCGCGCATGCCCCTCCTCGTCGGAACCTCCGGATGGCAGTACAAGGACTGGCGCGGCCCGCTCTACCCGGCGGACGTGCCCGGACGGCTGTGGCTGGAGGAGTACGCGCGGCACTTCGCGACCGTCGAGAACAACAACGCCTTCTACCGGCTGCCCTCGCCCGAGACCTTCACCGCCTGGCGCGAGCGCACCCCCGACGGCTTCGTCATGGCCGTCAAGGCCAGCCGCTACCTTACCCACATCAAGCGCCTCCACGACCCCCAGGAGCCGGTGGAGCGGCTCATGCGGCACGCCCGCGGCCTCGGCGACCGGCTCGGCCCCCTCCTGCTCCAGCTGCCGCCCACCCTCCGCGCCGACCCGGCCCTCCTGGACGCCGCGCTCGCCTGCTTCCCCGCCACCGCCCGCGTCGCCGTCGAGCCCCGGCACGACTCGTGGTGGACCGACGAGGTGCGCGCCGTCCTCGTGGCCCGCGGCGCGGCCCTGTGCTGGGCGGACCACGACTCCCGGCCCGTGACCCCCCTGTGGCGCACCGCCGACTGGGGATACCTGCGCTTCCACTGCGGTGCGGCGAGCCCCTGGCCGCGCTACGGGCGGCGGGCGCTGGAGAGCTGGGCCGGCCGCGTCGCCGACACCTGGCCGGACCGGGCCGACGTGTACGCGTACTTCAACAACGACCCCGGGGCCGCGGCCGTCCACGACGCCGCCGCCTTCGCCAAGGCCGCCACCGCCCTGGGACGCACCGTCAGCCGCACCCCCGCGACCGGCTCCTGAGGGGGACGTACGGCCGCGGCGCAAGCCCTTCCACACGAAACCGCACTCGCGGGAACGGCCGCCGGACGCAGGCCGTCGAAGCGGGTGTGGCCCGCACGCGCGCGCTCCCGCGCGGCGTACGGACGGGGATCGGGGGACCCGCGGCATGGACGGCGAAGCGAACACTCCACTGCTGGGCGGCCGTTACCGGCTCGTCGAACCGCTCGGCAGCGGCGGCATGGGCGTCGTCTGGCGCGCCGTCGACGAACTCCTCGGCCGGCAGGTCGCGGCCAAGGAGGTCCGTGCCCCGGAGCACCTGAGCGAGCACGACGTGCGCGTGCTGTACGCGCGGCTGCTGCAGGAAGCCCGTGCCGCCGCCCGCATCAGCCACCCCTACGTGATCACCGTGCACGATGTGGTCGAGCAGGAGGGCCGCCCCTGGATCGTCATGGAACTCGTCCGGGGACGTTCGCTCGCCGAGGCGATCGCGCACGAGGGGGCGCTCTCCCCGGAGGAGACCGCCAGGGTCGGCGCGAAGGTGCTCCAGGCGCTGCGCGCCGCGCACGCCTGCGGAGTGTTGCACCGCGACGTCAAACCGGCCAACGTACTGCTGGAGGACGGCGGCCGCGTCGTCCTGACGGACTTCGGCATCGCCCTGGTCGAGGGCTCGAACACCCTCACCCGCACCGGCGACCTCATCGGTTCGCCCGACTTCCTCGCCCCCGAGCGGGCACTCGGGGAGCGCCCCGGCACCCCCTCCGACCTGTGGTCGCTGGGCGCCACCCTGTACGCGGCCGTCGAGGGCGTCTCGCCGTTCCGGCGCACCACGCCGCTGGGCACCCTGCAGGCCGTCGTCCGGGACGAGCCGCCCCCGCCCCGCCGGGCCAGCCCCCTCGCACCGCTCCTCGCGGGGCTGCTGCGCAAGGATCCCCGGGCCCGGACCGGCTCGGCGGAGGCCCAGCGGCTGCTCGACGCCGTCGCCGCCGCGGACCCGCCGCCCGCCCGCTCCGCCACCGCCGCAGGGGTGTACGTGCCGACCGCGCCGACGCCCACCCCGTCCGCCGCCGCCCCGGGGACGGTGACCTACGGGCGCCCGTCGGCCGGGAACCCGTACGCGCAGCCGCCCCTCCGCCCGTACTCCCCGGCGCCGGGCACGTCCCAGGCGCGGGCAGCCGCTGCCCACGGCCTCGTCCCCGGGTACGGGCCGGTGCCCGGCGCCGGGGATCCGTCGTCGGGCGGCGCGTACGGTCCCGTCCCCGGGTACGGGGCGGCGCCGGGTCCGGCGGGCGCCCTGCCGGCCGGTGCGGCCGCCGGGTATCCCGTGCGGCCGGCTGCGGGGGACGGACGCCGGAAGGCCGCCGTGTACCTCGGCCCGGTGCTGGCGTTCGTCCTCGTCGCCGGCGGGGCCGTCGCCGCGGTCGTCGCCGCCCGCGACGGCGGGGGAGCGCAGACGCCCCCGGGCGGCGCCAGTTCCTCCGGCAGCCCGCGGCCCGCGCAGGGGGCCACCGCCTCACAGCCGCCCGCCCCGCCGCTGGGCCCCGGGTACTCCACCACGACCCCGGCGTACGGATCGACCGGCACCTGCGGCGGGGGGTGGCTCGCGACATGCTGACCCCTCGGGCCCGCGCGGTCCGGCTGCGCGCCCTCGTGCCGCCGGCCGTGGCCGCCCTGCTGCTGGGCACGATGCTCACCGGGTGCGACGAGGCGTCACCGGCCAAGGCGGCACGGCTCGTTCTCGAAGCCGTCGGCGCCAGCGGCCCGCACCCGTTCCTCAGCAACCCGGACAGCGACCTCAAGGGCGTGCGCTCCGCGCCCGCCGCCGCGAGCACGGCCGGGGACGCGCGCGGGGCCTTCGGCGGGACACGCAGCACCACCCAGTGCGACAAGGCGCTGCTGATCAGGGAACTCACCAAGGACCCGGCCGAGGCGGCCGCCTGGGCGAAGGTACGCGGCGTCCAAGTGCCCCGCATCGCCGACCACATCAACGCGCTCACCTCGGTGGTGCTGCTGCACGACACCCTGGTCAAGAACCACAACTACCAGGGGGAGGGCCGGACTTCGGAGTACCTGTCCGTCCTGCAGACGGGCATGGCCGTCCTCGTCGACGCGTACGGGCGCCCGGCCGTCAAGTGCAACTGCGGCAATCCGCTGCTGGAGCCCGACAGCGACGTGGACGTGGGCGCCTCGCAGTACGTGGGCGCCCGCTGGGACGGCTTCTCGGCCGCCGACGTCACCGTCATCACGCCCCGGCCGCAGGAGAAGGGGCCGATGCGGCAGATCCCCCTCGTCGACCCCTACGAGCGGGACACGGCGTTCGACAGGGGGACGGGCACGGACGGCGGCCAGGACTCGCGCGCGTTCCACTGGAACCCGCCGTCCCCGGGCACGCCGAAGCGGTCCGCCGGCCCGGGAGAGGAGGCGTCGTCCGCCCCGGGCGGCCCGGCCGGCTCCCCGGCGCCGCCCGGGAGTTCCGGGCCGCCGGACGCGCCCGCGGCTCCGGAACGCTCCGGCTCGGCCGGGCCGCCCGGTGCCGGTGGGTCCTCCGGTCGCGGTGAGGCCTCCGGTCCTGCGGGGTCGTCCGGTGCCGGTGGGTCGTCCGGTCGTGGTGAGTCCTCCGGTCCCGCTGGGCCGTCCGGTGCCGGTGGGTCCTCCGGTCGCGGCGAGCCCTCCGGTCGCGGTGAGGCCTCCGGTCCCGCCGAGTCCTCCGGTCCTGCCGGGCCGTCACGGCCTGCCGGGCCGTCCGCGCCCCCGAAGGCCCCCGCCGGGTCCGTGAAGCCGCACCCGCCCGCGACCGCCGGGGCGGATGACGAGCCGGGGCGGACCCCCTCCCGGCACGCCCCCTACGCGCCGACCGGACCCGTCCCGTCCTCCGCCCCCTCCCGTGCCCACCCCACGCGGCCCCCGGCGACCGGCGGGCCCGCGCCCGTCCCCACGGACGCCGCGCCCCGGCCTCCCGCCCGCACCGCCGCCCCCGAGCGGTCCGCCGACGCGGTCCCGCGGCACTCCGAACCGGCCGCCGGCAAACCGTCGTCGGAGCCCGCGCCGCACCCGCCGGCCGGCGCCGGGACCCACCACGAGCCGCGCGGACCGGCCCACCCCACCGCCCCCGCCGCACCCTGAACAGCCGCATGCCCTCCCGAAGTCCCGGCGTCCCGGAGGCCGGAAAAGCCGGGAAGATCTGGGAACCCGTCGCCGGGGTACGTTGGAGGCCGGCCAGGTACGGACCGTCAACAGGGGTGGAGCCCATGGGCATGCGCAAAGGCACCAACGTCAGGATCCCGGCACCGGCGGTGCGCGTCGAACTGGGCTGGCGCACCGGGCCCGGAGTGCCCGACGCGGACGCCTCCGCGCTGCTGCTGGCGGCCGGAAGAGTCCGCTCCGACGCGGACTTCGTCTTCTACAACCAGGCCGTCCACCCCTCGGGCGCCGTCCGCCACGACGGCAAGCACACCGTCGGCGAGAGCGTGACCGACACCCTCACCGTCGACCTGGCCGCCCTCGAAGCCGGCGTCGACACCGTGCTGCTCGCCGCCTCCGCCGACGGCGGCACCTTCGGGCAGGTGCCCGGCCTCGGCATCCGCGTCCTCGACGCCGGCGACGGAACGGAACTCGCCCGCTTCGAGAGCGCCGACGCCACCGTCGAGACCGCCTTCGTCCTCGGCGAGCTGTACCGGCGGCAGGGCGAGTGGAAGTTCCGTGCCGTCGGCCAGGGTTACGACAGCGGCCTCGCCGGGCTCGCCACCGACTTCGGCATCAGCGTCGAGGAGCCCGCGGCCCCGGAACGGCCCGGGGCCGCCACGGTCCCGGAAGCGGTACCGCCCATACCGCCGCAGCCCGCCGCGCGGCCCGCGCCGCAGTGGCACCCCCTCGCCCCGGCGGACGAACCCGCCCCCGCGCCCGTCCGCCTCACCAAGGTCACGCTCACCAAGGACGCGCCCGCCGTCTCCCTCACCAAGCAGGGCGGCACCTCCGGCACCCTGCGCGTCAACCTCAACTGGCAGACGGTCCACGGGACCAGGGGCTGGGCCCACAAACTCGGCAAGGCCATGGGCCGCCAGGGCGGCCTCGACCTCGACCTCGGCGCGCTCTACGAACTCAGCGACGGCACCAAGGGCGTGGTCCAGGCCCTCGGCAACTCCTTCGGCTCCCTGCGCCGGCCGCCGTACATCCACCTCGACGGCGACGACCGCACCGGCGCCGTGGCCGAGGGCGAGAACCTGACCGTCAACCTCGACCACAGCGCCGCGTTCCGCCGCATCCTCGTCTTCGTCACCATTTATGAAGGGGCCCGCAGCTTCGCGAACCTGCACGCGACCGTCACCCTGCAACCGCAGCACGGCGCACCCGTCGACTTCGCGCTCGACGAGTGCACCGTGGCCTCCAACGTCTGCGCGCTGGCCCTGATCACCAACGACGGCGGCGACCTCGTCGTCCAGCGCGAGGCCCGCTACCTGGTGCCGGAGCGGGGCGTCAGCCCGCAGCGCACCCTCGACCACGCCTACGGCTGGGGCATGAACTGGACGCCGGGCCGCAAGTAGCCCGCGCCGCGCGCGACCGGCGGCGCCGTCAGGGCGTGGTCCCGGGACGGGCGTAGGTGCGCCCCTTCCAGGCCGCGCCCCGGCCCCGGTAGTGCTGCACCGCCGAGTCCACCGTCATCAGCAGGTACAGCACCGCCGTGACCGGCAGCAGCGGTGCCAGCAGCACCGGCTGGCGGTAGTAGCGCAGCATCGGCACGTACGTCGCCGTCATCACCGCCCACGCGGCCCCGCCCGCGACCAGTGTCCCCGTCCCGCCGCCGAGCGCACCCGCCACCAGCGCCACCGGCGGCACGAGGTACACCAGGGCAAGGCCCGCGACCGTCCCGGCCAACAGCAGCGGACTGTGGCGCAGTTGGGCGTAGGCGCTGCGCGAGACCATGCGCCACAGCGGGCCCAGCCCCGGGTACGGGCGCACACTGTCCACCCGGTCCGCCAGCCCCAGCCAGATCCGGCCGCCTGCGCGCCGCACCGCCTTGGCCAGCGAGACGTCGTCGATGACCGCCTGCCGGATGCACTCGGGCACCCCGGCCCGCTCCGCCGTCTCCCGCCGCAGCAGCACGCACCCGCCGGCGGCCGCCGCCGTCCGCGCCCCCGGCCGGTTGACCCAGCGGAACGGATACAACTGCGCGAAGAAGTACACGAACGCGGGGACGACCATCCGCTCCCAGAAACCGGCGACCCGCAGCCGCGCCATCTGCGAGACCATGTCCAGCCCCGCCGAGCGCGCGGCCGCCACCAACTCCCGCAGGCTGTCCGGCTCGTGGGCGATGTCCGCGTCCGTCAGCAGCAGGTACTCGGCGTCCGTCCGCGCGCGGGCCAGGGCCATACCGTGCCGCACCGCCCACAGCTTGCCCGTCCAGCCGGGCTGCGGCTCGCCGGGGGAGTCCACCGTCAGCGGCAGACCGCCGTGCTCCCGCGCCAGCCGCAGCGCCAGCCCGCCCGTACCGTCGGTACTGCCGTCGTCGACGAGGAAGATCTCCGCCCGCCCCGGATAGTCCTGGGCCAGCAGCGACGGCAGGCTCCGCGGCAGCACCTCCGCCTCGTCCCGCGCGGGCACCACCACGGCCACCGAGGGCCACTCCGCGGGCGGGGTGCGCTCCGGCAGGCGCACGTCCGTACGCCAGAAGAAGCCCTGCCCCAGCAGCAGCCACCCCCACACGGCCAGGGACACGACAGCGATCCACATCAGCGCGTTCATCCGCCGCAGTCTGCCGTACCCGGCCCCCTCCCGGGGCCCTCGACGGACCATCAGTTCGAGCGGGTCCGGTAAAGTGACCGGGTGAAGATCGCGCTCATGGACTCCGGTATCGGCCTGCTGGCGGCCGCCGCCGCCGTGCACCGGCTGCGGCCCGACGCCGAGCTGCTCCTGTCCTCCGACCCCGACGGCATGCCGTGGGGCCCCCGCACCCCCCAGGACGTCACCGCGCACGCCCTCGACTGCGCCCGCGCCGCCGCCGCGCACGCCCCGGACGCGCTGATCATCGCCTGCAACACCGCCTCCGTGCACGCCCTCGACGCCGTACGGGCCGAACTGGAGCCCGGCGTCCCGGTCATCGGGACCGTGCCCGCCATCAAGCCCGCCGCGGCGGCCGGCGGCCCCGTCGCCATCTGGGCCACCCCCGCCACCACCGGCAGCCCCTACCAGCGCGCCCTGATCCGCGACTTCGGCAACGGCGCCCGGATCACCGAGGTGCCCTGCCCCGGCCTCGCCGACGCCGTCGAGCGGGCCGACACGGCGGCGATCGACGCGGCCGTCGCGGCCGCCGCCGAGCTCACCCCCGGCGATGTACGGGCCGTCGTCCTGGGCTGCACCCACTACGAGCTGGTCGCGGAGCGTATCCGCGCCGCCGTGCAGCCCCGCCTCGCCCCGACGGCGCCGCCCGTCGCCCTCCACGGCTCCGCGGACGCCGTCGCCGCCCAGGCGCTGCGCCGCGCGGGCCTGGTGCCCGCCCCCGGCGCGCGGCCCTCCGGCGCCCTCACCGTGCTGCTCAGCGGCCGTGCGGGGAGCCTGGGCGAGGCCGTGCTCTCCTACCCGGAGGGCCGGTCGCTGCCCGCCGTGAGCATCCCCTCCCGCTGAGTACACGAACTAGGTCGGAAGTCGCAGCACCCCTGCCGCGGTGGCGGAAAGTGAGTAGGCTGCGACATATGAGGGACCACTCCGAGGGCCCGCTGGGCCCCCAGGACGACGAGACGCCCGGCGAGGCCGGCTCCCCTTCCCCGGCCGACGGCACGGGTGAGCCCGTCGTCTGGACCGGCCGCGCGACCAACCGCGTGCAATGGCTGCTGGCCGCCGCGGGCGCGGCCTGCATGGCCCTCGGCATCGAGCTCGCTGTCGACAGCGCGTGGACCTCAGGGCTGGCCCCTCTCGTGATGGCGGTCGTCGGCTGCGTCGCGGCCGGGCTGCTGATGCTCTACGGCACGCTCGCCTTCGTCCACGTGGCCGTCCGGGTCGACCGGGAGAACCTGGAGGTGCGCTGCGGCCACATCGGCGTGCCGCGCACCCGCATCCCGCTCTCCCACGTCGTCGACGCCGATTTCGCCCCCCGTGTCACCCCGCGCCAGTGGGGCGGCTGGGGCTACCGCTGGCGTCCCGAGAAGGGCACGGCGGTCGTCGTTCGCCGGGGCGAGGGCTTCGTCGTGCGTCTCGGCGACGGCCGTACCTTCACCGTCACCGTGGACGACGCGGAGACCGCCGTGCGCCTGATCCGTGACAGTCTGCGGCGCACGGCGGGCCGCCGGGCCACGGCCTGACCGCGGCCCCGGCCGGCGCGCCGGTCCACTAGGCTCGACGCATGCCCGTTCCCGACTTCATCCGCGACCTGCGCGCCGTCGCGGGCCACCAGTTGCTGTGGATGCCCGGCGTGAGCGCCATCGTCCTCGACGACGAGGGCCGGGTCCTGCTCGGCCGCCGCGCCGACACCGGGGAATGGTCGATCATCGGCGGCATTCCCGAACCGGGCGAGCAGCCCGCGGCAGCGCTGGTGCGCGAGGTGCACGAGGAGACCAACGTGCACTGCGTGCCCGAGCGCGTCCTGCTCGTCGAGGCCCTGGAGCGCGTCACCTATCCCAACGGCGACGTGTGCCAGTTCATGGACATCTGTTTCCTGGCCCGTGCCACCGGCGGCGAGGCGCGGGTCAACGACGACGAGTCCCTGGAGGTCGGCTGGTTCGAGCTGGACGCCCTGCCGCCGATGGAGGACTTCGCGGTCACCCGCATCAAGCAGGCCGCGACGGGCGGCCCGACGTGGTTCGCGGGGCTGCCGGAACAGCACGCCGGGCTGTAGCCGCCCCGACGGGGCACGGGCCGGCGGGGCAGCGGGCGCGGCAGGCCCTCACGCCGAGGCCAGCAGGGGCCGCAGCCGCCCGCCGCGCGCCCGTTCCACCCACCCCGCACCCCGGGACGCCGCCAGCGTCAGCGGCACCGACAGCACCACACCCACCAGCGCGCCCGCCACGACATCGTGCGGGTAGTGCACCCCGACCCAGACCCGGGACGCCGCCATCGCGAGGGCCGCGAGCGCGGCCACGGCGCCGATGCGGCGGTGCGCGAACCACAGGACGGTCGCCACGGAAAAGGCGATCACCGCGTGGTTGCTGGGGAAGGACCAGTCGCCCGGCGCCGGGCAGGACTCCAGCGTGAAGCTGTGCGGCAGGGCCCGGCACGGGCGGGGTTCGCGGACCAGGGACTTCAGGGCCATGTCGGCCGCGTACACCACGCCCACCACCACAGGGGCGGCCAGCACGCGGGCCATCACGGCCGCGTCCGCGCCCCGGGCCCGCCACCACGCGAGGAGCGTCAGCAGGGCGAAGAAGGCCAGCCCGAAGGAGGACCAGAAGGAGATCACGTCGTTCAGCGCCCAGGGCGCGTGCCGGGCGGCGTCCGTGACGTCGCCGTACAGGGAGCCGTCGATGCGGGAGCCGTCGAGAGCGAGCGGCACGGGCGCGCCGGGAGCGCTCACCGGCCGCTCCCGTCCGGGGCGCCCTCGGCGGCCGCCTCCGGGGCGGCGTCGGCGGGAAGCTTCGCGGCGCGGCGGCCGCGCAGCAGCTCCAGGGCGAGCGGCAGCAGCGACAGCAGCACGATGAGGCCGACGATGGGCAGCAGGTAGCGGTCCACATTGGGCACCACCGAGCCCAGGGCGTGGCCGGCCAGGACCAGGCCCACCGTCCACACCAGACCGCCGGCCGTCTGCCACAGCGCGAACGTGCGCGGCGCGACCCCCAGCGCCCCCGCGAGCGGGTTGAGGACCGTGCGCACCACGGGCACGAAGCGGGCGAGCACGATGGCGCGGGCGTGCCCGTAGCGGTCGAGGAGCTCCTCGGCGCGGGCGGCGCCCTCGTGCAACCGCTTGCTGCGGGAGCGGGCGAGCAGCGCCCTGCCCCCGCGCCGCCCGAGCACATAGCCGACCTGGGCGCCGACCAGGGCCCCGCCGACCGCGGCGGCCAGCACCTGCGCGAGGTCGAGGCGCGGCCCGGAGTGCGCGCCCGTACGGGAGAGCAGCCCGGCGGTGAACAGCAGGGAGTCGCCCGGCAGGAAGAAACCGACGAGCAGGCCGGTCTCCGCGAACAGCACCACGGCGATGCCGAGCGCGCCGAAGGCCGCGAGCAGGGACGAGGCGTCCAGGACGTTGACCGCGAGCGCGGTGGTGGGCGGTGCGAGCACGAGCGCGTGGCCTCCGATAATCGAGGACGGGGCTGCCCCGCGGCAGCCCTCACCGTCTACACGCCGGTAGACGGTCTACGAGACTGTAGACGATCCCAGGGAGGACGCGGTTCCTGTGCCGGAATCCAGCGAAGCCACCGACACCGAAGCCACCGACAGCGACGCCGTCATACGCCGCCCCGCAGGCGGGCTGGAGGCCGCGGTCCTCGCGGCCCTGTGGGCGGCCGGCCGGCCCCTGACCCCGCGTGAGGTCCAGCAGGCCGTCGCGGGCTCCTCGCCCTCCGGTGTGCCCCTCGCCCGGACGACGGTCACCACGATCCTCTCCAGACTCCACGACAAGGGCACGGTGAGCCGCAGCCGCGCCGGCCGCGCCTACGCCTACCGTCCCGCCGTCGAGGACCACGCCGCCCTGGCCGCGCAGCGCATGCACTCCGAGCTCGACAAGGAGCGCGACCGCTCCACCGTGCTGGCCCGCTTCGTCTCCCGGCTCTCCAGTGACGACGAGGAACTGCTGCGCGGGCTGCTGGCGCGGGCCGCCGCGCCGGGGGAGGGGACGACCGGGTCCGGCCCGCCGCGCTGACGCACCGCGCCGGCCCCTCGCGCGCCGTCTCGTCGCAGACCCGTTCTCCAGTACGTGAGTTCGCTCGTGTGAAGGATCGGTGGGCCGTAATTCGACGCACGCAAGCGCCCGTTACCTTCCGGTATCCACTAAAGCGCCCGTGTACTGCCTCTGTTGGCGACACATACCTTTTGCTAAAGTTGCCAAGGTATTCGCGTCGTTCCCCGCGCGGCCGGGAGTCGCCGATGAGAACGCTTCGGGCGGTGCGCGCGTGCCCTCCCGCACTGCGGCTGCTCCTGGCCAGCCAGTTCGTGATGGACATGGGCTTCTACGTCCAGATCCCCTTCCTCGTGGACCGCCTCGGGCACGGGCTCGGCATGTCCACCGCGCTGGTGGGGCTCGTGCTCGGCGTACGCAACCTCACCCAGCAGGGGCTGTTCGTCCTCGGCGGCAGCATGGCCGACCGGCACGGGGCGCGCGTGGTGATCGTCACCGGCTGCGCGCTGCGCGGCGCGGGCTTCGCGCTCTCCGCCCTCGGCGAGGCGCTCGTACTGCTGCTCGTCGTCTCGGTGCTCAGCGGGGTCGCCGGCGGACTGTTCTGCCCCGCCGTGCGCGCGTACGTCGCCCAGGAGCCGGCCGAACGCAGGGCGGAGGCGTTCGCGCTGCTCAACCTCGTGGCCACCAGCGGCTCGCTGATCGGCCTGCTGCTCGGCGGCCTGCTGCTGCGGACGGACTTCCGGCTCTGCGAGCTCCTCGCGGCCGGGATCCTCGGATGCCTGACGTTCCTTCAGATACGGCGGCTCCCGGCCCACAGCGCCACCGGCGGCCGCGGGACCGCGCTGCGCGAATGGCGCGAAGTCCTCGGCAACCGGCGGTTCTTGTGGTACTCGATCGCCACGAACGGCATGTTCGTCCTCTACAACCAGCTCTACCTGCTGCTCCCGGACGGCGCGCGGGCCGTGTGCGGCCGGGAGAGCGCCGCCGGGCTGCTGCTCGCCGCGGGGGCGGCGGCCACCGTGCTCCTGCAACTCCACGTCACCCGGTTCGTCGAGCATCGCGGCGGCGGCAGCCGGTGGATGGGCGCGGGCAGCGCGCTGATAGGGCTCGGCTTCGTCCCGCCGCTGCTGGTGACCGGGGCGGCATCGCCGCAGGGCGGCGAGGGACTCCTCTCCCGGCTGCTGGTGATGGTCTCGGGCTCGGTGCTGCTGTGCCTGGGCGGCATGATCGCCTTCCCGCCCGTGCTGCAGCTGATCCCGCGCTTCGGCCACGAGCGGCTCACCGGGACCTACTTCGGGCTGTTCTACGTGCTCTCGGGGGTGACGGCGGCCGGCGGCAACGCCGTCGTCGGCTGGGCCATGGACGCGGGCGCGCGCACGGGCCTGCCGTCGCTGCCGTGGCTGTGCTGCCTCGGCTTCGGGCTCGCCTCCGCGGCGGCCGCCGCGCACATGCGGCGCGCCGGCGCGCTGCCGGCCCCGCTGCCGCCCGCGGCGGCGCCCGCCGCGAGCCGCTACCGTCCGGCCGCCGCGCCCGCGCCCTTCCCCGGCCCCGGCCCGGCGGAGGGCCTCGTCCCCCGGCGCCTCCCGGGCCGGGCACCCGGCCCCGGCGCGGCACGGCAGCGCCGCTGGAGCTGACCGGGACCGCGCCCCGCCCGGCACCGGCCCGCTGTTGCGTTCCCCCGCCGACGGGGTAAGGCGCACAGTGTCCGGCACACCGCGCGCCGGACACCGCACCGCACACCCCCCCGGCACCGGGCGCGCCCCGCGCGCGGTGAGCACGCGGACACGAGGAGGATCCCCATGCCCATCGCGACGGTGAACCCCGCCACCGGCGAGACACTCAGCACCTTCGACGAGCTGGGAGCCCAGGAGATCGAACGACGCCTGGCCGCCGCCGCGACGGCGTTCCACCACTACCGCACGACAGGCTTCGCCGTCCGGGCCGAGCTGATGAACCGCGCCGCCGGCCTGCTGGACGCGGACCAGGAGACGATCGCCCGCACCATGACCACCGAGATGGGCAAACCGGTCGCCGCCGCCCGCGCCGAGGCCGCCAAGTGCGCGAAGGCCATGCGCTGGTACGCGGCCCACGCCGAGCGGCTCCTCGCCGACGAGACCCCGCCCGCCGACGAGACCGCCGACGCCGGCGCCGTCCGCGCCCGCGTCCGCTACCGCCCCCTCGGCGTCGTCCTCGCCGTCATGCCGTGGAACTTCCCCCTCTGGCAGGTCGTCCGCTTCGCCGCGCCCGCCCTCATGGCAGGCAACGTCGGACTGCTCAAACACGCCTCCAACGTCCCGCAGACCGCCCTCTACCTGGAGGACCTCTTCCGCCGCGCCGGATTCCCCGCCGGCTGCTTCCAGACCCTCCTCGTCGGCTCCCGCGCCGTCGAGGGCATCCTGCGCGACGCGCGGGTCGCCGCCGCGACACTCACCGGCAGCGAACCCGCCGGCCGCTCCGTCGCCGCGATCGCCGGCGACGAGATCAAGAAGACCGTCCTCGAACTCGGCGGCAGCGACCCGTACATCGTGATGCCCTCGGCCGACCTGGAGCGGGCGGTGCGCACCGCCGTCACGGCCCGGGTGCAGAACAACGGCCAGTCCTGCATCGCCGCCAAGCGCTTCATCGTGCACGCCGACGTCCACGAGGCGTTCACCGAGCGCTTCGCCTCGCGCATGCGGGCCCTGACCGTGGGCGACCCGATGGAGGAGACCACCGACGTCGGCCCGCTCGCCAGCGAGCGGGGCCGCGCCGACCTGGAGGAACTGGTCGACGACGCGCTGCGCCGGGGCGCCACCGCGCTGTGCGGCGGAGCACGGCCCAAGGACCGGCCCCTGGGCTGGTTCTACGAGCCGACCGTCCTGACCGGCATCACCCCCGACATGCGCATCCACCGCGAGGAGACCTTCGGCCCCGTGGCCACCGTCTACCGCGTCGGCGGCCTCGGCGAGGCCGTGGAGCTCGCCAACGACACGCCCTTCGGTCTCAGTTCCAACGTCTGGACCCGCGACCCGGCCGAGCAGGAGCGCTTCGCCCGCGACATCGAGGCGGGAGGCGTCTTCTTCAACGGAATGACCGCCTCGCACCCCGCGCTCCCCTTCGGCGGCGTCAAACGCTCCGGCTACGGACGGGAGCTGTCCGGTCACGGCATCCGCGAGTTCTGCAACGTCACGACCCTGTGGTACGGCGCGGAGCCCGCCGGAGCCTGACCGCGGCGCCCGCCACCGATGGCACGATGCCGCCCGGTCTGGTCAGCTGGAAGGGGTGGCCGCACGCGCGGCCCCGCAGGGCCGGGACCGTCGCGCGGCCGCCCCCCACGGGAGCAGCTCCGGTCCCGAAGGAGAACCCATGACCACTGCCACAGAGACCGGCACCGGCACCCTGCGCGACCTGGTGGCCGCGCCCGGCCCGTTCGTGTCGGTGTACTTCGACCGCGAGGCGCGCCCCCAGCTGGCGCAGGAGACCGCGTCCCGCTGGCGCGGCCTGGCCGCACGGCTGGAACGGGAAGGCGTCGACCCGTCGACCCTGGACGCCCTCACGGACCGGGTGCTGCAGTCACTGCCGGGCACCGGCGTCCTCGCGGCCTTCGCCGCCGACGGCCGCGTGCGGCACGCCGTCGAACTGCCCGGCGCCCCGCACGGCGACGTCGTCGAGACCGGACCCGTGCCCCACCTGCTGCCCCTGCTGGAGTGGCGCCAGGAGCATCCCGCCCACGTCGTCGCCCTCGTCGACCGCTCCGGAGCCGACCTCCTGCTGTACGCGGAGGGCTCCACCGAGCCGCTGCGGCGCACCGTCGACGGCCCCGACGACGAGATCGGCCGCAGCCCCGGACTCTCCCAGATGCGCTTCCAGCACCGGGCCGAGGACTCCTGGGAACACAACGCGACCGCCGTCGCCACCGCCCTGGAGGAGGCCCTGCGGGAGGTGGCGGCCGGAGTCCTGCTGCTCGCCGGGGACGTACGGGCCCGCCAGTACCTCGTCAAGCACCTGCCCGCGGCTATCCGCAAGGACGTCCTGATCAGCCAGGTCAGCGGCAGCCGCAGCGCGGACGGCACGGACCTGGACGCGCAGGTCGCCGCCGAACTCGCCCGCATCCGGGGCGTACGGACCGATCAGCTGCTGCGGCAGCTCGACGAGGAACGCGCCCCCGGCGGGCACACCGTCGAAGGCGTCCGCGAGACCCTCGACGCGCTCGCCGCGGGCCGGGTGCGCACCCTCGCCGTCACCGACGACCCCCAGGACACCCGCACCGCCTGGTTCGGTCCGGAAAGCAGCGAGCTCTACGAACGCCCCGAGGACGCCATGCGCGAGGGCGACGGACACCTCGCCGGGGACCGGCTCGCCGACGTCGCCGTCCGCGCCGCGCTGCTCACCGGCGCCGACGTACGCGTCCTCGAACCCGGCACGCCCGGCGGCCCGTTCCAGGGCACGGGCGGCATCTGCCGCTACACGTGAGCGGGTCCGGGACCCGCGGAGGCTCAGCAGCCCCAGCGCAGCGCGGGCGTGCGCACCGGGGCGTCCCACAGCCGCAACAGCTCCTCGTCCACCTGGCACAGCGTCACCGAGGCGCCCGCCATGTCCAGCGAGGTGACGTAATTGCCGACCAGCGTGCGCGCCACGTTCACCCCGCGCTGCGCCAGCACCCGGTGCACCTCGCCCGCGAAGCCGTACAGCTCCAGCAGCGGAGTACCGCCCGCGCCGCCCACCAGCGCCAGCACCGGGGACGTCGGCCGCAGCTCCTCCAGCACCGCGTCCACGGCGAAGTCCGCGATCTCGCCCGACGTCATCATCGCGCGCCGCTCCCGCCCCGGCTCCCCGTGGATGCCGACCCCCAACTCCAGCTCGCCCGGCGGCAGATCGAAGGTCGGTCCGCCCTTCGCGGGCGTCGTGCAGGCGGCGAGCGCCACCCCGAAACTGCGGGAGGACTCGTTGACACGCCGGGCGAGTGTCTCCACCCGCTCCAGCGGCATCCCCTCCTCGGCCGCCGCCCCCGCGATCTTCTCCACGAACAGGGTGGCTCCCGTGCCGCGCCGCCCCGCCGTGTACGTACTGTCCCTGACGGCCACGTCGTCGTTGACGAGCACGCTCGCGACCTGGATGCCCTCGTCCTCGGCGAGTTCGGCGGCCATCGCGAAGTTCAGCACGTCGCCCGTGTAGTTCTTCACCACGAACAACACGCCCGCACCGCTGTCCACGGCGGCCGCCGCCCGCACCATCTGATCCGGCACGGGAGAGGTGAACACCTCTCCCGGACACGCGGCGTCCAGCATCCCCCGCCCCACGAACCCCCCGTGCAAGGGCTCATGCCCCGACCCGCCGCCCGACACCAGCGCGACCTTCCCCGCCACGGGAGCATCCCGCCGCACGATCACCCGGTGTTCGACGTCGACGTTCAGCTCGGGGTGGGCGGCGGCCATACCGCGCAGGGCGTCGGGGACGACGGTTTCGGGGACGTTGATGAGCATTTTCATGCGGGGCTCCTGGGATGGTGGGCGGGCAGGCCTCTGGCCTGTGTTTCGCGGGTCGGAGGTGGAGGCGGGAGTGCTGGTAGGTCCTGTTGCTGACTGCGTTGGTGTCCTGTGCAGAGGCGGACGAGCCGCGGAGGGGGCCGTCTTGGGCTTCTCCGGATCAGCCTTTCAGGCTGTAGAAGTGGATTCGTGTGTTCGGCTCGAACCCGATGCGCGGGTACACGGGGGCTCCGGCGGCGGTGGCGTGCAGGGTGGCGCGGGTCAGTCCGGTGGCGCGTGCGCCTTCGTGGAGTGCTTTGCGGGTGACTGCCTCGCCGTAGCCCTTGCGCTGCCACTGCGGGTCCGTGGCGACGTACGCGACGAACAGGCGGCCTTGTGCTTCGACCGTGGCGGCGCATGCCACCGGTTCGTCGCCTCGCATGGCCAGGTAGGCGTGGATCTCGTTCTTCCAGAGCGTGGATCCGGCCAGGCCGTCGCGGCCCTCCTCCAGGGGGAATCCGTACGCGCGTGACTGGAGGTCGGCGTAGGCCCGTAGCTGCTCGTCGGTGCGTACGCGGGTGAACGTGAGGTCGGGGTGGGCCGGTTCGGGGATGGGGAGCAGGTCGCCGGCCATGCCTGTTCCGGGGAAGGCGTACTGGAGGCCGGCCTGCTCGGCTGTCGTCTCCAGCACGGAGCGGGCCTCGTCGTCGAGAAGGTCTTCGAAGAGCCACAGGAAGCCGGGGTGCTTCTTGGTCCGCATGATGTCCGCGGCCTGGCCCAGACGGTGCCTGGCGAGTTCTGCTCCCGTTCCCTGCTCGGTCAGGGTGATGCAGTTCCAGAACTTGAACCGGCTGTCGGCCCAGCGGACGGCGATGCCCGGGAGGTCGCGCACGTCCGCGTCCGTGTTGTGGTCGAGGACCAGGGTCCGCCAGACCGTGGTGAGTTGCTGTACCGATTCGGTGGACTCCGCGGGAACGGTCACGGTGCCTCCATGACGTGGTGTGCTGGGCCAGTCTCCTGGGCGGGTGGTGGATGCCTTTGGTGCCTCTGCGGCAGTGGGGACTCTACGTGCGGCATGGGGTTCTGGTGTCGTCAGATGATGTTTTCGGCCTCTTCGATCTGGTCGTGGGCGTTCGCCGTGCCGGAGCGGGGCACTCCGTACGAGCGGCGTCCGAACCGCCACCACACGGCGGCCATGACGAGGGCCACCAGCAGGGCGACGGGCGTGTAGTTGAAGGTCTCGGCGGTGACCGGGCTGGACTGCGGCAGCAGGAACAGCACCGATACCCCGGCTGCCCAGAGCACGGCCACCCAGCCGATCGGCCGGCTCCAGCGGCCCAGGTGCCAGGGTCCGGGGATGAACCGGTCCCGGTGGCGCAGGCGCAGCAGTACCGGGATGGCGTAGGCCGGGGTGAAACCCACGACGGAGATCGCGGTCACCGCCGAGAACGCCGTGGCGGAATACAGGGACGGCAGGGCGAGCACGAAGGCGACACCGACGGCGAGCCGGACAGCGTTGGCCGGGACGGCCGTACGGCGGCTGACCTTCTGCCAGCGCGCCGAGCCGGGCAGGGCGCCGTCGCGGGCGAAGGCGTAGATCATGCGGCTCGCGGAGGCGGTGACGGTGTAGCCGCACAGGAACTGCGCGACGATGATCACCAGCAGCAGCGCCTTCGCCGTCGCCACGCCCAGGGCGTCCAGGAAGATCTGTGCCATCGGCACCCCGGTCCGGCTGCCCAGCGTTGCGGCGTAGTCCTGGACGGCGAACAGCAGGGCGGCCAGCAGGATTCCGCCGGCGATCCAGGACACCACCACGGAGCGGATGATTCCGCGTGCCGCGGCCACGGAGGCGCCGCTGGTCTCCTCGCTCAGGTGGGCCGAGGTGTCGTAGCCGGCCAGGGCGAAGCACGGCAGCAGCATGCCCAGCAGGATCACGTACAGGGGGCTCGACCAGCCGGTGTTGTTGGTGAACTCGGCGAACACGAAGCCGGCCGGACGGTGGTGAGAGGGGATCAGGGTCAGGGCGCCGATGATGACGACGGCTCCGGCCAGGTGCCACCACGCGCTCAGGGAGGTCAGGACGTTCATCAGGCGGGTGCCGAAAAGGTTCAGGACCGCGTGCAGCGCGAGGATGACCGCGTACATGACCAGCAGGGACCCCGGTGTCGGCACGTAGCCGAACTGGAGGTTCGCCCAGGCGGCGGTGAAGGTCGCGATGCCGTAGTCCTGGGCCGCGATCCCGCCGAGCAGCCCCAGGAGGTTGAGCCAGCCGGTGTACCAGCTCCACCGCTCGCCGCCGAGTTGGCGGGCCATGTAGTACAGGCCGCCGCTGGTGGGGTAGCGGGAGGTGATCTCGGCCAGCGCCGCGGCCAGGCACAGCACCAGCGGCCCCACAGCGAGCCACCCCCACACCACCACCGCAGGCCCACCGCTGTTCAGGCCGTAGCCGAAAAGCAGCAGCGTCCCGGACATGATGGAGATGACCGACAGGGAAGCGGAGAAATTACCGAACGCGCCCATCCGCCGGTGCAGTTGCTGGGTATAGCCCAGCTCCTTGAGTATGCGCTCGTCGTCGTCCAGCGGCTCCGACCGCTGCCGTCGTGCATGTGCTGATGTACGCATCGAGAATCTCCGCAACAGGGAAGAACAGAAAGCGAAAAGGGGGCAGGGGGCTGCTGGGCGCCGTCAGTGCGGCATGGCGTCCTCTGCCCCGCCGAGCCCGGTACTCCGGAACATACGGCGCCATGCCTCGCGGCTGAACCCATCCCGCCGGTGCGCGGCTTCCAGCAGTTCCCACGGCCCGTGGGGGAGCAGGAAATCCGGCGGCGGCGGGGCCACACGATGCTCCGGAAAACGTCCGGCCGTATCCGTCTCCGCCAGGGCCAGCAAGCAGATCGGGGCCACCGGGTCCCCGGGGCTCAGCTCACCCGCCCCGCGGAGGTCGGGGTCTGGCAGCCGCAGCCCGTGCCCGCGCAGCCGGTCTTCCGGCGCACCACCCAGGTCTGGCACCCCCGCGCGGAGGGGGAGCGCCTGCGGCCCTGGGACCCGGCGGAGTTCCCCGTCGCCTCGGCGCTGTGCGACACGACCTTCAGCCTGGGGACGGTCACCCGGCCGCTGTACGTCCAGGAACCCGGGCTGATGGACCGTTATGTCGACGCCGTCGAGAAGGTGATGGCGGACCTGGACACCGTCCTGTCGGTGCCCGTCGAGTACAACCCGCGCCCCACCGACGCGCCCTGCTGACTCCGGCGGCCCGGCGGTTCGGCCCCCCGCACTACGCGGGGGGCCGAACCGCCGTTGTCGTGCGGCAGCCTGGCCGCGGTCACGCGCCCGACGGCCGGTCCGGGCGTGTTCTCGGCCGCGGCCGTTCGCCGCGCCCGTGCTTGGCGTAGATCTGCTCGATCCGGTCGAACCGCCGGTGCTGCACCCGGTCGACCACGTCGAGATCGGCGGCCAGCGCCGGGTCCCCCGGGGCGCGCACATAGGCCAGGAGGTGGCGTGCCGAGCAACCCCGGCTGCATTTCGTCTCGTAGGAGCCCATCGAGTACGAGATGGAGGAGATCCCCTCGTCGATGGCGGCCTGGAGCGGCCGGTAGAAGAGGAGGTTGAAATACAGATAGAGCCCGGACTCCGCGGTGTAGTCGAAACCGGGGAACCTGCCCCACCACACCGGCCCGTCCTGGATGAAGGTCATGAACCCCAGGGCCCGCCCGTGCCGCCGGGCGACGAAGACCGTGAGCGCGTCCCCGACGTGTTCGCGCAGTTCACGGTAGTCGGCGATGGTCGCGTCCAGTTCGGCGTGCCGGCCGTACTTCTGCCGCCACTGGAGCTCCAGCGCGGCCAGCTCCGGGCCGAGGACCTCCGGCCCGTGCCGCTCGACCGTCACCCCCGCCCCGGTCAGCGCCCGCATCTCGTGCAGAATGCCCCGTCGGCGCTTGGCCGGGAAATTGCTCAAATACTCCTCGAAACTGCGCCACTCGACCGGAAGACGGCAGTCGGCGCCGACCGAGACCGCGGTGTACCCGCGCTCCCTGAGGACCGTGTCCACGGTCTCGTCGGCCCCCTCGACGAAGTACACCCAGCAGACCATGTCCGCCAAGGCCTCCTCGGCCTGCCGCTCGACCTCGGCCGCGGCGGCGTCCAGGACCTGCCTGCGTGCCTGCGGGGAGAGGGACTTGGCGAAACTGACACCCCCCATCCGCCCCGGCGAGCCGATCACCACGGCCTTGCGGGTGTCCATGGCCCTCAGCCGCTCGCGCAGCCGCGTGAGCGCCGCCGTCCCCCCGGGCTCGGCGGCGATGTCCTCGTCCGGCAGATCGTCCATGGCGAGGAAACGCACGGGGTCGTAGCCCGGGTGGGAGGACCGGTCGGTCACGAAGGCGGGAACCCCCACCAGCGCCTCGCCGTCCGCTCCGGCCACGCCGACGAACCGGGGAGCCGCGTGCAGCGTCCCGCTCCGCGCCCGCAACCAGTCGTAGGCCAGATAGGCCGACGGGTGGGCGAGGCTCTCCCACCAGTCCCGGGGGATCCCGGAGGGGTCCGGATGCACGCGCGTCGTGAGCCCGGAGAGCGCGTCGTGGCCGAAATCGTGGTCAGTTGAGTGCAACAGTCTCCCCCATCCGCGACGATCGGAATGAGCGCACTGCACATTGTGGCACTCGTTTCACGTGAGCCTCTGCTGACGCAGGAATTTCGGCCACGGAGCGCACAGGGAGGGGCCGTTGGGAGCCTTGGCGGCATCAGTGCCATGTGAAATATTACTGACGTGCCAGCGGGAAACGTCGCGGACGTCATCGTCGTCGGCGCCGGAGCGGTCGGCGCGGCCTGTGCCCACTACGCCGCCCGCGCGGGCCTGCGCGTCACCGTGCTCGACCGCGGCCACGTCGCGGGCGGCACCACCGGGGCCGGTGAGGGAAACCTCCTGGTCTCCGACAAGGAACCGGGCCCCGAGCTGGAACTCGCCCTGCTGTCCGCCCGGTTGTGGCACCGGCTGGCTCAACTGCTGCCGCCGGAGGTCGAGTACGAACCCAAGGGCGGCCTCGTCGTCGCCCACGGTGGGACCGCCGCGAGGGCGCTGAAGGACCTCGCGGACCGGCAGCGCGCGGCGGGCGTGGCCGCCGAGGACATCCCGGCGGACCGGCTGCGCGACCTCGAACCCCACCTCGCCCCCGGCCTCGCGGGCGGCGTCCACTACCCCCAGGACGCCCAGGTCATGCCCGCCCTCGCCGCCGCGCACCTGCTGCGCACCGCCGGCGCCCGGGTGCGCCTGCGCACCGGCGAGGAGGTCACCGGCCTGATCACCGAGGCCGGCGCCGTGCGCGGCGTACGGACGCCGCGCGGCGACCTGCGCGCCCCGGCCGTGGTCAACGCCACCGGCGTGTGGGGCGGTGAACTCGCCCGCCTCGCGGGCGTGGAGCTCCCGGTGCTGCCCCGCCGGGGGTTCGTCCTCGTCACCGAGCCGCTGCCGCGCGTGGTCCGGCACAAGGTGTACGCGGCCGACTACGTGGCGGACGTCGCCAGCGGCTCCGCCGCCCTGCGGACCTCGGCGGTCGTCGAGGGGACCCCGTCCGGCCCGGTCCTGATCGGCGCGAGCCGGGAACGCGTCGGCTTCGACCGGACGCTCTCGCACGAGGCCCTGCGCCGCCTGGCGGCCGGGGCCGCACGGCTGTTCCCGGTCCTGGCCACGGTACGGGCGCTGCGCGCCTACGCCGGCTTCCGCCCGTACCTGCCGGACCGCCTGCCCGCGATCGGCCCCGACCCGCGCGTGCCCGGCCTGTTCCACGCGTGCGGCCACGAGGGCGCGGGGATCGGACTCGCCCCCGCGACAGGGCTGATCGTCTCCCGTGTTCTGACCGGCGGCCGACTCCCGCTGGACATCCGCCCGTTCGACCCCGGCCGCTTCGCCTCCCCGGCCCGTCCCGGACCCGTCTGACGCCTCCGCCCGCGCAACTCCGCTGTGTTTCCCCCGTGTTCGCCCGTTCTCACCGACAGGAGGACCCGTGGCCCGAATCCCCGCCGGCCCCGCCGGGGCCCGGCCCGGCACGCCGCCCGATACGTCGTCCGATGCGTTGTTCGAGATCACCTTCGACGGCCGCGGCGTCACCGCCCGGCCCGGGCAGTCCGTCGCCGCCGCGCTGTGGGCGGCCGGGATCCTGGCCTGGCGCACCACCCGCGAAGGCCGCCGCCCGCGCGGGGTGTTCTGCGGCATCGGCGTGTGCTTCGACTGCCTCGCCACCGTCAACGGCCGCCCCAACCGCCGGGCCTGCCTGGTCCCCGCCCGCCCCGGTGACGCGGTCACCACCCAGGAAGGACACGGGCATGACCGCCTCGGCACGTGAACCGTACGACCTGGCGGTCGTCGGCGCGGGCCCCGCCGGCCTCGCCGGTGCGGCAGCCGCCGCCGAACTCGGCCTGCGCGTGGCCCTGCTGGACGCCGCGCCGCACACCGGCGGCCGGTCCGCCGGCACTGGTCCGCGCCGGCGACTGGAGCGGAGCGGGGCCGTCCACCTGCCGGAGCACCACGTGTGGAGCGTGACGAAGGACGAGGCCGCCCGTACCTCCTGGTCGGTGCACTGCCTCACCGGCGCCGACGGCGACGGGCGGCCGGTGCGGGTGTGGGCCCGCGCGGTGCTGCTGGCCACCGGCGCGTACGAGCGCCAACTGCCCTTCCCCGGCTGGACCCTGCCCGGCGTGGTGGCGGCCGGGGGAGCGCAGGCGATGCTCAAGTCCGGCCTGGCCCTGCCCGGCAGGCTGGTCGTGGTGGCCGGCAGCGGCCCCCTGCTGCTCGCCGTCGCCTCCTCGCTGACCGCTGCCGGCGCCCACGTGCCCGCCGTGGTCGAGGCGTCCGGATACCCGGCGTACGCCCGGCACCCCCGGGTCCTGGCGGCCAACCCGGGCAAGGCCGCCGAGGCGCTCGTCCACGGCGCGGCACTGCTGCGGCACCGGGTGCGGCTGCGCCGGCACAGTGCCGTCACCGAGGCACACGGCACCGACCGCGTCGAGGCCGTCACCGTGAGCCGGCTGGGGCGCGACTGGCGGCCCGTCCCCGGGACGGGCCGCCGGATCGCCTGCGACGCGCTGGCCGTGGGACACGGACTCGTCCCCCGGATCGAACTGGCCACGGCCCTCGGGTGCGCCACCCGCCGGACGGCCGGCGCGACCCTCGCGCTCGTCGTGGACGGCCTGCAGGAGACCTCGGTGCGAGGCGTGTGGGCGGCGGGCGAGACAGGGGGAGCGGGCGGCGTCGAACTGGCCCGTACCGAAGGCGAACTCGCGGGCCTCGCCGTCGCCGCCCGGCTGGGGGCGGACCGGGGCGGCGGGGGCCGGATCGGCCGGCTGCGGCGCCGCCGGGAGAGGATGCGCGCCTTCGCCGACGTGATGGCCGCCGTCCACGCGCCCGGCCCGGGGTGGCCGTGCTGGCTGACCGACGCCACCGAGGTGTGCCGCTGCGAGGAGGTCACCGCCGGACGCGTCCGCGAGGCCGTCGAGGGGCTGGGCGCGGGGGACGCCCGGACCGTCAGGCTCCTCACCCGGGCCGGCATGGGATGGTGCCAGGGAAGGATGTGCGGCCCGGCCGTCGCCCGCCTCGCGGCACACGCCGGAACCTCCGTCGGTCTTCCCATCGGTCTCCCCGGTGATCCCACCGTCGAACCCCCCGCCGAGCAGCGCCCGTTCGCCGTGCCCGTCCCGCTCGCGGCGCTCGCCGCCCTCGACGCACCGGACCCGCCCGCACCGCCGTCCGCCGACCAGTGACCCGCCACCGCGTACAGAGAGGTTCGCGGCGATGACCGCCGACAGCTTCAGCAGCGCCCGCCCCTGGCGCGGCCTCATGGTCGCCACCGCCCTGCCCCTGCGCGAGGACCTGTCCGTCGACTACGACGCCTACGCCCGGCACGTGCGCCGGCTCCTCGACCACGGCTGCGACGGCGTCGTCCCCAACGGCTCGCTCGGCGAGTACCAGACCCTCACCGACGAGGAGCGGGCCCGCCTCGTGGAGGTCGCCGTCGAGGCGGCGGGCGACGGGGCCCGGGTGATGCCCGGGGTCTCCGCCTACGCGAGCGACGGGGCCCGCCGCTGGGCGGAGCAGGCGGCCGCGGCCGGCTGCGGCTCGGTCCTGCTGCTGCCCCCCAACGGCTACCGGGCCGACGAGCGGGCCGTGCGCGCCCACTACGCCGAGGCCGCCGGGGCGGGACTGCCCGTCGTCGCGTACAACAACCCCGTCGACACCAAGGTCGACCTCACCCCCCGGCTGCTCGCCCGGCTGTACCGGGACGGCACCGTCGTCGCCGTCAAGGAGTTCAGCGGCGACGTCCGCCGGGCGTACGAGATCGCCGAACTCGCCCCCGGCCTCGACGTCCTGGCCGGCGCCGACGATGTCCTGCTGGAACTCGCCCTGGCCGGTGCCGTCGGCTGGATCGCCGGATTCCCCAACGCCTTCCCCGCCGCCTGCGCCGCCCTGTACCGCGCGGCCCGCGCGGGCGACCTCGCCCGGGCACTGCCGCTCTACACGTCCCTGCACGCGCTGCTGCGCTGGGACTCCAGGACCGAGTTCGTCCAGGCCGTCAAGCTGTCCATGGACCTCGCCGGACACCACGGCGGGCCCGTCCGCCCGCCACGCTCCCCGCTCGGCGGGGACGCCGAGACGCGGGTGCGGGCCGCCACGCGCAAGGCGCTCGCCGACGGCCACCGCTGACCCGGCCCCCCAACCCCCGCCCGCCGAAGGGATGTTCATGCGGACGCGCCACGTCTTCCACGCCGTCGACTCGCACACCGAGGGCATGCCCACCCGCGTGGTCACCGGCGGCGTCGGGGTGATCCCCGGCGCCACCATGGCCGAACGGCGGCTGCACTTCATCGAGCACCTGGACCACCTGCGCACCCTCCTGATGTACGAGCCGCGCGGCCACGCCGCCATGAGCGGCGCGATCCTCCAGCCGCCCACCCGCCCCGACGCCGACATCGGCGTCCTGTACATCGAGGTCTCCGGGGTGCTCCCGATGTGCGGGCACGGCACCATCGGGGTCGCCACCGTCCTCGTCGAGACGGGCCTGGTCGCGGTCACCGAGCCGGTGACGACCGTACGCCTGGACACCCCGGCCGGGCTGGTGAGCGCCGAGGTGCGGGTGCGCGGCGGGGCGGCGGCGTCGGTCACCTTCACCAACGTGCCCGCGTTCTGCGCGGGCCTCGACCGCACGGCCCGGGTGCCCGGGTACGGGACCGTGGGCTACGACCTCGCCTTCGGCGGGAACTTCTACGCCTTCGTCGAACTCGACGCGCTGGGGCTGCCGTTCGACCGCTCCCGCAAGGACGAGATACTGGCGGCCGGACTCGCCCTCATGGACGCCGTCAACGCCTCGCCCGACCGGCCCGTCCACCCCGAGCAGCCGGCCGTCGCCGGGCTCAAGCACGTCTACCTGGCCGCCCCGGGCTCGGACGCGCGCCGCTCGCGGCACGCGATGGCCGTCCACCCCGGCTGGTTCGACCGCTCCCCGTGCGGCACCGGCACCTCGGCCCGGATGGCCCAGCTGCACGCGCGCGGCAGCCTCCCCCTGGGGCAGGACTTCGTCAACGAGTCCCTCATCGGCACGGAGTTCACCGGCCGCCTGACGGCCCGCACCACGGTCGGCGGGCAGCCCGCCGTGGTGCCCGCCGTCACCGGACGCGCCTGGATCACCGGCACCGCCCAGTACTTCCTCGACCCGGACGACCCCTTCCCCGGAGGCTTCCTGCTGTGAGCACCCCCGCGCCCGCCCTCGCCCCGCGCGACCCCCTGTCACCGGCGAGCACGACGTGACGTCGTACAGTGATGATCCGCTCCGGCCCGAAGGGATCGCACCGCCATGGGGCACCTGCCGTTCCGTGACCTGGGCGCCGGCCGGGAGCGCCTGCGCGACCAGGTCGCCCACGCCCTGCGTGCCGCGCTGATCTCCGGCGAACTGCGCCCCGGCCGCGTCTACTCGGCGCCCGGCCTCGCCGAGGACTTCGGGATCTCGGCCACCCCCGTGCGCGAGGCGATGCTCGACCTGGCCAGAGAGGGCCTGGTCGAGCCGGTCCGCAACAAGGGCTTCCGGGTCACCGAGGTCGACGAGCGCGACCTCGACCAGTACACCGAGATCCGCGCCCTGATCGAGATCCCCACGGTCGGCCGGATCGCCCGCGCCGCGCCCCGCGCGCGACTGGAGGAACTGCGCCCGGTCGCAGGGGAGATCGTCCGGGCCGCCCGCGCCCACGACCTCATCGGCTACCTGGAGGCCGACCGGCGGTTCCACCTCGGCCTGCTGGCCCTCTCCGGCAACGAACGGCTCGTCGAGACCGTCGGCGACCTGCGCAAGCGCTCCCGCCTGTACGGGCTCACCGGCCTCGACGAGCGCGGCGAGCTGCTCCCCTCGGCCGAGGAACACCTCGAACTCCTCGACCTGATGCTGGCGGGCGACGCCGAGGGGGCGCGGCAGTGCATGGCCCGTCACCTGGGCAAGGTCCGCTCCCTGTGGGCCCGGGACGGCGGGGGCTCCCCGTACGGCTGACCCGTGGACCGTACCCCTGCGCGCCGCGCGAGGCGCGTGGTAGCGATGGGGTGCCAGAGGCCGTCCGTGACGCGACGCGCGTACGGGGCCCGACGACGCCGGGGTACCGGCCGGGAGTTCAGGGGGTCGTCCATGCCGATCGCGAGGCCGTTGTCGCAGCGTGTGCTGCGGAGCGTACTTCCCGCCGCCCTGGGCGCCGCGGTACTGGCCTGCTCGGCCGCCACCGCGGCCGTACCCGAGAGGCCGCGGACCGGCCCTGGGGCGACGGCAGTTGCGGCACGGGCCGACGGCAGCGGGCACGCCGCCACGCTCGCCGCCATGCGCCGGATCGTCGCCTCCGGAGTGCCCGGAGCGCTGGCGGAGGTGCGCGAGGGGAACCGGAGCTGGTACGGCGCGGCCGGCACCGCCGATGTGACCAGGCCCCGGCTGCCCCGCCCCGGTGACCGCTTCCGCATCGGCGAGAGCACCGAACTGTTCGTCGCGACAGCCGTCCTGCAACTGGAGGCCGAGGGAAGGCTGGGCCTCGACGACACGGTGGAGCACTGGCTGCCCGGCCTGGTGACCGGACACGGCCACGACGGCGGCAGGATCACGGTCCGTCAACTCCTCGGCCACACCAGCGGAATCTTCGACTACACCCGGGACGCCGGGTTCGACAGGCGTTTTCGCGGACGGGAGTTCACGCGGCACCGCTACGACGTCCACACGCCCCGGGAACTCGTCCGTACCGCCATGGCCCACGCGCCGCGCTTCGCCCCCGGTTCCGGCTGGGGCCACTCCCACACCGACTACGTCCTCGCCGGGATGATCGTCGAGAAGGCCGCCGGACGCCCGTACGCCAAGGAGATCGAGGAGCGGATCCTGGTGCCGCTGGGGCTGCGCTCCACGACCCTGCCCGGCGGGGAGGTCACCGTCCCCGCGCCGAGCAGCCGCGGCTACGGGGCCGTCCACGGCGCGGGAGCGCAACAACCGGACGACGTCACCGAGTTCAGCTCCACGGCACTGGGCGCGGCGGGCGAGATGATCTCCTCCGCCGGTGACCTCGACGTCTTCCTGCGGGCCCTGCTCGGCGGACACCTGCTGCCCGCTCGGCAGTCGGCCGAGATGCTGACGACCGTGGCGACGGGCACGGACGGCATCGCCCAGGGCCTGGGGATCGTCGAGCGGCGGCTGTCCTGCGGCACGACGGTCAGGGGCGGCACGGGAAGCGTCCCGGGCGCGGTCTCCCTGGTGTTCGCCACCGCCGGCGCGGAGCACACGGCCTCCTTCGACCTCAACTCCTCCGCGCCGGCGGCCGGGAACACCCTGCTGCTGGAAGCGGAGTTCTGCGGAAGGTCAACGGCTGCTCAATGACGGTCACCCCCTCTTCACCCGGGCCCGCCGCTGACCGACCATGGGGTGCCGGACGGCGCCAGGGCCGGCCGCGCGCCTTTCGGCACCAGGACGAGGAGGAGCCCTTCATGGAGACAGCCGACACGGTCGCGGCCCCGCGGCGCCGGACCCTGCTGCGGATGATCAGGGCCGGCGGCGCGGCCGCGGCACTGGGCGCCACGCTCGCGGCCTGCGGCAAGGACGACCGAAAGGCCGCCGCGGAGCGCACGGGCTCGCGCGGCACCGCCACCACCACGGCGGCCGTGACCGGCAGCGGCGCCCCCGGCCCCGACACCGTCATGATCATCCGGCACGGGGAGAAGCCCAAGGAGGAAGGGGACAGCGCCCCCTACGGCGTCACCGAGCAGGGCGAGAAGAGCGAGCACGCGCTCCTCGTGCGCGGCTGGCAGCGGGCCGGCGCGCTGGTCGCGCTGTTCGCCCCCGACGCGGCGACACCGCCGCGCGCGGGCCTGCGCCGGCCCGAGACGGTCTACGCCGCCGGGCCGCACGGCGGCAAGAGCCTGCGGCCCAGCGAGACCGTCACCCCGCTCGCGGCGAAACTGGGAACGCCCCTCAAGCTCGACCACCGCACCGGCGACGAGGCCGCCCTCGCCCGGGAACTGCTCGCCCGGCACGGGACCACCCTCGTCTCCTGGGAGCACCACCGGATCTCCGACATCGTCAAGGGACTGGGCCGGGTGCATCCGGCGCCCCCCGCCGCCTGGCCGGACGACCGCTTCGACCTGGTGTGGGTGTTCACCCGCGACGGCGACGGCTGGACGTTCGCCCAGGTGCCCCAGCTGCTGCTCGACGGCGACCGGCCCGACCCGGCCCGGTAGCGCGGCGCGTCCCGCAGGCGGTCCTCACTCGATGGCGGCGAGCCGGGCCGCGAGCGCCTTGGGATCCGCGCGCCACTCGGCCTCGATCTCCAGCGCGAACGGGTCGGGGAAGATGTCCTCGTCGCCGGCCTCCACCCCGTCGAGCACCGCGCGCGCCACGTCCCGCGGCGTCGCCCGCGGGAAGTCGCCGAAGGTCGGCTCGTGACCGATCACGTAGTCCAGCATGTCGGTGTCCACCGGCCCGGGGTAGACGCCGTGCACCGAGATGCCGTACGGCGCCAGGTCCGCCCGTACCGCCTGGGTCATCGAGTGCAGGGCCGCCTTCGACGCCGGATAGCTGCCCTGCGAGGGCGTGGCCCCGAAGGCGGCGGTGCTGACGACGTTGACGATGGCGCCGCCGCCCCGGTGCTGCAGCATGTGCGCGAACGCCCGCATCACCAGCAGCGGGCCCACGCAGTTGGTCATCAGGACCTTCTCCACGACGTCGAGGTCCATCTCCAGCAGATGGCCGACGCCGTGCGTGCCCGCGTTGTTGACGACGATCGTCACGTCCGGCGCGGAGGCGGCCGCCGCCGTGATGGTCCCCGGCCGGTCCAGGTCCAGCTCCATCGGATCCACCCGGTCCGGGGCGAGCGCGATCACCGGCTCCAGCGAGTGCGGATCACGCGCGGCGGCGTGGACGCGCGCGGCGCCCCGCGCGAGGAACTCTGCGACGAGCGCCCGGCCGATGCCGCGGTTGGCGCCGGTCACCAGGGCGACCGAACCCTCGATCTTCACGGTGGACCCCTTCACCTGTGATGCTGACCTGTGACTGCTGTGTGCCGTCGTCCTGCCATCGTCGCCGCCGCCCGGGGCACCGGCCGGGGCGGACGCGGCCCGGGGGCACGGAAATTCCCCCGCCGGGCCGCGTCCGAAAGGCCCGGCGGCACGGCACCGTCAGGCACAGGACTCCACGACCTCGCACGCGTCGAGCTCCGCGTCCGCACCGTGCGGCTCCGGCAGCCGCTCGTCGCTCCCGGCCGCCAGGCGCAGCGCCCGGCGGTCCGAGATCGACAACTTCCGGTAGACGCGGCTCAGATGCATCTCCACGGTCCGCCGCGTGACATACAGCCGGCCCGCGATCTCACGGTTGGTCAGGCCCTCGGCCGCCAGCAGCGCCGTCCTGCGCTCGGCGGGCGTCAGGGAGTCGGGGCCGATCTCGGTGTCGCGGCGCGGCCGCGCCCCCGCCTCGATCATGTCCTGGCGCAGCTCCTGCACCAGGACGTGGGCGGCGCACTTCTCGGCGAGCGCGGCGGCCGCGCGCAGGTGCTCGCGGGCCTGCCGGGTCCTGCGGGAGCGCATGAGCTCCCGCCCGAGGTCGCGCAGGGTGCGGGCCTCGTCGAGGGCGGCGCCCGCCTCGCGCAGCAGCCCGGCCGCCTCGGCCAGCAGGGCCGCGCGCTCCTCGCCGGGCGCCAGCAGCCCGGCCGCGCGCAGGGCGAGCCCGACCGCGTGGGGCGCCCCGAAGGAGCGGGCCAGCGCCAGCTCCTCGGCGACCAGGTCCCGGGCGGCCGCGTCGTTGCCGAGCCGGGCGTGGGCCAGGGCGGCCTCCGAACGCCAGGGCAGCAGGGCGGGGTTGACGCGGCCGCGCCGCAGCAGGAGCCGTCCGCACTCCTCCAGGTCGGCCAGTCCCGGCGCCACGCGCCCCGTCGCGACCTGGAGCCGGCCGCGGTGGAAGAGCAGCACCGGCAGGGCGATGGCGGGCACCGCGGACTCCAGGCCGGGCTCCAGCAGGATCCGCTGGGCCTGGTCCAGGTCGCCGGACTCGTACAGGGCGCTGCCCAGCCAGCCGCGGGCCAGCGCGGAGCCCAGCCACTCGTGCCCGTCGGGTTCCGGGCCGCTTGTCAGCACCCCGCCGGCCGCCTCCACGCACTCGGTCAGCCGGCCGGTGCGGTAGGCGCACTCGGCGAGGACGGCGCGGGCCAGGGCGGCGACCGTACGGGAACCCTCGGCGGTGGCGGCGGAGAGCATGGCCAGACACGTCTGCAGGGCCTCCTCGTCCTCGCCGGCGCGGGCCAGGACGAGCACGAGACCGAGCCGCAGCAGCGCGTGGTCGTTGACGGTCGCGGTCGGCTCGCTCAGCGCCAGCCGGGCCAACTGGACCGACTCCAGGCGCTGTTCACCGCTCCATAGCGCGCCGATGGCGGGCAGGGCGGCCTCGGCGCGGCGCACCCACGGCGAGCGGGCGACCTCGCTGAGCACGGCGGGGGAGACGGGGGGCGCGGTGCGCGAGGCGCGGCCGTCCATCAGCTCCAGCAGGCCGCGCACCGCGCGGAAGCCGGCGGTGAGTTCCTTCCCGGCGCGGGAGCGCTCCATCTCCTCGGCCTCCCGCTCCACCAGCCGCAGGGCCTCGGCGGTGTCGCCGGTCAGGGCGAGGGCCTGGGTGAGGTCGAGCACGGCCATGGCGCGGTGCTCGGTGTTGCCGCGGATCCGGTCCACGGTGCGGCGCAGCCGGGCGACAGCGGGCTCGGGGCCGTCGGCGAGCTCGATGTGGCCGAGCCGGCGCAGCAGGCCCGGCTCCTCCTCCGGGCCGCACTCGGCCAGTCCGCGTTCCAGACAGGTGCGGGCGTGGGCCAGCCGGCCCTCGGCCAGGGCGGCGTCGGCGGCGTCGACCAGCAGCCGGCGGGCCCAGGCCTCGCCGATGGGGGCGCCGGTGAGCAGGTGGGCGGTGATGTGTTCGCGGGGGGCGCTGCTGAAGTAGAGGGCCTTGGCGGCCTCGGTGTGCAGCCGGGCCCGTTCGCTGGGCGGCATGCGGGTGCGGAACGCGGCCGCGACCACGGGCTGGGCGAAGCCGATGCCGTCGGCGTTCTCGGTGAGCACACCGCAGCGCACGAGCCGGTGCAGGACGTCGGCGGCCTCGGCGGCCGGGATGTCCGCGAGCCGGGCGGCCAGTTCGCCGTCGGCGGCGGGGGCGGCGACCGAGACGGCGCCGAGCACGGCCCCGACCCGGGGGGAGCAGCCGGATAACCGGGCCAGCAGCGTCTCGGCCAGCTCGGTCGGGCCGAGTTCCGCGATGCGGGCGGGGGAGACCTCCAGCGGTCCGGTCCCCGTACGGCGCAGCTCGCGCAGCAGTGCCTGGAGCATCAGCGGGTTGCCGCCGGTGGCCTCGCGGCAGGCGCGCGCGAGCTCGGGGCCCGCCGGCTCGCCGAGGAAGGAGGTGAGCAGATAGCCGACGCTGTCGGTGTTCAGGCCCTGCAGGACGACGCGGCGGTGGAAGCCGGAGGCGATCGCGGCCGGGCCGTCGGCGCTCTGCGCGCCGCACCCGGCCGTGTCGGGGCCCAGGGTGGCCAGCAGGACGACGGGCACCCCTTCGAGACGGGCCATCAGGTAGTCCAGCCACCGCAGGGACGGCGCGTCCGTCCACTGCAGGTCGTCCAGGGCCAGGAGCACCGGGTGCCGGCCGGCCGCCGCGGTCACCAGCCGGTGCGTGAGGTCCGCCTCGTGCTGCGGTCCGTGCGCGTCCGGGGTGCCGGAGGCGGCCGGCGGCTGCCCGGGGGCCGCGGGCACGGGCGCGGGGTCCGTGTCCAGGACGCCGAGCAGTGCCTCGCGCACCTGGCGCAGCACCCCGTACTCCTGCTCCTGTTCGCGCGGTCTGGCGCGCGCGGCGACGGTGGTGAAGCCGCGGCCGCGGGCGGAGCGCAGCGCCGTGCGGATCAGGTGCGACTTGCCGGTGCCGATGCCCCCTTCGAGCAGCAGGCTCGCGCCCATCCCCGCGGCCGCCGTGTCCAAGGCCCCGTCCAGGGCCGCCATCTCACTGTCCCGGCTCAGCACAGTTCACTCTCCCCCTCGTTCGTTGCGTGCGGTCGTGGCGCGGCCCGCGCGCCCGCGGCGCCGTCCCCCGGTCTCGCCGCCCGCGCGTCCGCCGCCTGCGGGTCAGAACCCGTCGAGGCTCGCGTGCCGGTCGCGCCACTTCTGCGTGGCCACCCCGCTGAGCACGACCTCGACGACGTCCTCGGCGAGCGTGGGGGTCACCGGCAGATGCCCGAAGAGCACCCGGTAGTAGGTGGTCGAGGCGAGCATGTCCAGCAGAAGGTCGATGTCCGCGTCGGGCCGCAGGTCGCCGCGCCGGATGCCGCGCCGCAGGGCCTCGGCGGTGGAGGCCCGGCGGGTGTGGAAGAACCGCTCCAGGAAGGCGCTCTCCAGATCCGGGTGGTCGGCGAGGTCGGCGACGAGGGCGGGCAGCACCCGCCGCCCCAGCGGGGTGCCGAAGGCCTGGCTGAGCGTGGCGATCCCGGCGATGAGATCGCAGTGCGTGCAGCCGGTGTCGGGGGTGGGCGTGGTGCCCACGGTGGTGACCAGCGCGTCCACGACCAGGTGCTGGCGCGAGCGCCAGCGGCGGCGCAGGGCCGGCTTGCTCGTCCCCGCCCGGGCGGCCACCGCTTCGAGCGTGAGATTGCCGTAGCCCGACTCGTTGAGGATCTCCATCACCGCGGCGGGGACGGCCGCGTCGATCCGCCCGTCACGTGGCCTTCCTCCGCGCTGCTGGCCGGTGTCCGGGGCCTCGGCGACGGTGCCGTTGGGGGTGTTCACCATGGCGCCAGTATAGGTAAGCTGCGATAAGTTACGTGCCGGAACGGAATGAAAATATTTCTCAGGAGGTCTTGCGTGTCGCACGATGTCAACCAGCTCGCCGAAGAAGCCGGTGAGCCGGTCGCCGCACCGGCGGCCGGCGGGGGTGCGGCGGGGGAGAGCGTCTTCTCCGGGGCGTACCGCGCCCTGACGCTCGGCGTGATCCTCTCGGTGAGCATGGTCGCCTTCGAGTCCCTGGGCGTGGCGACCGTCCTGCCGGACATCGCGAAGGACCTCGACGGCCTGGGTGCCTACGGCTGGGGTCTGTCCGCGCTGATGCTCGCCAACATCATCGGCACCGTGGTCGCGGGCCGCTCCGCCGACCGGCAGGGCCCCTGGCGGTCGATGGCCATCGGCATGGTGATCTTCGCGGCGGGCTGCGCGGTGGCCGGTGCCGCTCCCACCTGGCCGCTGTTCCTGCTCGGCCGCGCGCTCCAGGGCCTGGGCGTCGGTGCTGTCATGAGCATGGCTTACACGGTGATCGGGCTCGCCTACCCCGAACACCTGCGGGCCCGCATGTTCGCCCTGCTGTCCTCCGCGTGGACCGTGCCCTCGCTCATCGGCCCGGTCATCGCCGGCACCCTCGCCGAATACACCAGCTGGCGCGGCGTCTTCCTGCTCATGCTGCCGCTCATCGCCGTCGCGGCGGCCCTGACCCTGCCCGGGCTGCGCAAGCTCCACCGCCCCGACGGCGGCGGCGCCCCCGCCCCGGCCGGCCCCTGGTGGAAGAGCCCGCTCGCCTGCAGCGTCCTGCTCACCGCCGGTACCGCGCTGCTGCTCCAGGCGCTGCTGCTGAAGAACCTCGTCCTGCTCGTCGTCCTCGCCGTCGTCGGCATCGCCGTCGCCGTCCCGACCCTGCGCGCCGTCACCCCGGCCGGCACCCTCTCCGCCCGCGCCGGCATCGGCGCCGGCATCGGCATCCGCTTCCTGCTGTGCGCCGTCTACTTCGGCAGCGAGGCGTTCCTGCCGCTGGGCCTGCAGGAGCTGCGCGACGTCAACGCCTCCCTCGCCGGCCTCGGCCTGTCCGCCGGCGCCATCACCTGGGTCGTCGGCTCCGCCTGGCAGGCCAAGCTCGACGGCAAGGGCCGCGGCCGCACCGGCAGCGTCACCCTCGGCTTCGCCATCCTGCTGATCGGCGTGGTGATCATGGCGGGTTCCATCCTCGTCGAGGCGATCCCCGCCATGGTCGCCGTGGCCGGCTGGGCGATCGGCGGCATCGGCATGGGCGTCGCCTTCAACGCCGCCACCACCGACACCCTGGAGCAGACCCCCGGCGAGCAGCAGGGCCTGGTCAGCGGTTCCCTGCAACTCGCCCAGACCCTCGCCACCGGTCTGATCGCGGGCCTGGGCGGCGCGGCCATCGCCATCGCCGACCAGCACGGCTCGACCACCCGCACCGCGCTGCTGGCCACCTTCACCCTGACCGCCGTGCTGGCGCTCATCGGCGTGCTGCTCTCCCGGCGGCTGCGCCCCGCCCCGGCCCGGTAACCGCCGCCGCACACCGGCAGAACGAGACAAGAGACGGGAAGGAGAGCGACCGTGGAAAACGTACTGCTGCTGGGTCTGAGCTCGCCGGTCGAGGACGACCCGTACGGCGATCCACTGCTGCGGGCGCTGTCGGCGCCCGGCGCCTCGGGAACCCGGCTGGTCGTCAGCACGGCACCGTCCGTGCTGGCCCGCACCGGCCCCGACATCGATCCGGCACACCCCGTGGCCGACGCGCTGCGGCAGATGGCCTCGCTCGCCGACGGGCTGGTGATCGCCGCCCCCGAGTCCCCCGGCGCGCCCGCCGAGTCGCTGCGCACGCTGCTGAACTGGCTCAGCTGGCCCACGGCCGCCTCCCCGCTCGTCGGCAAACCGGTGGCGGTGCTGACCACCACCCGCGAGCCGACCGCCCCCTCGGACCCGTACTGCGAAGTGGAGCGCATGCTCTTCACCGCCGGCGCGCACATGGTCGGCCCCCGCACGGTCATCCCGCGGGCCGCGCACGCGCTGCGCGAGACCCCCGACGGCCAGGTCTCCTTCAGCGACCCCGGCGCCGCCGTGCGGCTGCTGTTCCACATCCACCGCACCGCCGCGGCGGCCCGGGAGCGCTCCGGGCTGCCGCCCGCGGACGACTCCAGACCCTGGCTGCTGTAGGGCTGCCGCAGGGCTGTTGCAGCCGGTCACGACCGAGGCCCCCGTGGAGCGATTCCACGGGGGCCTCGGCGCGTTCGGGTCCGCGCTACGCGCGGGCGCGCAGCATCACCAGCGGCGGATTGGCGAGGAAGTCCTCCCAGAACTCCGCCCCGAAGGCCGCCAGGCCCTCCTGCGGGACCGTCAGCGGCACCCACGTCAGATCCGTGAAGCCCGCCGCCTTCAGCGCGCCCTCGTACACCTCGCGCCGGGGGTAGTTGGTCACGAAGTCGATGGGCGGGTCCAGCAGGGCCGTGATCCGCACCCGCGGACCGACCTCACCGGTGCCCTCGGGCTCGTAGCGGAAGCCGTACTTGGCGGTGGAGGGGCCGTCGAAACGGAAGTCCGGGGCCTGGGTGAGGACGAAGAACTCGCCCCCCGGCCGCAGGTTCGCGTGCACCCCGCGGCACATCCGCTCCATCGCGGCCGCGTCGTCGGCGTAGTTGAGCAGGTACACCGCCGTCGCCACGTCGAACGGCCCGCCGAACACGGCGGGTTCGGCGGCGTCGGCCACCTCGTAGCGCACCCCGAGCGGGCCGCGCTCCTCGATGGCCCGGGCCGCGGCCACCATCTCGCCCGAGACATCCACACCGAGGACGTCCCGCGCGCCCAGCCGCCTGGCCTGCCGGGTGTAGAAGCCCGTCCCGCAGGCCAGGTCCAGCACCGACTTCCCGCTCAGGTCCCCGAGCATCGCCAGGAAACTGCCGCACTCCGGGTAGCGGGCCAACGGCAGTGTCTTGAAGCCCTCGTAGGACTCGCCGATCTCGTCGTACTGCTGCATGCTCGTCAACTTGCTTCCTTTTCCAGGGCTTCCTTGTCCAGGGACGTGTGGGCACCGGGGGCGGCGGCCGTCCCGCCTTCGGACGGCAGGGCCTTGCGGCGCAGCCGGTGGCCGGCCAGGGCCATGCGCCGCCCCTGGTGCCGGGCGGCCGCCAGGACCTCCGCGCTCGGCGCGGGCCCCGTGGAGCGGCTGTAGGAGGTGCCGTACGGATTGCCGCCCGCCGCGAAGACCGCCGGGTCGGTGTAACCGGGCGGCACCACCAGCGCCCCGCAGTGGTGCAGCACGTGGTGCAGCGACAGCAGGGCCGACTCGCTGCCCGCGTGCGGGTGCCCGGTGGCGACGAAGGCGCTGGCCGGCTTGCCGGTGAGCGGCCCCGGCCCCGCGACCCCGTCCAGCGGGTGCGCCAGCGACTGCACGAAGCCCAGCAGCGGGGCGGCCACCGCCCCGGCCCGCACCGGCGCGCCGAAGGCCACCGCGTCGGCCCAGGTCACGTCCAGCGCGGTGGCGGGAGCGGCGGGCGGGGCGCCCCCGGAGCGGCCGGGCAGCCCCGACTCCTGGGGCAGGCCCGGCCCCGCCAGCCGGCGCAGCCGCACCTCGGCCCCCAGCTCCCGGGCCCCGGCCGCGCACTCCTGGGCCAGCAGCCGGACCGCCTCGTCCTCGGCGCAGTGCACGACCGTCACCCTGCTGCGGCCCGGCTCCGGCGGGACGGACTCCGCCTGCGCGCGGGCCCGGGCCGCGGCGTCGGCCAGCCGGCGGCCCAGCGCCCAGGCCGCCGTCAGCTCCGGTTCCCCCAGGCGTCCGTCGCGCCGGGGCGTGACGGACAGCCCGTAGGGGTTGGCCCCCACCCGCTGGAAGACCGGATCGCCCGGCTCCGCGCCCAGCGTCCAGGCACCCCAGTGGTACGCCGTCTGATACAGCGTCAGCAACGTGGCCTCGCGGCCGCCGTGCACACACGTGGAGGACGTCATGCCCGTCACCACCCGGTCGGCCAGCAGCCCCTGCTTCCACAGCGGCGACGTCGCGTCCAGGAAGTGCTTGAACGGCCCCGAGACATTGCCGAAGTACGTGGGCGTCGCCAGCACCAGGCCGTCCGCCCACAGCACGTCCTCGGGCACGGCCGCCGTCTCCGGCCACGGCTCGCGGTCCGGCCCCGCGGTGACGTCCGCGACCCGCAGCAGCCGCACCTCCGCGCCGAAGGAACGCGCCCCCTCGGCGGCGGAGGCGGCCAGGGCCCGCATCGTGCCGTGGCGGCTGTGGAAGACGACCGCGACACGTGGTCTCACCGCTCGCCCTCCCCACCGGCCCCGGCGCGCAGCACCAGACGGACGTCGTCGCCGAGCCGGTCGACGGTGTCCAGCCGCAGCCGCAGCGCCTCGGTCAGGGTGTGCGCCCCGAACCCGTCGAGCACCGCCCGGCCCGTGGCCCCCAGCAGCACCGGCGCGACGTAGGCCACGACACGGTCCAGCAGCCCCGCCGCCGCGAACTCCGCGGCCAGCCGGGCCCCGCCCTCCAGCAGCACCGAGCGCACCCCGCGCCCGTACAGCTCGTCGAGCAGCAGGCCGACGTCCAGGCGGCCTTCGCGCTCGGGCAGGGCCAGCACCTCGTGGCCCGAGGGGAGTTCGGGACGCGGCGCGCTCTCCCCGACGACCACCAGCGTGGGGGCCGCGTCGTCGAGCACCCGCGCGTCCTCGCGGATGCCGCCCCTGCGGTCCAGCACCACGCGCAGCGGCGGCCGGCCCGTGATGCCGTGGCGCAGCCCCAGGTGCGGATCGTCCTCGCGCAGCGTGCCCGAACCGACGAGCACCGCGTCGTGCGTGGCCCGCAGCCGGTGCGCGTCCTCGCGGGCCTGCGGCCCGGTGATCCAGCGCGAGGTGCCGTCGGGCGCCGCCGAGCGGCCGTCCAGGGTGCCGCCGAACTTCCAGGTGACACAGGGCCGTTCGCGGCGGATCGCGGTCAGCCACAGCTCGTTGGCCCGCTCCGCCTCCTCGCGCAGCACCTCCGGCACCACCTCGACCCCGGCCTCGCGCAGCAGCTGAGCGCCGCCCGCCGCACCGGGGTTGGGATCCGGCACCGCGTAGACGACCCGGGCCACCCCGGCCGCGAGCAGCGCCTCCGCGCACGGCCCGGTGCGGCCGGTGTGCGCGCACGGCTCCAGCGTCACCACGGCGGTCGCGCCCCGCGCCCGGACGCCCGCGGCGGCCAGCGCCTCGACCTCCGCGTGCATATGGCCCGCGCCCCGGTGGAAACCCTCGCCCACGGTGGCGCCGCCGGCGTCCAGCAGCACACAGCCGACCACCGGATTGGGGCTGGTACGGCCCAGTTGGGTGACCGCCAGTTCGATCGCCCGCCGCATGGCCTCCTGTTCGGCGGGCGTGGCGGTGAGCGCGGCCGTCATACCGTCTCCGCGAGCCGGAAGCCCATCGCGTAGATCTCGCGCTCGTACCAGCCGTGCCGGCGCGCGCAGCGGGCCAGGTCGCCGAAGCGGGTGAAGCTGCCGCCCCGGGCCACCCGGTAGGCGCCGCGGGTGACGGCCAGGTCGTCGTCGACGCGCTCCCCGCCGGGGTACGGGCCGTAGTCGTCGGCCACGTACTCCTCGACGTTGCCCGCCAGGTCGTGCACCCCGAACGGGGACCGGCCGGCGGGGTGGATGCCGATGGGCGTCGTCGTGAGCGGCCCCTCCTCGACGGTGTTCGCGCACTCGGGGCGGAACCCGTCGCCCCAGGGGAAGTCCCGGCCGTCGCCGCCGGAGGCCGCGTACTCCCACTCGGCCTCGGTCGGCAGCCGGAAGGAACGGCCGGTGCGGCGCGAGAGCCACGCGGCGTAGGCGTCGGCGGCCTCGGCGGAGACCGTCCACACCGGGTGGTTGGCCAGGTGCGCCGGGTAGACGCCGAACCGCCAGCTGCTGGGCAGCAGTTCGCTGCCGGTGTCCTCCAGGAACAGCCGGTACTCCAGGTTGGTCACCGGGTGCAGGGCGATACGGAACGCCGCGAGGTCCGCCTCGTAGCGGGGGCACTCCTTGGCGATCCACTCCTCCTCGACCCCGGCGTGCCGCCACCGCTCGGTGACCGCGGCCACGTCCTTCGGGTCGAGGCCGAGCCGGACCCGGGCCGCCGGGATGCCGGCCATCGGCGGGTCCTCGGGGCGGATACGGGGGTCGCCCACCAGCCCGAGCAGGGTGCCGGCGGCGTGCCGGCGCGCGAACGGCTCGGCGGGGTCCTCCGCGACCGCGACGAGCGCCTCCGGTCCGGCACCCAGGAGCTCGGGGTGGCCGGCCAGCGGGTGCCCGGGGCCGCGCGGCACGAAGGAGTCGGGCAGGCCCATGGCCGCCCGGTCGGTCAGGGTGTTCGGGTTGGCCAGGACGACCGGCGTCTTGCTGGTGGTCATGAAGTGCTCCCATGGGCCGTCGGGGCGGGGCCGGTCAGCGCGGAGAGCGGGACCGCTGCCGCGAGCGCCCGGTAGCCCGCGTCGTTCAGATGAATGTGGTCGCCGCCGTCGAAGTCGGCCCGCACGCGCTGCGGATCGGCCGTGTCGCGCGCGGCCGCGTCGAAGTCGACGACGGCGTCGAAGGTCTCCCGCGCGGCGGGCGAGCGCAGCGCGGCGTTGACCTCGCCGCGCGCCTGCTCGGCCTGCGGGGTGTAGAAGGGCGAGTCCTTGAACGGGGTGAGGGTGCCCACCACCACGCGGATGCCCTTGGCGTGCAGGCGGTCCGCCATGGCGCGCAGTCCGTCGAGGACCTGGGCGGAGGTGGCGTTCGGCGCCAGCTGGAGGTCGTTGATGCCCTCGTAGAGGACGGCCGTGCGCACGCCGGGGCGGTCCGCGACATCGCGCTCCAGCCGGCCGAGGGCGCTCGTGCCGCGCTGCGGCCGGTCGGTCTCGGAGCCGTCGCGCAGGATGCGGTTGCCGCCGATGCCCTCGTTGAGCACGCCCAGGCCGCGCGTGGCCTCGTCGGCGGCGAGCCGCCGGGCCAGCGCGTCGGTCCACCGGCCGTTGCCGTTGGGGGTGGAGCCCACGCCGTCGGTCTGGGAGTCGCCGAGCGCGACGACGGTGCCGCGCGCGCCCTTGCCGCGCACGTCGACGCCGGTGAGGAAGAACCAGGACGTCTCGCTCTGCGGGAACGCCGTGCCGTCGGCGTCGGCCGTGTGGTCGCCCGGCTGGGAGATCCAGCTGGTCTGCTGGGCCAGCCAGTGCCAGGTCATGGGGCCGGTCGCGCGCGGCAGGTGCACGCTGACGAGCAGGTCGCCGCCCGCGGGCACGTCGAAGGGCAGCGGGTCGCTGACGGCCTCCGCGCCGACGGGCACCGTGGTCCCCGCGGCGCCGCCGTCGAAGGTGACGGTGCGCAGGCTGTCCGCGGCCGCCGCCGGTGCCGTGGCCGAGCGCGCGAGGGCGACCGTGGTGCGGCCGAGGACGAGCGGGGCGGTGCCGTGCGCGTTGGACAGGCGCAGCCGCAGTTCGCCGCCGGCGGCCGAAGTGTGCACGATCATGCGGACGGTGCGGTCCGCGATGCCGTCGTGCGAGACGCCGGAGGGGGCCGCGGGCGCGGGCGCGGTGCCCCACGTCCCGGTCCAGCCGCCGTCGCCGGCCGGGGCCGCGTGCGCGGCGGGGGCGGTCAGCAGGGGCGCGGCCAGCAGGGCGGCCGCCGCCGCGACGGCCGCCCGGGCGAGGGGACGGCCGCTCATCGCGGATCACCGCCGGTGCGGCGGAAGGTGGCCACGAGGTAGGTCAGTCCCTCGACGGCGCGCGGCACGTGATGGGCCTCGACGAGCGCGAAGCCGTGCCCGCCGACCAGCGCGGACAGCTCGTCCTCGGTGAACTCGCGGTACAGGCGGTTGCCGTTGTTGGCGTACAGGCCGCCGCGCTCGCCGGTGGCGTGGAAGACGGAGACGGTGAACAGGCCCTCGGGGCGCAGCAGTTCACGGACGTGGCGCAGGTAGGCGGCGTAGGCGTCGGGGTGCTGGTGGTGGAAGCAGCCGTTGTCGAGCACCCCGTCGTACTCCCCGCTGCCCGGCAGGTCGAGCACCGGGCCGGCGACGAAGCGGGCCCGGCCCGGGTGGCGGGCGGTGATGGCGTCCCACTCGGGGGAGGCCACGAGGTCGCAGCCGGTCACGCGGTGGCCGCCGGCGAGGACGAGTTCGGCGTCGCGGCCGTGGCCGGTGCCGAGGTCGAGGACGTGGGCGTCGGCGGCTCTGCCCGCGTGGGCGAGCGCGGCCATGAGGAGCTGCGGGGCCTGCCGCATCGCCTCCTCACCGGTCCAGATGTCGCGGCCGCCCGCGTAGTGCTCGTGGAAGTCGCTGTGCAGGACCGCGGCGTAGGCGGCCTCGTCGAGGGGGGTGGCCTCGGTGCGGGAAACCGTGTAGCGGTCGGCTATCGGGTGGCTTTCGGCCATGTGCGTGGGCGGTCCTTACTCCTGTGGTGGTGCCGATGGATGCCGGGCGGGCCGGGGCCCGGACATGGGTTCCGGGGGAGGCGGAGTACTGTGCCGCGCCTCCCCCGGAACCGTCCGTGGGCCGGCCGTTAGACCTCGGCGAAGTAGACCCGGCCGTCGTAGGAGGAGGCGGCGAAGCGCCCCCGCGCGGCGTCGAAGGTCAGCGAGGAGATGCCGGCCGTGGTCGGCCGCAGCACCCGCCACTCGCGGGTGGTGCGGTCGTACAGGGCGATGCGGCCGTTGTAGGCGCCGGTGGCGACGATGTTGCCGTCGGCGGAGGCGGCCACGCACTTGATGGAGTGCGTGTGCGGGGTGTCGAGGACCTCGACGCGCTGCTGCGGGTCCCACACGCGCAGCTTCAGGTCGCGGCTGACGCTGGCGAACCAGCCCTTGCCCAGCCCGGCGCAGCCGTTGGCGATCCGGTCGTGCGCGTCCTCGATGCCGGCGACCTTCTCCAGGTCCGAGATCCGGTACCAGGTCGCGGAGGCGTCCGCGGCGACGGAGAAGATGAGGTCGCCGGAGACCGCGACGCCCTTGACGGCGTTGACGTGCAGCGGCAGGTCCTTGACGTGCTCGACCGTGTCCGGGCCGGTCAGGCGCAGCAGCAGGCCCTCGCCGGTGTAGGCGCCGATGACCACGTACTGCTCGCCGTCGCGCTCGAAGGCCGCGCCGCAGTTGAGCGGGGAGCGGTGCTGGTGGAGCTGCCGGCCGGTGAGGGCGTCGAAGACCTTGCCGAGCTGGCCGCCGGAGACCACCAGGTTCCCCAGCGGGGTGAGGAAGTTGCACAGGCTGCCGGTCTCGGCGATCTGCGCGCCGTCGCGGTGCACGATGCCGGCGTCGCCGATGGTCAGCGTGCCGTCGGCGGCCGGGAGGACCGCGTTGACGCCCTGGGTGGGCGGCACCTCGGTGGCGTCCCAGGCGCGGCCCTCGTAGTCGTAGCCGCGGTAGCCGGCGCCGAAGGTGGCGAAGACCAGCCGGGAGCCGCCGGCGAAGGCGCACGAGCGCGGCCAGACGTCGTCGGGCAGCTCGGTGGTGTCGCGCCGCTCGGGGGTGCCGGAGGAGACGTCCCACAGCTGCATGGTGCGGTCGTAGCTGAGGGAGACCAGCAGGTTGCGGGCGTCGTCGAGGACCAGGCGCTTGATGCCCGCCTCGTGGGCCGGCAGCACGGAGCGCTCGGCCGGGCCGACGACGATGATCTGGCCCTCGTCGTTGCCGGCGAAGATGGTGCCGCCGGAGGAGATGGCGATGGTGTCGGTCTCGATGCCGTCCATGTCCAGGTCGGCGACGAGACCGCCGGTCTCCAGCGACCAGCGCTTGATGGTGCCGTCGTCGCTGGAGGAGATCAGCTCGTCGCTGCCGCGGGCCCACTCGACGGAGATGACGTCCGCGGTGTGGCCGGCGAAGCGGGCCACGAGCCTGCCGCTGAAGTCGTAGACGCGCACCCGGTGGTCGCGCGAGGCGGTGGCTATGAGCTCCTTGGACGGGTGGAAGACGGACATCTCCACGTCGTCCTCCTGGTCGGCGAGGACGGCGACCAGGCGCAGGTCCGGCACCGTCCACAGCCGGGCGGTGTAGTCGCTGGAGGAGGAGACCAGGTGGCGTCCGTCGGGCGAGAACGCGCACTGGTTGGCCAGGTGGTCGTGGAAGGAGCGGGAGATGGCCTTCCCGGTCTGCTGGTCCCAGCAGATGACCTGGTTGTCGTAGCCGGCGGTGGCGACGTAGGCATTCTGCCAGGCCGCGATGCCGCTGATGGGTCCCCGGTGCTGGATCACGCTGTTCCTTCCACAAGTTCGATCGAGTGGCCGCCGTACTCGGCCTTGGCGCGCAGGTAGTGGTCGTTGCGCTCGTTACGGAAGATCCCCGTGCGGATCTGCTCCACGACCTCGATGCCGTGCGAGGCCAGCTGGGCCGCCTTGTCGGGGTTGTTGGTGTGCAGCTTGACGCGCGAGATGCCCAGGGCCTTGAGCATCTGCGCGGCCGAGCTGTAGTCGCGCATGTCGTCCGAGAAGTTCAGCTCCCGGTTGGCCGCGAAGGTGTCGAGGCCCTGGTCCTGCAGCCGGTAGGCGTCGAGCTTGTTGTACAGGCCGATGCCGCGGCCCTCCTGGCGCAGGTACAGCAGGACGCCGCCGGACCCGGCCAGCAGCTGCATCGACTCGGTCAGCTGCGGACCGCAGTCGCACCGCGCGGACCCGAAGACGTCGCCGGTCAGGCACTCGGAGTGCAGCCGCACCAGCGGCACCTCGGCGATCGGGCCGAACTGCACGGCTATGTGCTCAAGGCCGTCGCCGAGCCCCGTGAAGGTGATCATCTGGCCGGGCTGCCAGGCGCCGTCTGCACGCTGCACCGGTATCTCGACCCGGGCCCGGATCTCCACGCCCCCGTCGAGCGGCTCCGTCGGGGCCCCGTGCAACGGGGCGCCTTCTCCATTGAGCGTTTTGGGCACAATTCCTCCCGTTGTGCGAGCACGCCCCGAACACCGGGGCGCGCTCCACAGCATGGTCGTTGGCGGTGGCGAGGACAGCACGGTCCGTACCGGTACGGGTACCGAGATCATTTGGCGACAGTACCGAACCATCCAGTCTGTTATTTCGGGACGTCAGCGGTCTCAAAGGGGCATTGTGCGCGGATGCTTGGGTAATTCGCGTGCTATGTACGGAATATGACGCACTGAAACCGTCGGGTCGGTACGTAGTGTGCCCGTTTCCGGGCAAGGGTCCGCGACGGGGTGAGGAGGGGGTGGGGAGGGGGACCGAACCCTGCGGACCGACGGTCGCGGGCGCGCGGAAAACTGACGGCGCGACACTGACGGCGCGACCGGGAAGACTCACTCTCACGGGTGAGTTTTCCCGGTCACTTCCGGAGCCCGGCCCCGGCCCGGCGACCGCCGACTCCCCGCTCCCGCAAGGGGATCGCACGGCTGCCGGGGGGAGCGGACCCCGCCCGCCACCCCCGGTAGGGCAGCAGCTCGCGCGGCGGTATAAGCCACGTCGGCCGCATTCGTACGAGGACGCCCGGCACGGGCTCGCGGACCCGCCGTCAGCTGCGCATATGCCACGTGACCGGGCTTCCCCCGCGGCTTCCGACTCCCTTGCCCGCAGGGGCACTTGCCAGGCTCACGGAGCGGCCCCCGCCGGGTCCGTGCCGCTGCTACCGTCCGCGCCATGGACCAGATCTTCAGCCACGACGAACTCGCCCTTATCACAGAAGCCGCGCAAGAGGCCGACATGACTCCACGGGACTGGGTCCGGGGTGTCGTGCTGCAGCAGTTCACCGACGACCCGCTCGAAGAAACACACCGCTCCCCGCACGCTCCGGCCGACCTCCGCGGCGCCTACCGGCCGAGCATCGAGGACGCACTGTGGCCGGTGACCACGCACCGCCGTTCCGGCCGCGAGCTCCACGAGGTGCACCACGCCGGCTGCTGGGTGCCCAAGAGCGGCGGAGGGGAGGAGACCACGGTCACCATGACCACCGCCCAGGCCCGCGCCGAGCTCCTCGCGAGCAACGCCCGCCCCTGCGACGCCTGTCAGCCGGAACGCTTCCTGACCCCGTCGGCCTAGGCGGTGCACAGCAGACGGGTGCGAGCCGCGCACCCCGGCGAGGGCCCCTCGTGCCGTGCGCGGTGCCCGGCGGCACCGCGCACGGCAGCGCCCGGAACCACCGTCCGGCGCGGCGCTGTCCGCCCCGGCGGGCGGCGGCCTCAGGCCGGGATCCGCGCCCGGCTCACCCGGGCCGCCGACATCCCGAGCCCGGCCGGGGGCAGCGACGCGCTGCGCCCGAGGGCCGGGAGGCCGTACCGGACCGGCCGCCGCGGCGCCGCGTGGTGCCTGCGCAGATCCTCCTCCGTGTAACGGCGGCATTCCTGGTGCCACTTGAGGATCCCCGCCATCCAGTTCTGCAGGCTGGCCACATAGCCCTCCAGCGCCGCGCGCGCGTCCGCGTCGAGCCCGGCGACCTCGCGGAAGACCGGCAGCTGCGCGGCCACGATGTGCTGGAACTCCCGCACCCTGGAGGCCAGCAGATCGCCGACGATCGCACGGGCCTCCTCACGGCCGCAGTTGAAGAAGTTCTGCACGACCAGGACGGCGTTGTGCATCTCGCCCTCGTACTGGATCTCCTTCTGGAAGGAGAAGAGGTCGTTCGCCAACGAGGCATAGTCCGCCGCCGCGTTCTCCAGGGCGACGACCGGCTCGGCCCGGTAGACCTCCTGCGGCACGGCGTTGCCCTGCCGCAGCCGGAACAGCTTGTTGGTCAGGTCGGTGCCGAAGGTCCGGCGGCGCATCTCCAGGTAGTCGACCGGCTCGGGGACGCGGTTCTGCCGGCGGTTGGCCAGCTCCCACAGCCAGGCGTCCAGCATCACCTCGACGCCCTCGCGCAGTTCGACGCGGTCCCGCGGCGTCATCGGCCCCGCCGTACGGCCCCACAGCTCGGCCAGACCGTGCTCCAGCGCGTGCTCCGCAGGCGGCACCGGGCCCGCGTCCAGCGGCATGAACGCGCGCAGCCGCCGCACGAGCGACTGCGCGGCGTGCGGGGGCAGTCTGTCGAGGACCGTCGTGAAGTAGTCGTCGCCGTACGTGCCCCAGGCCAGCCAGTCCGCACTCAGCTGCAGGGCGTCCGCGTCGCCGTCCGGATCCAGACCGGCCGAACACAGGGCGAAGTCGAAGTCCGCGATCCGCTCCGCGTCCCACAGCCCGGAACCGGGCACGGCCGGATCGGGGGCCAGCAGCCCGGCGCGGTGCCCGAAGGCCGCGTTGCCGCAACGGGCCCGCTCCAGATGCGGGTTGAGCCGGACCCGGTAGGGCATGGGGAACTCCGGCAGCGGCAGCGGACCCGTCTCCTCGTACGGCACATGCGTGTAGCCGCGCAGCCTGGCCGGCGCCGTCGCGGCGATCGAGGGGAGCAGCAGCGCCGCCGACGTGCCCAGCCCCAGCGGGCCGCCCAGCAGCCTGGCCGGGGCGACGGCAGCGCCGCCCGCGGCGTCGTTCATGTAACGGCTGGAGCGCAGGTGCCACTCGTGGCCGCCGGACTGCCAGTCCTGCAGTCCCTTGACATAGGCGAAGACCCGGCGGCACTCCTCGGCGTCCAGCCCGTGCTCCGCGAACAGCGGGCCCAGCTCGGTCAGGGCCGTGTGCTCGAACTGCTGCAGGCGCGCGGTGAGCAGGTCGTTGACGGTCTCGGCCGCCTGCTGGGTGTCACAGTCCAGGAAACGCTCCAGCACCAGCACGGCGTTGGACAGCTCGCCCTCGTCCCGCACCTCCCGCTCGTAGGAGAACAGGTCGTTGCGCAGGTGCACCCCGTCGGCGAAGGCGTCCCGCAGCACACGCAGCGGCCGGCTGTCCGCGACGCGGTCCGGGACCTCCACGCCCGCCGCGTGCTCCACGAGGTTGGCCGACCACGGGGCACCGCCCACCTTGCGGCGCATGTCGATGAACTCGACGGGATTGGCGACCCGTTGGTCGTTGATGTTCGCCAGCTCCCACAAGGAGACGTCCAGCAGCTTGCGGGTGTTCTCCTTGAACCGCGCGCGCCAGGGCCGCGACATCGTCCAGACCGTCCGCGCCCACAGATCGGCCAGCCCCCGCTCGACCGGATTGCCGGGCTCGGGGACACCCTCCTCGGGGTCCAGCGGCATGAAGGCCGGCAGCCGGTCGAGATACCGCTTGCCGCCCTGGAGGTCGCCGCTGCGTTTGAAGACCTCCAGGAAGTGGTCGTCGAAGAAGAACACCCACGCGTACCAGTCGGTGATCAGGTCCAGCTCCGGGCCCGGGGCGTCGGGATGGGTGTAGGCGCACAGCAGCGCGTAGTCGTGGGAGTCGAACGCGGCCTCGTCCCAGATGCCCGAGCCCTCGATCATTCCCATGCCGCCGGCCCACTCCTTGGCGTGCCGCCGGGCTCTGTCGAGACGGGGATTCAGACGCGCCGGGTACGGCGTGTAGAAGCGCGGGAGGCGGAAGGGGTGCGGCATCGTGCGCCCTCTCGTGTGGCCCGGTCGGCGAGGGGGCCGCGGCGGGCCCGGCCATCGCCTGCTGCCTGCTGATCCGGCACGCGGTCCCTGTGCCGGCTGTGCTCCGGGAGCCCACCGTAGTTCGCTGTACGACGCCCCATGGAACCCTTGGTCGTACTTCCGCACGAAGAGGTGAAAGCCCTCTCCTCCCCGATTAAGGATCTTGCCCGTGGTCCCTCGGGGTGACCGGCCGCTCCGCGAGCGCGCTGGGGCCGCCCGCGCCCGGCCGCCGCGCGTACTGTCGGGGCATGGGCGACGAAACGCTGCGCAACGACGTGCTCGACGAGCTCGGCGAGGACCGGATCGAGGAGCTCGCCAGGGAGCTGGGCACCGACACCGACGGGGCGAGGCGCGTCGTGGAGGTCACCGTCGCCGAACTCCCCGCCGACCTCACCGAGGGGCCGGCCGCCCTCCCGGCCGGGGCCGTGGGCTTCGGCGGGGCCCTCGGCGGCGGGCTGATGTCGGGAGTGCTCGCCAGGATCTCCGGCCCCGTGGCCAGGGCCGTCGCCCGGCGGACGGGGCTGCCCGTCGCCACCGTCGAACGGGCCCTGGAACTGCTGCTGCCCGTCGTCCTGACGGTGATCATGAAGCGGCGCAAGAGGTAGCGCCGCGCGGCCCGGGGCGCCCGAAGCGCGCGGCGTCCACGGCCGGGGCCGGGGGCGCCTGCTGTCCGGGTCGCCGGCCCGTACCACCACAGCGGCCGCCGACCGGGCGACGGTACGGCCCCGGCCCCCGGAGGCGCTCGCGCGGCCCGGACGGCCGCAGGTCCGACGAACAGGGGCCCGCGCTTCCCGTCGCGCGGCAGGCGGTACCGCCCCGTCCCGGGCCCCGGTGCGACAGCCCGCCGCGTCCCGGTGGGCGACTCGCATACCATCGTCTCCTGCAGCCGCACCCGCCGCGTGACAGGAGACAGGAACCCCGCAGTGCCCCGACCCGCCCGCCCGCACCGGCCCGGGAGCGTTCCGCCGCTCCCGCGCCCCGCCCGCCGCCGGCACCGCGCCCGGCTCCTCGGTGCGGGCGCGCTGCTGGCGGCGGCGGTCACCGGCTGCGGGACCGTCGGCGAGCCGCTCAGCGCCGGGCGCACCGCGCCCGCCGCCGCACCGTCTCCGCTGTGGCCGGACCGCTCCCCGGCGCCCACACCCACCGGCGAACAGCACGGGGACGCGAGCTCCACCCCCGTCCCGGGCATCCCGGCCGTCCCCGCCGGCGACATCCGCCGCGTCGACCCCTACAGCGTGATCAAGGCCGAGGTCGCCGCGCACCGCCACGACGTCACGGGAGCCGACGGGCTCGACGAGGAGACCGCCGCGAAGCTCGTCTCCTGCTCGCAGGAACACCGGGACTGCCCCCTGCGCACCCCCGTCTACAGCGACCTGACCGGCGACGGCCGCGTCGATCTGATCATGGGCATCGAGATGGGCGAGCACTTCCTCGGCCTGCGCTGCTACACGGTCTCCGACGGCCGGCTGATCCGCATCATGGCGACGGTGGTGCGGCCCTCGTCCGTCGAGGTCTCCGGACGCGACCTGATCGTCTGGGAGCCCTCGACGACCCCGCACTACGCGGTGCGCTCGGTGTACTCCTGGGACGCCCACCGGCGTTACATGGACCTGCAGAGCGACGAGATCCGCCGCACCGACGCCGGCACGTCGTCGGAGGCCCCGGAGCACTCCCGGTGAGGGCCCTCGTCCGCCGCTCGCCGGCCCGGCCCGGCGGCCTGACCCGGTTCGCCTCGCTGTACGGGAAGTTCACCGTCTTCCTCGTCGTCGTCTGCTGCGTCGTCGCCGCCGTCCTGGGCACCCTGGTGCACGTCGTCGTCACCCGGCAGACCGTGCAGCAGGCCCGCGCCGGAGCCCTCAGCCGGCTGGACACGGCCGCCCGCGCGTACGCGGCCGGGGACCCGATGCACCACCAGGCGGCCCTGAACCCGCCCGGACTCCCGCCCGAGCTGCGGAAACTGGCGCTGCGCGGCGAGCGGGGCACCGCGCTCGGCGACGACCACGGCACCCCCACCATGTGGGCCGCCGGACCCGCCGACGGCGGAGTGCTCACGGCCCGCTTCGACTACCGGCACAGCGCCGACACCATCGACGGCCTGGACCGGGCCATCATCGGCTCCTCGGCGCTGGCCATCGGCGGCACGCTGGCGGCCGGGCTGTTCGCGGTCTCCCGCGTGACCCGCCGGCTGCACCGCACCGCGGACGTGGCCCGCCGGATCAGCGCGGGCGACCTCGACGCCCGGGTCGCCGACCCGCGCACCACCGACCCCGCCAAGGCCCAGGACGAGGTCGCGGCCGTGGCCGCGGCCCTGGACGCGATGGCCGCCACCCTCCAGGCCCGGCTGCAGAGCGAACAGCGCTTCACCGCCGACGTGGCCCACGAACTGCGCACCCCGCTGGCCGGACTGCAGGCGGCCGCCGACCTGCTGCCCCCCGGCCGCCCCACCGAACTGGTGCGGGACCGGGTGCAGACCCTGCGCCGGCTGACCGAGGACCTGCTGGAGATCTCCCGGCTGGACTCGCTCACCGAACGGCCCGACCTCGACGCCCACCGGCTCGGCAGGCTCGCCGAACGGGCCGTACGCGCCTCGGGCCTCGAAGCCGAGGTCCGCGTCGCGCGCGACGCCTGCGTGATGACCGACCGGCGCCGGCTGGAGCGGGTGCTGAGCAATCTGCTCGCCAACGCGCACCGGCACGGCCGCCCGCCCGTCGTCCTCACCGTCGACGGCCCGGTGATCACCGTCCGGGACCACGGCGACGGCTACCCCGGCTACCTCCTGGAGCACGGCCCGCAGCGCTTCCGCACCGAGCCCACGACCAACGGCAACAAGGGCCACGGACTGGGCCTGACCATCGCCGTGGGACAGGCCCGCACCATCGGCGCCGAGCTGGACTTCGCCAACGCCCCGGACGGGGGCGCGCTCACCACGCTCGCCCTCCCCGAGGACGACCCGGCCCGGGCAGCTGGCCTCTCCGGAGCCCCGGGAGAGTAACCCCCGCCCGCCCTTCGCGCCCCTGGGGATGCTCCCTTCGGGCGTACTGGCCCCGGCCGGTGATGATCAACGGCACGGGCGGGGGCAGGCATCTGCTGCGTGGGGCGTCGGCTCGTACGCCCTGCCGGACACCGGCCCGCGACGCGCGTACGGCCGCGCCGGGCCGCACAGAAGGGAACAGCACACGATGCGTATGCGACACCGGGCCGCGACCGCCCTGGCAGCCCTCGCCCTGGCGACGGTACCGGCGGCGGGCACGGCGCAGGCCACGGACGACGAGGGACACGACACCGCCTTCCTGACGACGTTTCACCAGGGCAACATGGCGGAGATCGCGATGGGCAAGGACACCGCGAAGAACGCCACGACCCGGTGCGTGAGGGAGACCGGCAAGGTCTTCGTCCGCGACCACACCCGGCTCGACAAGGAACTCGTGGACCTCGCCGGGCGGCTGCGCGTGACGCTGCCCGCCGGACCCTCGGAGGACCAGCAGAAGGAGCTGTCCGACCTCAGGACCCGGGCCCGCACCAAGACCTACGACCGCAAGTGGCTGGAGTCGGCGAGGACCGGGCACGAGCAGACGCTCCAGCTGATGGAGACCGAGATCAAGAGCGGGAAGAACGACCGCGTACGCGAACTCGCCCGCAAGGCCAAGCCGTTCGTCGCCGAGCACCTCGACCGCGTCGTCCACTGCATGGGCGGCAAGAAGGACACGAGCGGCAAACGGGACCCGGGCAGTAAGGACGACGTCAAGCAGCGCACGAACGTCAGGAAGGACCCGGCCGCCAGGAAGACCACCGGTGTGCCCAAGGACACCGCCGTCAAGAAGGACACCGGCGTGAAGACCGGTGTGCAGAAGGCCGACTGACCCCCGCGCCACCGGTCCGCCGAGGCGCTGCGCCCGCCCGGCGGACCGGTCTGTCGGCCAGAACTCCCGTAGCCGACAGCGCCGACCGCGCGGCATCGGACCGGCACCTCGCGCGTCCGTTCTTCCCGATCGCGCGAATTCGACACAGGCACCACAGCAGACACACTCTCCCCATAGGCTGCGCACGCCGTAACCCCCGGGCGGGACAAGCCGTTTGCCTCGGCAGACCCCGGGAGGAGCCGTCACCATGAGCCTGCTGCGCACGATCCGCGACACCGGGAGAGTCGCGGAGGCCGCCCCGCCCCGGCCGGCGGGCTCCCCGCCGCCCGCCGCCGGGGAGTTGCGCGGCTCGGTCCAGGTGCGCTGCGTCGACGCGGGGTCCTGCAACGGCTGTGAGATCGAGATCGCCGCGGCCTTCGGCCCGGTCCACGACGCCGAGCGCTACGGCGCCCGCCTCGTCGCCTCGCCCCGCCACGCGGACGTCGCCCTCGTCACCGGCCCGGTGACGAGGAACATGGCCGAGCCGCTGCGCCGTACCGTCGCCGCGATGCCCCGCCCCCACCTCGTGGTGGCCGTCGGCGACTGCGCCGTGGACTGCGGCGAGTTCGCCGGCGGCCACGGCGTCGAGGGCGCGGTCGCCGACGTCGTCCCCGTGGACATGACCGTACCCGGCTGTCCGCCGGAGCCGGAGCGGATCGTGGCGGCCCTGCGCACGGTGACGGGCCGGTGAACAGGCAGCACGCGAAGGCCCGTTCGGCGGGGGAGCGGGGCAAGGGCTTAGCCGGGGAGAACGGCGCGGTGGCCGCCGCGCGTCCACGGCGCGCCGGCGGGGCCGGCGCGTGAGGGGGGCCGAGGGCGCGGCGGCCGTCGCGGCCCGGCGGGCCGGGGCCGGGGCGCTCGCCGGAGCGGTGCTGCCGGGGCGGGCGCGCGTCGTCGCCGTGGGCGCGTGCACCGCCGCACTCGGTGCCGCGGCCCTTGCCGCCGGGGCGTTCGCGCTGGGCGGCGCCCACTGGTCGGCCGCCTTCCCCGGACTGCTGCCGCTGGCCGGCGTGTACGTGGCCGTCGACGCCCTGTCGGGCATGTTCATGGCCGTCGCCGGGGCGGTCGTGCTCGCCGTCGCCGTCTACGGCATCGGCTACTGCGCGCGCGGCGGCCCGCACGGCACCGCCTCACGCGGAGTGCAGGCCGCGCTGCCCGTCTTCGCGCTCACCCTCGTGCTCGTCCCCGCGGCCGCCTCCGTCTCCACCTTCCTGCTGCTGTGGGAGGCCATGGCCGTCACCTCCCTGCTGCTCGTCCTCGCCGAACAGCGCGAACGCTCCTCCGTACGCGAAGCCGGCGTGTGGTACGCGGTCATGACCCACTTGGGGCTCGTCCTGCTGCTCGCCGGACTCGCCCTGTTCGCCGCCCGCGCCGGCGGCGAGACCTTCACCGCGCTGCGGGCCGGCGCCCACGCCATGTCCCCCCTCGCCCGGGGCACCGTCTTCGTCCTCGTGGTCGCGGCGTTCGCCTCGAAGGCCGGCATGGTGCCGCTGCACCCCTGGCTGCCGCGCGCCCACCCCGAAGCCCCCAGCAACGTCTCGGCGTTGATGAGCGCCGCCATGGTGAACCTGGGTGCCTACGGCATCGTCCGCGTCGCCTTCGACCTGCTCGGCGGCGGCCCGCGCTGGGGATGGCTGCTCGTCCTCGCCACCGGCGCGCTCTCCGCCGTCCACGGCATCCTGCAGGCCGCGATGGCCTCCGACCTCAAGCGGCTGCTCGCCTACTCCACCTCCGAGAACCTCGGCCTCGTGCTCATCGGCGTCGGCGCCGCCGGCCTGTTCGCCTCCTCCGGACACCCGGCCCCCGCCGCCCTCGCCCTCGCCGCGGCCCTGCTGCACGTCGCCAACCACGCCGTGTTCAAGGCCCTGTTGTTCTGCGCCGCCGGCTCCGTCGTCCGCGCCACCGGACTGCGCGACCTGGACCGGCTCGGCGGGCTGCGCGCCCGGATGCCCGCCACCGCCGGCTTCTTCGCGGTGGCCGCCCTGGGCGCCGTCGCCCTGCCCCCGGGCAACGGCTTCCTCAGCGAATGGCTGCTGCTGCAGTCCCTCATCCGCGGCCTCGCCGTGCCCGGCGTGTCCACGGCCATCGTGCTGCCCCTGGCCGTCGCCGTGATCGCCCTGTCCGCCGGGCTCGCCGCCGCCGTGTTCGTCAAGGCGCTGGGAGTCGGCTTCTTCGCCCGGCCGCGCAGCGCCCAGGCCGCCGCGGCCCAGGAGAGCCCGCCCGGCATGCTCATCGGCATGGGCCTGCTCGCGGCCGGCTGCACCGGGCTGGCCCTCGTACCCGGCGCCCTCGGCAACGGGCTCTCCCGGGCGGTGGCCGCCGCCGGGCTCACCGGCGGCGCCCCGCTGTCCGGCGGCGGCCTCGACGTACGCCTCGACCGGCTCGCCGCCTCCTTCTCCCCGCTGTGGGTCGCCGGCGCCCTCGCCGCCGGAACGGCCGTCGCCGCCCTGCTGGTCCGCGTCACCACCCGGCGCGGCCGCCGCCGCGGCGCCCGGCTGTGGGACTGCGGGGGCGGCGCCCCCACACCCCGCATGTCCTACACCGCCACCTCCTTCGCCGAGCCCCTGCAACGGGTCTTCGACGACGTGCTCGCCCCCGAACAGGACGTCGACGTCACGCCGTTGCGCGAATCCGCCTACCTCGTCGAGAAGGTCCGCTACCGGCGCCGCGTGCCCGACCGGATCGAGCACCGGCTCTACCGCCCCGTCCTCGACGGCCTGGCCCGACTCGGCCGCGGCGCCCGCCGCCTGGCCTCCGGCAGCGTGCATCTCTACCTGGGCTACGGGTTCTTCGGCCTCGTCGCCCTCCTGCTGGCCCTGGCGGTGGGCTGGTGACGGACGAGCCCCGCACCGCGCACGAGGAGACACCGTGAACGGCACGGCACACGGCACCACCGGCGCACTCACCCACGGCATCGCGCACACCCTCGCCCGGCACGCCACCGGCACGGCGGCGCTCGCCGCCCAGGTCGCCCTCGTCGTCGGCGGCGCCCCGCTGCTCGCCGGACTCATGCGGCAGATCCGCGCCCGGCTGGAGGGCCGGGCCGGCCCCGGGATCGGCCAACCCTGGCGCGACCTGCGCAAGTTGCTGCGCAAGGAGCCCGTCACCCCGGTCGGCACCGGCCCGGCCTTCCGCGCCGCCCCCCTGCTGCTCGTCGCCACCACGGCCGTCGTCGCCGCCCTGGTGCCGCTCGCCTCCACCGCGACCCCCGTCAGCGGCAGCTCCGACCTGATCCTGGTGGTGGCCCTGCTCGCCCTGGGCACCGTCGCCCTCGCCCTGGCCGGACTGGACACCGGCACCGCCTTCGGCGGCATGGGGGCCTCCCGGGAGATGACCGTGGCCGCCCTCGTCGAACCCACCATCCTGCTCGCGGTGTTCGCCCTGTCGATACCGGCCGGGTCCACCAATCTGTCCGCCATCGTCTCCGGCGGACTCGACGACCCCGTCCGCCTGGCCTCCCCGGCCGGACTGCTGGCCACCGCCGCCCTCGCCGTCGCCGTCCTCGCCGAGACCGGCCGGCTGCCGGTGGACAACCCCTCGACCCACCTGGAACTGACCATGGTCCACGAAGCGATGGTGCTGGAGTACGCCGGACCCGACCTCGCCCTGGTCGAACTCGGCTCCCAGATGCGGCTCGCGGTCCTGCTCGGCCTGCTGGCCACGCTCTCCGCGCCGTGGGGCATCGCCACCGGCGCGGCCCCCGCCGCCCTCGCCCTCGCCCTGGTCCTCCTCGCCGTCAAGGTCGCCCTGCTCGGCGCCGTCCTCGCGGCAGCCGAGGTCTTCTGGGCCAAGCTGCGGCTCTTCCGGGTCCCCGAACTGCTTGCCGGATCCTTCCTGCTCGCCCTGCTCGCGGTGACCGCCTCCTACTTCCTCACCGGAGAGTGAGGCCCCACGTGAGGCACGCATGAACGACAGCGTCTACACCCAGCTCCTCGACCTCGCCTGCGGCGCCTTCCTGCTCGCCGCCGTCGTGGTCCTGTGGCTGCGCCAACTCACCTCCATCGTGCGCGCGTTCGCCCTGCAGGGCGTGGCCCTCGCGGCGCTCCCCGCCCTCCTCGGCCTGCACGAGGGCCGCCGCCCCCTGCTCGCCGTCGCCGTCGGCATCGCCCTGCTGCGCGCCGGAGCCCTGCCGCACCTGATGCGGCGCGCGCTCGGCGCCGCCGAGCCCCCGCGCCCGTACCCCGCCCACCCCTACCAGGAGGACGTCAGCGAGGCACGCGAGACCCGCCCCCTGGTCAACGTCGCGGCCTCCCTGCTGAGCGCCGCGATGCTGACCCTCCTCGCCTACGCCGTCGCCCGGCCCCTGGTCGAACTGCACCCCACGCCCGCGACGCGCGCCCTGCCCGTCGGGCTCGCCGTCGTCCTGATCGGCTTCTTCACCCTGGTCACCCGCCGCCGGGCGCTCGCCCAGGTGGTGGGCTTCCTGCTCCTGGACAACGGCATCACCGCCACGGCCTTCCTGGCCGCCTCCGGGGTGCCGCTGATCGTCGAACTCGGCGTCTCCTTCGACGTCCTGCTCGCCGTTCTCGTCCTGCAGATCCTCACCACCCGGATGCGGGCCGCCTTCGGCGGCACCGGCATCGACGATTTGCGGGAGCTGCGCGACTGATGACGTACGCCACCACCACCCTGCTGCTGACCGCACCCATCGCGGCCCCCCTGGCCACCTCGGCCGCCTACGCCGCCGGAGGACTGCGCGGCCGGATCCCGCGCCCCCGGCCCGCGTTCGCCCTCGCCCACCGGCCGCCGCCCCAGCGCGCGGCCGCCCCCCACCTCTCGGGCGTCGCCACCGCGCGGCGGCACAGCGGCAGCACACCGCCCCCGGCCGCCCCCGGCGGCACCCCGTGGGCCGGCCCCGCTCCGGCCGCGCACCCCATGGCCCCGGGCCCCGCCCCCGACTCCCCGCCCGCCGCGCCCGGAGCGGAGCCGGGCCGGCTCGGCGCCTGGCTCGGCCTGCTCTCCCCGGCCGCCATCCTCGCCAGCGGCGCCGCCCTCGCCGTCACCGTCCCCGGCCACGGCCCCGTGACCGCCTACGGACTGCTGCTGCGCGCCGACGCCCTGACCGTCTGGCTGCTGCTCGTCGTCGGCGCCGTCTCCCTCCTCGCGTGCGCCGCGGGCCCCGCCCACCTCGCCCAGGAACGCACCGACGCGCGCACGGCCCGCCGCTACCACCTCCTGGTGCACGCCTTCCTCGCCGCGATGAGCGCCGCGGTGCTCGCCGCCAACCTCGGTGTGCTGTGGATCGCCATCGAGGCCACCACCATCGTCACCGCCTTCCTCGTGGGCCACCGACGCACCCGCGCCTCCGTCGAGGCCGCCTGGAAGTACGTCGTGATCTGCTCGGCCGGCATCGCCCTCGCCCTCCTGGGCACCGTCCTCGTCTACTACGCCGCCCGGCAGGCCGGCATCCCCGAGGCCACCGCCCTGGACTGGCCCACCCTCACCGCCCGCGCCCACAGCCTCGACCCGGCCGTCACCCGGCTGGCCACCGGGCTCGTCGTGCTCGGCTTCGGCGCCAAGGCGGGCCTGGCCCCCCTGCACGCCTGGCTGCCCGACGCCCACAGCCAGGCGCCCGCCCCGGTCTCCGCGCTGATGTCCGGAGTGCTGCTGTCGGTCGCCTTCGCCGGGCTGCTGCGCTACAAGACCGTCGCGGACGCCGCCCTCGGCCCCCACTACGCCCGAACCCTCCTGGCCGGGGCCGCCCTGGTCACCCTCGCCCTCGCGGCCGCCCTGCTGCTGGCCCAGCGCGACGGCAAACGCATGCTGGCCTATTCGAGCATGGAACACATGAGTCTGATCGCGCTCGGCACCGCGGTCGGCACCCCTCTCGCGCTGACCGCCGTCCTGCTGCACATCGCCGGGCACGGGCTCGCCAAGACCGTCGCCTTCTGCGCCTCGGGCCACATCCTGCATCTGCGTGGCACGAGCCTCATCGGCCGGGTGCGGGGCCTGATCGCCGACGTGCCCGTCCTCGGCGTCTGCTTCGGGCTGGCGGTGCTCGCCCTGCTCGGCCTGCCGCCCTTCTCCCTGTTCCCCTCCGAACTGGGCATCTTCCGGGCCGGGTTCACCGCCCGCACGGGCGGCTGGGCCGTCGCCGCCGCGCTGCCCCTGATGCTCGCGGCCTTCGCCGCCGTGGCCGTCCGTACGGCCCGGATGCTGCTCGGACCCGGAACGCACGGACCGGCCTCCGGCGGCGAGCACGGCCGGCGGCTCGGGGCCGCGGCGGCCGCCCCGCTGACCGCCGGGCTGCTCGCCTGCGCCGCGCTCGGCGTCGCCACCGGGCCGCTGACCCGGCTGCTGTCCACCGCCGGCGAGGTCATCGGAGGCCGCTGAACCATGTACGCGCAGGCACCCCTGCGGACCGTGACCGACCTCGACCCGGCCGAACTGCCCGCCAAGGCCGCCGCGTTGCTGCTGGCCGGGCACCGGCTCGCGCTCGTCGCCGCCCACCACGACGAGGAGGGAGCCCCCGGCGGCCGCGCCGTGCGCGTCGTCCTGCTCTTCCTCACCGGCCCGCCCGACACCCGCACCGAACTGCACGTACGCCTCGATCCGGACGCGCCCGAACTGCCCACCCTCGCCCATCTCTCCTTCCCCGCGGGCCGGTTCGAGCGCGAGATGCGCGACCTGCACGGCATCGTGCCCACGGGCCACCCCCTGCCGCACCGCCTGGTGCGCCACTTCCACTGGCCCAAGGGCTGGTACCCGATGCACCCCGACGCGGGCCCGCCCCCGCCCTTCGGCGAACAGGAGGGCCCCTACCCCTTCCTGGAGGTCGAGGGTGAGGGCGTCTACGAGATCCCCGTCGGCCCCGTGCACGCCGGCCTCATCGAACCGGGTCACTTCCGCTTCTCCGTCGTCGGCGAGACGATCATCAAGCTCAAGGCCCGGCTGTGGTTCGTCCACAAGGGCATCGAGAAGCTCTTCGAGGGCCGCCTCCCCGAGGACGGGCTGCCGCTCGCCGAGCGCGTCAGCGGCGACACCACCGTGGGGCACGCGCTCGCCTACTGCCTGGCCGTGGAGGAGGCCACCGGCCTGTACGTGCCCGAGGCCGCCCGGCGCGCCCGCGCGCTGCTGCTCGAACTCGAACGCCTCCACAACCACGTGGCCGACCTCGGCGCCCTGTGCAACGACGTCGGCCACGGCATCCTCCACGCCCGCGCCCAGCACCTGCGCGAGCGGCTGCTGCGGCTGAACCGGCAGACCACCGGACACCGGCTGCTGCGCGGCGGTGTCGTGCCCGGCGGGGCCGTGCTGTGCGCGGTGCCCGAGCCGGCCGTCCTGCGCGCGCTGGGCCGGGAGATCCGTGAACTCGTCACGCTGGCCCTCGGCCACACCACCGTGCGCGACCGGTTCACCGGCACCGCCCGTCTCGGCGCGGACGCCGCCCGCGACCTCGGCTGCCTCGGCTACGTCGCCCGCGCCAGCGGACTGGCCGCCGACGCCCGGCGCAACCACCCCTTCCACGACTACGGCGAGAGCCTGACCGTCCCCGTGCACGCCTCGGGCGACGTCCTGGCCCGCTTCCTGGTCCGCGCCGAGGAGACCGAGGTCTCCCTCGCGCTGGCCGAGCGGCTCTGCCCGGGGCTGGGGCCCGGGCGGGCGGTGGGGGAGACGACCTGGCCGCCGCGGTCCGGACGGCACGCGCACCGCGCGGGCGTCGGCGTCGTCGAGGGCTGGCGGGGCACCATCACCACGCGCGTCGAACTCGCCGCCGACCACACCCTGACCCGCGTGAAGATCGCCGATCCGTCGTTCTTCAACTGGCCGGCCCTGCCGGTCGCGCTGGCCGACACGATCGTCCCCGACTTCCCGCTGGCCAACAAGAGCTTCAATCTCTCGTACGCGGGAAACGACCTGTGAGCGCCCCGCCGGGCTCCGGCGGTCCTACTTGGCATGGGCGCCCAGGTAGAACAGCAGCCAGATGAAACCCGCGAAGAGATGGCCGACCAGGACGTAGATCAGTACGCGTATGCCCACGTTGTTGTAGGCGTTCTTGTCCTCCGCGCCGCGCCGGCGGTCGCGTGCCGTCGCGGCCGCGCGCTGCTGGGTGTCGTCGGTCGTCACCGCTCGTCTCCTGTCGCGTCGGCCGTCCCGGACTCTCCGGAGGGCTCCGCCTCCCCGGGACCGTCCGGGTCGACGCCGTGCGCGAGCGCCATGCGCAGCGCGTCCTCCAGCTCGTCCGCCGCCAGCGCCGTCCCGTAGGCGTCGTCGGCCGCCTGCGCCGCGGCGAGCGCGGCCCGGGCGGCCCGCACCCGCTGCCGCATGGCCTCGGCGAAGACGCTCACGACGGACCCCCAGACCGGCAGCGGGCTCCGACACGGCCCGGGCTCGCGCACCGGCCGGGGAAGAGCTCGTGGAAGAGTGAGCCAATTCTAGGCCCGCCCACCGACATCCGGCCGGGGGCGTACGCGCGCACCGCGCGCGGAGCTACAGGCCGCGCCCTCGACGCCCCGGCCGGGCACCTGGAAACGCGGGGTGAGCGCCGGGCCGTCGACCTCCCCGCCGCAGCGGCGGCAGACGATCAGGGGATCGGGATCCGCGCCGCAGGGCGCGTCAAGCAGCCCTGGGTCAGCTCTCCTTGGCCACCGCCTGCCGGTAGAGCCGGGCCACGGCCTCGCCGAAGTACGGGCTGTAGGAGACGTCGTCGGTCGCGCCGCCCTGCTGGTAGCCGCCGATCACCCCGATGACCGAGCCCGTGTGCCGCTCGGGGTCGAAGTCGGTGATCCAGGGGCTGCCGCTGGTGCCGCCGCTGTAGCCGGTGCAGGCGATCCGCAGTTGCCGCGCGCTGTGCCGGGCCGTGGTGTTGATGCAGGTGATGGGGTCGGAACCGCTGCGCGGATAGCCGGTCACGCGTGCCGTGCGGACGAAACCCCGGCCCGTGGCCAGCCGGTTGGCACCGAGCACGTCGGCGATCCGTCTGCCGTCGCGCGGTCTGAGCACGATGAAGGCCACGTCGAGATCCGGGTCGCCGGAGGCGGCCCAGCGCCTGTCCACCACGAGCGCGGCCGGCTCCCAGATCCCGTCCGGCGTCTGCCCGTTGCGGTACGCCGGGGCGAAGACGATGTCCTGGTGGTAGTCGCCGCCGCTGCCGCCGTGCACGCAGTGCGCCGCCGTGATCAGCAGGGAACGGCCCGGGCTGGCCACGACGCTCGCCGTGCAGAAGTGGTCGCCCCGGCGGTCGCGCTCGAAGAGGGCCCCGACCCGGGCGCTGGAGGGCGAGGGCCGGGCAGGGTGCGAGACGCCGGGGTGGCGGCCGAGCGGATCGGCCTTCAGCAGCCGGCTGCGCGGCCAGGTGCCCGACGCGGCGGCCGCCGCTGCGGGCCGGGCACCGCCCGCCTGCACACAGCCGGCGCACGGCACCAGGGCGAGCAGGGCGGCGACGAGCGCTGCCGTACGGACGGGCCGCGGACGCCGTCGGCGCGCGGCCGGCGGCCGGTTCCTCGGTGGCATGGCGCGATGCTACGACGTACCGGTATGTGCCGTACGCCCGTTGGGCCCCCTTGATACCGGGTTCACCCACCGGTGTCCCCGCCTGCACAGGCGTACCGATATGGTCGCTCGTTCGAGCGAGAGGGGATTGGCGCGCTCCGCTCCGGGACAGCCTCTGGTCGCCGACGCCGCCCCGAGGGGGGACCCGGAGCCCGACCGGGACAGGGGCGGCGGGGCGAAGGAGGCGCCTCCCATGCCGTCCACCCAGCACCCGCGCACGGCCGACGCCAGGACGGGCCCGGCGGCCGGGGCGAGAGCCGTCGGCCGCAGGCGGGTGCTCCGGGCCGCGCTCGCCCTCGGCGGGGCCCTGCTCCTGCCCGTCACCGCCCCCGGCGCGGCCCGCGCCGCCACCGGCGGCTGCGGCTGACGCCGCACCGGCCGGGCGGCCGCTGCGCGAGTGCCGCGTCCAACGATCCGTTGTACGAGAGGAGTTGACTCGGTTAGGGTCGGCCGGTGCGCAGACATGTGTTCGCCGCGGCGGTCCTGTCCCTCCTCGTGCTCACGGCGTGCGAGTCCGAGTCGTCCCCGCCCGGACCCCCGCCCCCCGCCCCGCAGTCACCGGCGCCCCCGTCCTCCCGCGCATCCCGCGGCGACGGCGCCGAACTGCTCTACCGGGGCGGCGGGCGGGCCAGCGCGCAGAACCCCGCGTTCTCGCCCGACGGCACGTCCCTGCTGTTCACCCTCTTCCAGGGCGGCTACAACGACGGAGCCGCCTCCTTGCGCGTCCTGCCGCTGACCGGCGGCGGGCACCCCGGCCGGCCCGACACCCTGCTGGAGGACCGGGACAAGGCCGCGGTCAATCTGCCCGGCTCCAGCTGGCACCCCTCGGCCGGAGTGGCCTTCGCCTCCGACCGGGCCGGCGCCCGCGACGAGGTATGGGTGCTGCCGCCCGGCGGCAGGCCCACCAGGGTCACCGAGCACGACGGCGACTCCGGCTATCTGGAGCCCAGCTTCTCGCCCGACGGCCAGTGGATCGTCTTCCAGGAGAGCAAGGAGAAGGAAGGCAAGGAGGACGAGGCACGCGGCAGGGCCCGCACCGTGCACGGCTCGATCTGGAAGGTCCGCAAGGACGGCAGCGAGGCCACCCGGCTGATCGACGGACCCGCCACCGGCAGCGACAACCGCCAGCCCAACTGGTCCCCGCAGGGCGACCGGCTGGTCTTCCAGCGGCGCGCGCAGCAGGGCGACGACTGGGCGCTGTACGTGATGAACGCGGACGGCTCCGGTCTGCGCCGGCTCACCGACGGCCCCGGGGAGCACACCGACGCCAGCTGGTCGCCCGACGGCCGCTCGGTGGTCTACTCCTCCACCGGCGGCGGCCTCGATCTGCCGCAGATCTTCGTGACCGGCGCGGACGGCGGCCGCCCGGTGCGGGTGACGCGGAACGACAAGAGCTACGACGGCGCGCCGAGCTGGTCGCCCGACGGCCGCTGGATCGCCTTCGAGTCCCATGCCGGGGACGACGACGCGCCCGCCTCGCTGTGGCGCATCCCCGCCCCCGGCAGCCACTGAGCGGCCGGGCCCCGGCGGCTCAGCCGAAGGTGACGGTCAGCAAGGAGTACTGCGCAACCGTCAGCTCCACGGCGGCCGTTGCCCCCGTGACGCGCACGGCGGCCGGCTGCGGCGCGGGCGAGGCCGCGTCCGGGGAGCTCACCGTCGCGGACACCACCCGCTTGCCCGCCGGCACGGCGAGCGAGACCGTGCAGACGGTGGGCACGGTGCGGAACGCGGCAGGCGTGTCACCGAAGTTGGTGAAGTTCACCAGCTGGACGACCGTGTCCTCGCCGAGCCTGCTCACCTCCATGTGGACGCGCTGGTCCCCGCCGAGCGTCACCGCCGCCGGGGCCGCCGCGCGCACCGGCTCCAGCAGCGACTCGGCGCTCGCCCGGTCGGTGTTCACCAGATAGCTCTGGCCGGCCAGGGACTTGACGTACCAGCAGGTGCCCGCGCCGAAGGAGTTGCGCCTGGAGACCGGCAGCGGGTCCGCCTTGCGGAAGCCGAGCACGTCCGACAGCGCGTACTCGCTCCTGGCCGCGCCCAGCTGGTCGAGTGCCGTGGGTGCCGGCCCGGTGATCACGACGGTGCCGCCGCCCGCCACGAACGCGCGCAGCACCGCCGCCTCGTCGTCCGAGACGGCCTGAAGATTCGGCAGCAGCAGCACCCGGAAGCGGGACAGATCGGCGGCCGTCAGTCCGGGGCTGGTCACCGTGTCGAAGGGGATGTGCGCGTACACCAGCGCCTTGACGGTGCCCCGGAACTCGCCCAGCCACGGCTGCCGGGCGCAGCTGTCGTCCGGGGTGCCCACGCTCCACCAGTCCTTGACCCCCGACGGCTTCCTGGCGTTGGCGTACATGCCGGTACCGCTGTTGAACGGACCCACGAAGTCCCGGGACGCGGAGGAGTGGTAGACGCCGACCACGGCCGAGGAAGCGGCGTCGAACAGCTTCGCCTGGTTCGCCGCGACGAAGCCGTACATGCGGGTGCGCATCGACCGGTCGGTCGTGTCGTTCTTGTACGGGCTCTTGACCTCGTACGGATTGCAGCCCGCCGCCAGCAGTTCGGCCATCACCAGCGAGGCGTCGTCGGCCTTCCAGCCGTAGGAGAACGCCCACGCCGGTTTCGTCCCGCTCGCCGCCCGCGCGTACTTGTACATCGAGATCAGACACGTCCAGTCGGTGGCCGTCGCGTGCCGCATCCCGTCGTGGTTGGCGAGGATGTCCACCTCCCAGACCTGGCTGACGCCCTCCGCCCCGCGCAGATACGCACCGTCCAGGCCGATCGTCGTGGCGTACTGGTAGTCCATGCTCACCGTCTCGACGAAGGTGACCAGATCCGGGTTGACCGACCGGCCGGCGGCGGCGATGTCCAGCTGCCACCGCAGCAGATTGCGGTGCCGCCATTCCACGTAGCGCCGGAAGACGGAACTGCCGAAGTCGACCTTGGGCGGCAGGGCGAGACCGGTGTCGGCCCGGAAGGCGTCCGCCGCCCAGGACGAGGCGTCGCACCAGCTGACGGCACCGTCGAAGTAGATCGGCACGTCCGGCCAGATCGCGTCCAGCCCCGTGCCCGCGAGGGCCTTGATGCGGCCCAGGTAGAAGTCGCGCCAGGGGGAGTTGGGGCTCACCCAGCAGCTTTCGTCGCCCGGGTCGACCCACACCACCAGACTCCCGTAGAAGACGTTGGGCCTGCCGTCCAGGGAGCGCTGCACCCACGCGCCGCCGTCGCCGTTCTTGTAGAAGGACGGGCCGTTCTCCCCGCCGACGCTGATGACCTCCAGCGACGGGTAGTACATCACCACGCGCAGACCGGCCCGGTGGGCCAGTTCCACGAAGCTCTTCACCTTGCCCATGTGCTGCTGGAAGGCGTCCTCGGTCAGCCAGTTCGACAGGATCGTGTCGAGCTCGATCACGCTGACGTTCTGCGCCTTCAGGGACGCGATCACCGGCTGCATGTCGTGGGCGGGGTCGGCGTCCTCGTCGAAGGTGCCGTCCGCGAGGCGGGCGTAGCGGCTCCACTCCGGGAACGCGGGCAGGGAGGTGCGGGCGGGGGAGGCCGCCAGGCGGGCGGCCGCCGCGGCCCAGCCCGGGACGGCGTCCGGCGCGTCGGGGCCGGGGATCCTGGGCAGCAGTCCCGCCGCCAGCGCCGCCCCGCCGGCCGCCAGGCCCGTCCGTAACAGCCGTCGGCGGCTGAACCCGCCGCGGACGCTCATGCCCCCGATGCTGCCCAACGCGTCGGATCTGCCGGGCTCTTCGGTTCCTTGCAAGGCGCTCATGGCTTCCCCCCTGGGGTGGTGGCGAAGGTGTCCGCACGGTGCCCGCAAAGTCTGCCCGATCGTTTCTGCGCCGGCCGGGGAATCGCGGAACCCGTCCCGGCCCGCGCGCATCGCCCCGGCGGTGCGGGAAGGCTGGGCCGGTTGGAGCAGCACCGCCCGGTCCGGGGGCCGGGGCGGGTATGGACCCACCGAATTGTCGATCACGAGGAGTGCAGTCATGGCCGAGGTGAAGCTGAGCGCCGAGACGCGGAACGCATTCGGCAAGGGTGCCGCCCGCCGCATCCGCCGCGCGGACAAGGTCCCGGCCGTCGTCTACGGACACGGCGCCGACCCCAAGCACGTGACGATCGAGGGCCACGCGCTGTGGATGGCGCTCAAGACCCCCAACGTCCTGATCAGACTGGACATCGACGGCAAGAGCGAACTGGTCATCCCCAAGGCCGTCGACCGCGACCCGCTCAAGGGCTTCCTCGTCCACGTCGACCTGCTGGCCGTCAAGAAGGGCGAGAAGGTCACCGTCGACGTACCCGTGCACACCGAGGGCGAACTGGCCCCGGGCGGCAATGTGTTGGAGCACATCCTCGCCGCCCTGCCCGTCGAGGCGGAGGCCACCCACATCCCCGAGGGCGTCACCGTCTCCATCGAGGGCCTGGAGGCCGGGCACACCGTCAGAGCGGCGGACGTCCCGCTGCCCCGCGGGGTCACGCTTGCCGTCGACGACGACGCCGCCGTACTCCAGGTCGTCCTCGCCCAGGTCGAGGCTCCACCGGAGGAGGAAGAGGAGGAGGCCGAGGAAGGCGCGGCCCCGGCCCCGGAGGCGGCGGAGGAGGCCGCGGCGGAGAGCTGACCCGGGCCGTGCGGCGGCACGGCAGCGGGCACCCCCGCCGGCCGGCGAACCCGGCCGGCGGGGGTCCCGCCGTATCGCGCGGGATACGGCGGGCGGTTCCCGGTGGCGGGGGAGGGCGCGATGGGTGTGCGCCGGTGGCCGGCTCGCCGCCGCTGCGCGGTGCCATGGCAGGAGCTGCGCAGGAGCGGTGGCCGGCCTGTGGCGCCCAGCCTGTATCGCGGCGGCGCAACCGTGCGGCCCGGCCGGCCGTTCGTGGTGGGTGGGTGGGTGGGTCGGGTCGCGGAGGATTGGGGTCGGTTCGGTCGGCGCGCCCAGCCTGTATCGCGGCGGCGCAACCGTGCGGCCCGGCCGGCCGTTCGCGGCGGTTCCCGGCGGCGGGGCAGGCAGACGGGCCGGGTGGTCGGTGTCGGTGTGGCAGGGGAGCCGGCAGCAGGCGGTCGGCTCTGCTCCGTGGCCCGGACGGCCGTCGGCTGAGCCTCGGGCGGGGCCGCCCCTGTGCTGTCGGCCCGCCGGCCGCCCGGCGTTCGTCCTTCCGCCCGTACCGGCTCGGGGCCGCGCGTCCGCCGCCCGCGAAGTCCGCACAGGACGGACCGGCCGTGAGAGGCCCCGGCGGGCGGGCCGCCGCCGCACGCGTGCCTCGGCGGCAGCCGCCCGGCACCGCTGACGGCCGGGCGCGGGAGCGGTGGACAGCCGGCGGGCCGTCCACCGCCACCGCTCACCTCAGCCCTGCGGCCTGATCACCGCGAAGGCCGCGCCGAACGGGTCGGCGAACCAGGCGATCCGGCCGACCTGCGGGATGTCCTCGGGCGGCACGAGCACCGTGCCGCCGCACTCCCGCACCCGGGCGGCCACCGTGTCGGCGTCCTCCACCAGCAGATACGGCATCCAGCGCGTCTCCTCGGCGTCCTCCCGGAGCGGGACGACGCCGCCGAAGGAGGCGTCCTCCTGCGAGCCCTCGGCCGTGGAGAGGACCGTGTACGTCATGCCCGGGATCTCCACCTCCAGGGAGCGCCAGCCGAACAGGCCGCGGTAGAAGGCGTGGGCCGCGGCGGGGTCGCCCGTGTGCAACTCGGCCCAGAACAGTGCGCCGGGCTCGGACGCCAGCTCAAGGCCCTTGACGGCGGCCGGCTGCCAGATCGCGAAGTCGGCGCCGCCCGGGTCGGTGAACTGGCCCATCCGCCCGGCGTTCATCACGTCGAACGGGGCCCGCCGGACCCTGCCGCCGCCCTGCTCGACCGCCTTGGCGGTGGCGTCGGCGTCCGGCGACTGGAAATACACCGTCCAGGCCGGGCTCGCGTTCTCCTCGGTCAGCGGGCCGATGCCCGCAACCGATTTGCCGTCCTTCCGGAAGAGGCCGTAGCCCCCGGCGTCCGGGCCGGCGGACTGCACGTCCCAGCCGAGGACCTCGGCGTAGAACGCGGCGGACGCCGCCGTGTCGGGACTCCCGAGGTCGATCCAGTTGGGGGAGCCGGTCATGAAGTCGGTGCTGAGCATGGTCGATTGCCCCTTCGACGGAATCCACGCCGGGCCCGGCCGCCGCGACCGCGGCGCCCTTCCCCGACCCGGACCCAAGTCTGGCACCGGCCACTGACAACGGCACGGCGTTCCGGGGCACGTGCCCGTACAGCCGTGCGCCGCCGGGCGCCGTACGGGGACACGCGCGCCGTGTCCACGCGGGGCGCCGGGGCACTCCGCGGACCCGGCGCGGACCCGGCGCGGGACGCGGCGGCGTGTCAGATCGTGGCCGCGTCGATGACGAAGCGGTAGCGCACGTCGCTGGCCAGCACCCGCTCGTACGCCTCGTTGACCTGCTCGGCACGGATCAGCTCGATGTCCGCGGCGATGCCGTGCGCGGCGCAGAAGTCGAGCATCTCCTGCGTCTCGGGGATGCCGCCGATCAGCGAACCGGCGTAGGAGCGGCGCCCGCTGATCAGGGGGAAGGCCCCGACCTCCTGCGGGCGCTCCGGGACACCCAGCTGCACCAGGGTGCCGTCGGTCTTCAGCAGCCCCAGGTAGCTGCCCAGGTCCAGGTCTGCGGAGACCGTGTTGAGGATCAGGTCGAAGCTGCCCGCGAGTGCCTCGAAGGTGGCCGGGTCCGAGGTCGCGTGGTAGTGGTCCGCGCCCAGCCGCAGCCCGTCGTCCTTCTTGCGCAGCGACTGGCTGAGCACGGTGACCTCGGCGCCCATCGCGTGCGCGATCTTCACGGCCATGTGGCCCAGGCCGCCCAGGCCGACGACGGCGACCTTCCGGCCGGGGCCGGCCTGCCAGTGCGCGAGCGGCGAGTAGGTGGTGACGCCCGCGCACAGCAGCGGCGCGGCGGCGTCCAGCGGGAGCGCGTCGGGGATGCGCAGGACGTAGTTCTCGTCGACGACGATGTGCTGCGAGTAGCCGCCCTGGGTGGGCTTGCCGTCGCGGCCCGTCGCCGCGTACGTGCCGATCATGCCGGTCGCGCCGGTGCAGTACTGCTGCAGCCCGCCACGGCAGTTCTCGCACTCGCGGCAGGAGTCGACGAAGCAGCCGACGCCGACGCGGTCGCCGGCCGCGTAGCGGGTGACACCCGGGCCGACCTCGGCGACCACACCGGCGATCTCGTGACCCGGCACGACGGGGAAGGTGCCGCCCTCGCCCCACTCCGCCCGCACGGTGTGGATGTCGGAGTGGCAGATGCCCGCGTACTTGATGTCGATGAGCACGTCGTGCTCGCCCAGCGCGCGGCGCTCGACGGCGATCCGCTCCAGCGGCGCCTTGGGCGCGGGGGCGGCGTAGGCGTAAGCGGTGGTGGTGGTCTGTGCGGTCATGCCCCCAGCATCCGTCGCACCGCTGTGAGCAGCCAGAACTCCGGTGAGCGTAGGCTCCGCGTGCCTACCACTGGCAGGGTCACCCTCGCGGTGGGGCCCCCGCGCATACTGGAGGCCATGGATCAGCGCACCGAACTGAGTGAGTTCCTCCGCTCCCGCCGGGCCCGGCTGAGCCCCGCGGACGTGGGCATGGCGCCCCACGGCGGGCGGCGCCGCGTCCCGGGGCTGCGGCGCGAGGAGCTGGCCCAGCTCGCCGGTGTCAGTGTCGCCTACTACACCCGGCTCGAACAGGGCCGGGGGCAGGGCGTCTCCGCCGCCGTGCTCGATGCCATCGCGACCGCGCTGCGGCTGACCCGCGCCGAGCGCGAGCACCTGGAGCACCTGGCCCGGCCGTCCACGAAGAAGAGGGCGCCCGGCGCGCGTACGCTCGGCATCCGCCCGGCGGTGCAGCACCTGCTCGACTCCATGGACAGCACCCCGGCCTACGTGCTCGGCCCGCGTCTGGACATCATCGCCTGGAACCGGCTGGCCCGCGCGCTGCTCGGCGACTTCCCCGCGATGTCCCCGCAGCAGCGCAACATGGCCTGGCAGTTGTTCCTGCGGCCCGAGACGCGCGAGCTGTACGTGGACTGGGCGGGCAAGGCCGCCGACGTCGTCGCCCTGCTGCGGCTGTACGCCGGCCGCTGCCCGGACGACCCCAGGCTGGCCGCGCTGGTCGGTGAACTGTCCGTCAAGAGCGAGGAGTTCCGCGCGCTGTGGGCCGCCCACAACGTGCAGGACAAGTGCTTCGGCGTCAAGCGGCTGCACCACCCGGTCGTCGGGCCGCTCACGCTGCTGTGCGAGAGCCTGGTGCTCCCCGGCGACCAGGGCCAGCAGATCGTCACCTACTGCGCCGAGCCCGGGACGCCGTCGGCCGAGTCCCTGCGGCTGCTGGCCAGTTGGTCCCTGGAGGAGGCCGAGGGGCAGGGCGAGCGGGCGTCACGGAGCGGTGCCTGACAGACGGGTCTCCGTATGCCCGCGTCCCCCGCGGCGGCCGTGGCCGGTGCGGGGGACGCGGGGTCGTCTCAGCGCGCGGCCGGAGGCGTCTGCCGGGGGGTGTTGGCCTCGGTGACGTTGACCGCCGCCCAGGCCCGGTCCACCGCCTTGTACTCCGCGCTGTCCCCGCCGTGGATGTCCGCCGCGGCCTGGAGTGTGGCCTTGCGGGCCTCGTGGAAGTCCGTGGTGGAGACCATGTACCGGGTCAGCGCGCGGTAGAGGATCTGCTCCGCCTTCTGCCGGCCGATGCCGGTGACCGGCGCCCCGTCGTAGGTGGGGGAGTCGTACGCGAAGCCGCCGACGGTCTTCTTGCCGCTGCCCTCGGCCAGCAGGTAGAAGGCGTGCGAGGAGACGCCGGAACCGGCGTGCACCTCACGGTCGTAGGAGCCCTCGTCCCAGTAGTCGACGGTTCCCTCCAGGGTGTCGAGCGAGGGCTTGTCGAGCCGGCGCAGGAATGTCTGCTCCAGACCGAGCTTCTCGCCCAGCAGATAGTTGGGCGGGTTGTCGGGGTTGTTCGTGTGAAACTCCATGCCGGTGCCGAAGATGTCCGCGAGCGACTCGTTGAGCGAACCCGCCTCGCCGAACTGGTTGCCCGCCTTGTCGACCCGGGTCGGCTGGAGGTCGGCGGTCGCGCCGATCACGCCGTGGCTGAGTTCGTGACCGGTGACGTCGAGGGCCACCAGCGGCTGCTTGAACGTTTCTCCGTCGCCGTCCCCGTAGAGCATGCATCCGCAGTCGGGGTCCCAGTAGGCGTTGTCGACCTTGTCCCCGTAGTGCACCATGGCGCGCGGGCCCGCGCCGTCGTCCTTGATGCCGTCGCGGCCGAAGACGCTCTTGTAGTAGTCGAAGGTGGCGGTGGTGCCGTACTGCGCGTCGACCGCGGCCGTGACCGGGTCGGCGGCGGTGCCGCTGCCCCAGCGGTTGTCGGAGGTGGTGAACGCGGTACCGCTCGCGAAGGAGTTGAGCTCCTTGCCGCCCGCGGTGCGGGTCTCGCCGTCGCCCCGGCTCGGGTCCTTGAGGGTGAAGGAGTCCTTCGCGGTCCGGGTGGTCACCAGCGGCACGCTGCCGACGAACAGCGAGGAGCCGGTGCCGTTCGCGGCGGCCGGGAAGCCCGCGCCCGGCTCCGGCCGCTCGCCGGCGGCGGGCCGGCCGGACCGCGCCGGGGTGTCGGGGGCCGCCTGCTGACCCAGGTCCTTGAGCTTTTTGCGGAGGCCGGGGGATATGAAGCCGTCGGTGAGCGGGGTGCTGCTGACGACCTTGCCGGAGGCGGCGTCGACGACCACGCTGTGCAGCGGGCCGGTCCCGTCCGCGTCCTTCTTCTCCACGGTCACGCGGTAGGCGAGGACGGGCGTGGAGTCGCGGGCGTCCACGACGAGTTCGGCGCCGCCCGCGGTGCCGCCGGTGTGCGCGGCGGCCTTCGCCGCGGCCTGGGAGGCGGACAGCGAGGGGGTCGTGCTGGGGACGGCGACCTGGTGCCGCGCGGCCCGGGTCACTCCCAGGTAGGCGCGCTTCGCGTCGAGGTGGACCACCAGGTCCCCGCCGACGACGGGGACGCCCCGGTAGGAGCGCGCGAAACGCACGTGCCGCTTGCCCTCCGGGTCGACGAGCACGTCCTTGACCGCGAGCGTCTCGCCGCGGCCGACGCCGGTCGCCGGGGCGTGCGCGAGGGCGGCGGCCCGGGCCGCCTTGACGGTCTCGGCCTTGACGGCGGCGGAGAGCGGAGCGGCCGCCGGCGCGGCGCCCGCAGGCCGTACGGCGCTGTCCGAGGAGTGGGACGGCGTTGCCGCGGCGGTGCCCGCCATGGTGGCCGCGGCCACCACGGCGACGGCCGCGGTGAGGATGCGCCTGGGGATCGTGGGGGAGTTACGCAACTGTTCAGCGCCCTTTGCCGTGAGGGCGGTTCGGGACGTGCCCGGCCGCCGCGGACGCGCGGTGCTGCCACTCGTGCACCGCGAGAACCTGTGGTTCTGCGGAGGAACTCTGCCGTCATTGGCATGGGCATGGCCAGAGGGATCGGTCGCCTTGTCCGAACAGTTGATGCACTGTTAACAATGGCTCAACCGACCGTGATCAACCGGCGACTTGACGTCGACGAAGGAGTGGCCGAGCGGCCGCTCGGCCAGGTCGGCCGTCCACTATGTGAGATGCCGTCGGTTCCGCGAGGGCGTCAGCGCCCCTCGCGCCCCGTCGGCCAACTCCCGCCCGGCACACGGACCCCGAGAGCCGCCAGCCGCCGTGCCAGCGGCCGCGCGGCGACGTACACCCAGGCCCGTACCGTGACACCGTCGCCCCGCACCACCGGCCGCTCGACGCGCACGTAGTGGTTGCGCGCGCGTCCCGGCACGTAGTCCTCCAGCGCGTCCAGCGCCGCGAGCAGCGTCCGCCAGCGCTCCGGGTCGAGGGTGACCAGCTCGCCGTGGACCTCGCCGCCCGGCTCCTCCACCGCGTACGGGAAGCCGGGCCCCTCGTAGAGCACCGCGCCCCGCAGCACCGCCGGTTCCTCGGCCGCCGTCCGCCCCGCGAGGTACCGGCCGTGGTTGCCCTGGCCGGGCCGCAGCGTCCCGTAGACGAACACCGGCAGCGGCCCGCGGCGGGACTCCTCATCCGTGGTCAACGCACCGTTCCTCCCTCCGCTCCGACCGCCGCCCGCGTGCTCCCGTGCGCCCGCCGCCGGAAGGCGGAGGCCCGGGGCCCGCCGTAAACTACACCCATGGGAGAGCGGCCGGTCGCGCCCTGCGCGCCCGAGCTCGTCGTCGAGTCCGACGGCGGCTCGCAGACGATGAGTCCGGGCCGGATCTACCAGGTCGGGCGCGACCCATCGAGCGACATCGTGCTGCCCGACCCCCGGGTCTCCTGGCGGCACGCCGTACTGCGGGCTGTCGCCGGGCACTGGTCGCTGGAGGACGCCGGCAGCACCAACGGCACCTTCCTCGACGGCCGCCGGGTCACCGTGTGCGACGTCGGGCCGGGCGCCGTCATCCGCTTCGGCAACCCCGACGACGGGCCGGCCCTCGCGCTCACCGGCGCGCCCGGCGGCGGCGCGCCCAGCGCCGTCTCCCGCCCCGCCGCCACCGGCACCTTCCGCCGGCCCTCCGCCGTGCACCCGCTGCCCGGCCGGACGGTGCGCATCGGCCGCGGCGCCGACAACGACCTGACCGTCGACGACCTCGTCGTCTCCCGCCGCCACGCCGAACTGCGCGCCCTGCCCGACGGCGGCCACGAGATCGTCGACCTCGGCAGCCACAACGGCACCTACGTCAACGGCCATCCCGTGCGGCGGGCCCCCGTCGTCCCCGGCGACATCATCGGCATCGGGCACTCCGCGTTCGTCCTCGTCGGCGACCGGCTCCAGGAGTACGTGGACACCGGCGAGGTCTCCCTCGACGTGCAGGACCTCTCGGTCACCGTGCCCGTCCGCGGCGGCGGACCGGGCGAGCGGCGGGCCCTCCTCGACGACATCTCCTTCCCCGTCGGCGCCAAGTGCCTGCTGGCCGTCGTCGGACCGAGCGGCTCCGGCAAGTCGACCCTCCTCGGCGCCCTGACCGGACTGCGCCCCGCCGACCGCGGCACGGTCCTGTACGACGGCCGCGACCTGTACCGCGACTACGCCGAACTGCGGGCCCGCATCGGGCTCGTCCCGCAGGACGACATCCTGCACACCCAGCTCAGCGTGCGCCGCGCCCTGTGCTACGCCGCGGAACTGCGCTTCCCCCGCGACACCGGCAGGCAGGAGCGCCTCGCCCGCGTCGAGGAGGTCATCGCCGAACTCGCCCTGCGGCAGCGCGCCGAGCAGCCCATCCACAGCCTCTCCGGCGGCCAGCGCAAACGCGTCAGCGTCGCCCTGGAACTCCTCACCAAACCCTCGCTGCTCTTCCTCGACGAGCCCACCTCCGGCCTCGACCCCGGCATGGACCGCTCGGTGATGACCATGCTGCGCGGCCTCGCCGACGGCGGCCGCACCGTGGTCGTCGTCACCCACAGCGTGCTCAGCCTCGACCTGTGCGACCGGCTGCTGGTCCTCGCCCCCGGCGGCCGCACCGCCTACTACGGGCCGCCCGGGGAGACCCTGCGGTTCTTCGGCTTCGCCCAATGGCCCGAGGCCTTCGAGGCGTTCGAGAACGACCGGGAGCGCGACTGGGCCGCCCGCTACCGCGCCTCCCCGCAGTACGAGCGTTACATCGCCGCCGCCACCGTCCAGCCCCACCCCCACCGGGCCCGGCCCCCGCCCCCCGCCCCCGCGCCGCCGAGGGCCACCGGCTGGGGCGCCCAACTGAGCACCCTGGTCCGCAGATACACGGCCGCCCTGACCGCCGACCGCACCTTCCTCGTCATCATGGTCGCCCTCCCCTTCGTCATGGGCGCGATGACCCGGGCCCTGGCCGGCAGCCGGCTGACCGCCGAGACCGCCGTCAACGCCCTGCTGATCCTGTGCGTCGGCGCGGTCCTGACCGGCGCCGCCAACGCCGTGCGCGAACTGGTCAAGGAACGCGCCATCTACCGGCGCGAGCGCGCGGTCGGCCTGTCCAGATCCGCCTACGTCACCTCCAAGGTGGTCGTCCTCGGCACGATCACCGTCGTGCAGGCCGTCGTGCTGACCCTCGTCGGCCTCCTCGGCGTGCGCACCGGCGCCCCCGGCGGCCGCGGCGTGCTCTTCGCGCCCCTGGCGGAGCTCACCCTGGCCGTGGCCCTGCTCGCCTTCACCGCCATGATGCTGGGCCTGCTCGTCTCGGCCCTCGTGCGCAAGGAGGAGGTCACCATGCCGCTGCTGGTGCTCCTCGCCATCGTCCAGGTCGTCTTCTGCGGCGCCCTGCTCAAGCTCCACGGCGTGCCCGGACTGGAGCAGCTGGCCTGGCTGGTGCCCGCGCGCTGGGCCCTGGGCGCCATGGCCGGCACCGTCGACCTCGCCCGCACCGTGCCCGGCGGCCTGACCGCCGACCCGCTCTTCCGCCACGCCACCGGCACCTGGCTGCTCGACCTGGGCATGCTGGTGGCGCTGTCCGCCGTGCTCGGCCTCGCCGTCGTGCGCCTGCTGCGCCGTCACGAGCCCGCCGTCATGCGGAACTAGCCGCACCGGGAGTCCGCATGGCCACCGCAGCGCACCCCCCGTACCCCACCGGGCCGCCCCCCTTCGCCCCGACCCACGTCGTGCCCCCGCACGGCCTGCCGAGCTGGACCGCCCCGGACGGCCTGGTGCCCGCCGAGCCGCTGGACGCGCTGCTGCCCGTCACCCTGCGCCGCAGGAGCGGCGACTGGGGCGAGGTCGAGTGCGCCAACGGCTGGACCACGTGGGTCGACGCCCGGCTGCTCGTCCCCCTGCCGCAGGCCCCGCCCGCCGCCGGCCAGGAGGCCGAACGGACCGCCGACGCGCGCGAGTTGCTCGCCCGCGTCGAACGCACCCTGGGGCACTACCGGCGCGCCGTGGAGGACCTGGCCTCCGGCCGCCTCGACGGTGAGACCTTCCGCGGCCGCACCCGGGGCCTGCGGATCGGCGCCGTCGTCGACGGCGACGCGCTGTGGCTCTACGATGCCGACGCCGACCGCTGGTGCTACTGCGACGGCACCGCCCTGACCGTCCTGGCCGCGACGTCACCGCCCGGCGGCGCGCCATGACGTCCTCCGGCGAACGGCCCGCCGCCCGCCCCGGCGAACTGCTCGGGCGGCGCATCGCCGGCTACCGCGTGGAGAGCGAGATCGGCCGCGGCGGCATGGCCGTCGTCTACCGTGCGCGTGACCTGCGCCTGGGCCGGGTCGTCGCCCTCAAGCTGCTCGCGCCCGAACTCGCCCGCAACGACACCTTCCGCCGCCGCTTCGACCACGAGTCACGGACGGCCGCCGCCCTCGACCACCCGCACATCGTCCCGGTCTTCGAGGCCGGCGAGGCCGACGGCCTGCTCTACATCGCCATGCGCTACGTGCCCGGCCAGGACCTGCGCGCCCTGCTCGACCGCGAGGGCCGCCTGCCGTTCGAGGTGGCCTGCCGCATCGCCGCCCAGACCGCCTCCGCCCTGGACGCCGCCCACGCGCACGACCTGGTGCACCGCGACGTCAAGCCCGGCAACGTCCTGATCGCCGAGGGCACCGACGCCGACCGGCCCGAGCACGTCTACCTCACCGACTTCGGGCTGACGAAGAAGTCGCTGTCGCTGACCGGGTTCACCAGCGTCGGCCAGTTCGTCGGCACCCTCGACTACGTCGCCCCCGAACAGATCTCCGGCAAGCCCGTCGACGGCCGCTGCGACGTCTACAGCCTGGGGTGCGTGGTCTTCGAAATGCTCACCGGCACCCCGCCGTTCCGCCGCGACGACGACATGGCCCTGCTGTGGGCGCACCAGTACGAGCCGCCGCCCCGGCTCGGCGAACGCGTCCCCGGACTGCCCGCGGCCGCCGACGAGGTGCTCGCGAAGGCACTCGCCAAGGCGCCCGAGGACCGCTACGAGCGCTGCACGCAGTTCGTCGCCGCGCTGCGCCGCGCCGGCGGGGCACAGCCCCCGGGGCCGGCGCCCGCCGCTCCGCCGGCCCGGCGGAGCGGCCGCCCCACGGCCCCGCCCCCGCCGCCCGACTGGGCCGCCCCCGTCCTCCCGCCGTCGCGCCGCCGCTGACCGCCTCAGCCGGGCACCTTGGGCTCCGGCAGCTGTGCCACGTCCCCGCGCCGCCGCACCCGCACGGCGAGCAGCGAGCCGGCGAACCCCGCGACCAGCCCCCACACCAGGCCGACGCCCACCAGCGGCAGCAGCCGCGCGCTCAGCCGCACCTCGCCGCCGAAGCCGCCCAGATCGCCGATGCCCAGCAGCGACAGGCCGAAGCGGGCCTCGATACGGGTGAGCAGCCCGATGACGAGCAGGGTCAGCGCGAGGGCCACCGCGAGACGCAGCGCGTGCTGCCACGGGCGGGTCCCGGCGGGGGAGCGCACGGCCGCGAGGAAGCCGGCCGCGAGCAGGGCGAGCGCGGCGAGCACCACCAGCAGCCAGGCCCGCCCGTCGTGCTGGGCCAGCGAGGAGACGGTGACCGCCGGGGCGGAGCCGTCGTTCTCCCGCAGGACCGCCGCCAGCGCCTCGGGCATCGGCAGCCCGATCGAGCGCGGCGCCTGCCCCTCCCAGGCCCCGCCCAGGCCCACGCCCAAGGCGATCCACGCGAGGTTGGGCAGCCCCAGCAGCAGCACGGCCGCCGTGCGCCCGGGCTCCTCGTGGCCGACGGCGACGACCAGGCCCACGACCAGCCCCAGCGCCACGTACCCCAGCAGCAGCACGACCGACGCGAAGGCGACGGGCCGCACCACGTCCTGGAAGCGCAGCAGCCGCGAGGGCAGCGCGGTCCTGCGGGAGCAGGCGGTGGCGACGGCCAGCAGCACCAGCAGCCACAGCAGGCCGACCCCGAGCGTCGACGCGGTCGCCGCGCGGAAGCCCACCGTGGGAGTGCTGCCCAGCGCCTCGCCGATCCCGTTGAGGACCTGGTCGCCCAGGTCGAGGCGGAAGGAGTGGCGGGCGGCGGAGGAGACCAGCAGCAGGGCGAGCAGCCACAGCAGGGCCGTCCGCACGACGCGGCCGGCCAGTTCCGCGCCGCCGGCCACCGCGCGGTGGCGCAGCGGGAGCAGGAAGACCACGGCGGTCGCCAGCGCCCCGGACAGCGTCACCGACAGCGGGACCACGCCCACTTCGCCGCCCGTACGGCCCAGGACGCCCGCCCCGCCGGTGACCTCCAGGGTCCCGCCGACGGCCGCGACCATCGCGGCCGCGACGACAGGGACGAACGACCCGCCGGGCAGCTCGCCCGCCCCGGCGGCCCACAGACCGAGCGCGGCGCACACGGCCATCGCGGCCAGCCCGGCGAGCACCGCGGCGAGCGCGTCCCACCAAAGGCGCACGGACAACAGCGCGGCCCGGTGCGCGGCGGGCGCGGCCCTGGGTGGCTCGGTCACGCTGTCTCCGGACTTTTCGGTAATAGTCAACACACCAGCTATTTCTTCATGAAAGTCCGGACGGGCGGTGTAGGTCCGGGGACGGCGTGTCCCCCTCGGTGTCCCCTCCGCGTCCCCCTCCGAACCCGCAGTCGGGCGGCAGGCCCGGGCTTGCGGGCTTCGCCCACCGCCCGACAATGGGGGCAAGGGGCGGGCGAACGGGACAGACCCCGCAACGGTGGGGCGTGACTTCCTCCGCAGGAGCAGTGCCGTGACATCCGAACCGCCGTCAGAACAAGGCCCCACCGGCCCACCCTCCGGGCCGCTCGCCGGGCACGGCGGCGGCCCGTCGTCCGGAGCACCCGAACCCACCCGGCCCGACTGGCCGTCCACCCCGCCGGGCGCACCCGCCGCCCCGGGCGGCCCCGGCCGCCCGGGTGGTACCGGGGAGCCCTCCGGACCGCCGCCGGGCGAGCCGCCCGGCGGCGGGCAGGGGCGCTGGTGGAGCTCCGCGCCCCGCGTCGCGCTGCTGCTCGGCGCCCTCGTCGCGGCCGCCGCGCTGACGATCTTCTTCCTCCGCCAGAGCGGCGCCGGCGCGGGCGAGGTCTATCTGCAGCCCGCCACGGCCGACGGCCAGGACCCCTTCACCCGGTCCACCGCCCAGGGCTACAGCGCCTCCGCCGCGCAGGCGGCCCCCGGCACCCCGCCGAGCCCCGGCGCCGGCCGCACGGTCCCCGGCTCCACGCCCGGCCTGTACGGGGGCAGCTACTCCGCGCCGTCCTGCGACGTCGAGCGCCAGATCGGCTATCTGACCGCCGACGGGTCCAAGGCGAACGCCTTCGCGGGCGCGCTGGGCATCGAACCGGCACAGATCCCCGGGTACGTACGGGCGCTGACGTCCGTACAGCTGCGCCTGGACACCCGGGTGACCGACCACGGCTTCAAGGACGGCGCGGCCACGGGCTTCCAGGCCGTGCTGCAGAAGGGCACGGCCGTGCTGGTCGACGACCGGGGCATGCCCCGGGTGCGGTGCGCGTGCGGCGACCCGCTCGGCCCGCCCTCCCCGGCGAACGGCACCCCCAAGGCCAGGGGAGGCGGCTGGGACTCCTACCGCTGGGAGAACACGGTGGCCGTCACCCCGGCGGACGCGCCCCTGACGGCCCTCACGCTCTACGACCCCACCAGCGGGCGGTGGTTCGAGCGCCCGGCCGGCGGCACCGGTGACACCGACCGGGCGGTCTCCCGCCCGGGCACGGGCAGTTCGCAGAGCTCCGCGCCGGGCACTCCGCCCCCGAACACCTCGCCCTCCACCGGCGGCGGTTACAGCACACCGCCCGCCTCGTCCCCGAGTGCCCCGCCCGCGACGCCCGTCACGCCCACGCCGCCGACGGCACCGCCGCCCCCGGCCTACGGTCCCGCGCACCGCTGAGGCACCCCGCCCCACAGGAAACCCAGGCGCATCTTCAAGGCATATGCGGCCGACTGACCGCCCTGCCCGGCGACCGCAGACGATCGGATCTGGTCGATTGCGGTGGAGGAGAGCCGTGGCACGGAGGCCGGCCGGGCCCGGACGCGGACGGCCGTACCCGGCCATCGCCGCTGGTCGGACTCCGGCATGCCGGAGATGGTCCGGGTCTGTACGAAACTGTGGGGTCCATCAGCCGTTTACTTCAAGCCTGTTGCAGAATTATGGCGCCTTGTGAAGCGTCCCCGGCGACATCACGATCAACCTCGTTTCCGCGCGCGCCGGCAGTCGGCCGTGCCGCGCGCCGCCTTCGAGGAGGTATCCGTGAACGACAGGCTCAGTCTCGCCCCGGACGCCGCACGGCAGCTCGCGACGACCACCAAGACCACCCCGCAGATGCGCGGCATTACCCCCCGCTACCTGCTGCGCGCCCTGCCCTGGGTGGACGTGGACTCCGGTGTCTACCGCGTCAACCGCCGCCGCAGCTTCGTCCTCGGCGACGACCGGATCAGCTCCTACGAGGACGCCGGCACCCACCACGTCGTCCCCGAGGACCTCCGGGAGATACCGTTCCTGCGCGACGCAGGCGAGGACCTGCTGCGCGAACTGGCCGCCGCCTTCGAGGAGGTGACCTTCGCGTCCGGGCAGGAGCTCGTCGCCGAGGGCGCCCCCGCCGGGAAGCTGTGGGTGCTCGTCCAGGGCCGCGCCGAGAAGCGCGCCACGGGCCGCTTCGGCGAGGACGCCCTGCTGGAGGTCATCGGCGACGGCCAGTTCTTCGACCTGGGCGCCTGGTCCTGCGGCCAGGCACTGCCCTACCGGGTCCAGGCCCTGACGCCCGGCATCGCCCTGTGCGCCGAACGCGCGGCGCTGGCCCGCCTCGCCGACCGCGACGAGGCCCTGCGCGCCGCGCTGGCCGCGTACACCACCGGCGGGCCCGCCGCCCCCGGCAGCGAGGTGCCCGTCGACCTGTCCGCCGGCCACACCGGCGAACCCGACCTCCCGGGCACCTTCGTCGACTACGAGGACACGCCCCGCGAGTACCACATGACGCTCGCCCAGACCGTGCTGCGCGTGCACTCCCGTGTCGCCGATCTGTACAACGAGCCCATCGACCAGACCCGGGCCCAGGCCAACCTCACCGTCCAGGCGCTGCGCGAACGCCAGGAGCGGGCCATGCTCAACCACCCCGAGTACGGCCTGTTCCACAACGTCGCCCCCGGCCAGCGGGTGCAGACCCGCACCGGCGCGCCCACCCCCGACGACCTCGACGAACTGCTGACCAAGGTGTGGAAGCAGCCGGCCTTCTTCCTCGCCCACCCCAGGGCCATCGCCGCGTTCGGCCGGGAATGTACCCGCCGGGGCGTGCCCCCGGTCATCGACACCGGCTACGGCAGCCCGCTGCTGACCTGGCGCGGCGTCCCGCTGCTGCCCTCCGACAAGGTGCGCCTGACCGGCCCCGGCGGCGGCACCACCGAGATCCTGCTGATGCGCGTCGGCGAGGCCGAGCAGGGCGTGGTCGGCCTGCGCCCCGCGAAGGTGCCCGACGAGATCGAACCGGGCCTGTCCATGCGGAACATGGGCATGGACCAAAAGGGCATCACCTCGTACCTGATGACGGCGTACTTCAACGCCGCGGTGCTCGTCGAGGACGCCATCGCCGTGCTCCAGAACGTCGAGGTCTCCCGCTACCATGACTACTCCTGAGCCCTTCCGGTGGCCCGGCGGCGTGGAGGCCGTGGCGGGCACCGCACCGCCCCAGGGCGCGGGCACCCCCCAGAGCGCGGCCCCGGCGCAGCCGGTGCTGCCCCCGGCGGAGGCGCTGCTGCGGGGCACGGCCCTCCCGCCCGCGCCGGCCGCCGCGCCCGCCCCGGGCGCGGCGCGCGGCCCCGGCTTCGCCCCGGAGGCGGCCCGGCAGGACGTGCCGATCCTGCACCGCCCCGTCAACGGACGCCCGCTGGTCTGGCTCGACAACGGCGCCACCACCCAGAAGCCGCGCCAGGTCATCGAGACACTCGCCGCCTTCTACGCCACCGCCAACTCCAACATCCACCGCGGCGCCCACACCCTGGCCCGCGAGGCCACCGACATGTACGAGGCGGGACGCGCCGCCGTCGCCGCGTTCCTCGGCGCCGAGTCCCCCGGGACCGTCGTCTTCACCCGGGGCACCACCGAGGCCATCAACCTCGTCGCCCAGACCTGGGGGCGCGCCGACCTCGGGCCGGGCGACGAGATCCTGGTCTCCACCCTGGAGCACCACTCCAACATCGTGCCCTGGCAGATGCTCGCCAAGGAGCGCAGGGCCCGGCTCGTGCCGATCCCGCTGCGCGACGACGGCGGTATCGACCAGCGCGCCTTCGCGGACCTGCTCTCCTGCCGGACCCGGCTCGTCGCCCTCAGCCACGCCTCGAACGTGCTGGGCACCGTGCCACCGGTGGCGGAGATGACCGCGCTCGCGCACCGCTACGGGGCCAAGGTGCTCATCGACGGGGCCCAGGCGGTCGCCCACTTCCCCGTCGACGTCCAGGAGTTGGGCTGCGACTTCTACACCTTCTCCGGGCACAAGCTCTACGGGCCGACGGGCATCGGCGCCCTGTACGGCACACCCGAGGCGCTCGCCGCCATGCCGCCGTGGCAGGGCGGCGGCAACATGATCGACTCGGTCGGCTTCGACCGCGTCACCTTCGCGCCCGTACCGCACTGCTTCGAGGCCGGCACCGGCGACATCTCCGGCGTCGTGGGGCTCAAGGCGGCCATCGACTGGCTGACCTCCTTCGACCGGCAGGCCGTCGCCGCCCACGAGAGCGCGCTGCTGCACTACGCCCAGCAGCAGCTCGCGACCGTCCCCGGCCTGGAGATCCTCGGCAGCGCCCCGGAGAAGATCGCCGTACTGACCTTCACCCTCGCCGGCCACGACCCGGCCGAGGTCGCCGGATGGCTCGACCGCCAGGGCATCGCCGTACGCGCCGGACACCACTGCGCCCAGCCCTCGCTGCGGCACTACGGCCTCGACAGCGCCGCCCGGGCCTCCCTCGCCCTCTACAACACGTCCGAGGAGGTGGACCAACTCGTCGCCGCCCTGCGCCAACTGACGGAGCGCGGGGACTGATCAGCGGGTCGGCTTGATGCGGCCACCGCCCGGCCGGGCATGCTCGCCCTGTACGGCCGACTGACGCACCGTCGGCCCGAGGAGGACGGAGCGCCCCATGGACCGACCGTGCCGTCCCGCAGGACGGCCTCCTTCGGACCCGGCCGGGCGGCGGCCTGCCGCACGGTCAACCCACCGCAGGACCACGGGATTTCACCGGATCCACACGCGCCGGAGGAACCTCCGGCGCGGACGGCGAATCTTCGACGTCGGAACGTCCGCGCGTACGCACAACCCGAGGACAGGGGGCGGCATGACACCCAGAGTCACCCAGCGGAGGTTGCCGGGCATGAGGAACACCGTCATCGCGACCGCGGTGGTGCTCTCGACGGCGCTGGCACCCACCGCCGGCCCCGCGACGGCGGCCACCGGCGCACCGGGCACCCGCTCGGACCCCTCCTGCGGCGCCGACAACGCGGCGGCGCGGACGGCCGGCGACCCCGCACCCCCGGCGTCCGCCCCCGTGGGCGACGCCGCCGAGACCATCTCCTACAGCCTCCCCGCGCAGCTGCCCATCGGCATGTGGTCGCCCTCCGGCCTCACCCTGCGCACCCCCGCCGCCAAGGGAACCGTCCGTCTGGACGTGACCAGCAGCGGCTTCGGCACCGACTCGCTGGCCGTCCAGCGCTACGACACCACCACCCGCAAGTGGGTCGACCTGAGCACCTCCCCGGGCCGGGGCAGCCGCCCCGAGCACGGCGCCTTCACCTTCCCCCTCACCGCCGACGCGAGCGGCGCCCGCCCCTACACCGTGGCGCTGCGGATGCAGGACCTCGACCGGCCCGGGAAGGTCACCGTCACCGCCTCCGTCGACGACGGCAAGGGCCACACCTACCGGGCCCCGGCCCGTACCTCCACCGCGACCCGGCCCGAGGCCGCCGTCACCGGCTGGAAGCCGCACGCCGCGCTCAGGCGCGGCGGCCCCGCCGGCGAGTTCGCCCTCACCGTGAGGAACACCACCGACCGGGCCTATCCGGCCCTGCGCGCCGCGTACTTCGCCTACGGCGAGGGCAAGGGCCACTCCCTGGCCCCCAAGGACCTGATCCTCCAGCAGTACGTGCCCGGCAAGGGCTGGCAGCGCCTGCCGCTGGCGGCCGGGGGCTGCGACCCCGGCCTGAGCGCCACGCTGCGCCCCGCCGCCCCCGGACCCCTCGCCCCCGGGGCCGCGGCCGCCTACCGGCTGCGCCTCGCCGTCGCCGCCTCCGCGCCCCGCGACGTCAGGAGCGCGGAGGCAGGGGTCTCGGTGAGCAACGGCGAGCAGTCCTTCTTCTCCCAGCAACTGCCCTTCACCCTCCAGAACGCCAAGTAGCCGCGCGCAAGGGGGGACGGCGCCACCGCTGTCCCCCCTGTGCACGGGCCGCGCGGCCCTACACCGGCACCGGGCCGTCCTGCGTACGCGCGAAGGGAGCCCAGCGGGCGAGCGCGAACCTGCCGCCCTCGCGCCGCACTTCGGCGCCTCCGTGGCCCGGCAGATGGCCGGGGAAGACCAGCGCCCCGGTGTCCGCGGCCTCCGCCAGGATCCGCCGCCGCGAGCGGATCGCCTGCTCCTGGTCCTCGCTCAGACAGGTGTCGCAGTCCGGTTCCGCGATCTGCAGCGGACTGTGCACCAGATCGCCGATGAACAGGGCGCGGTCGGTGCCCGAGACCAGCCGGAGCACGGCCGAGCCGGGAGTGTGCCCGGGAGCGGGCTCCAGGGACAGACTGCCGTCGATGCGGTAGGAGTCCTCCCACAGCACGGCCTGGCCCGCCCGGTGCACGGGGGCGACACTGTCCGCGAACATGCCGCCCACGGCCTGTGCCACGGTCAGCTCTCCCATCCTTCCCTTCTGGACGTGCCCGTTGGCCGGGTTCCAGTAGTCGAAGTCGGCCTTCGCGATGAGATACACCGCGTTGGGGAACGTCGGCACCCACTCCCCGTCCACCAGACGGGTGTTCCAGCCCACGTGGTCGGCGTGCAGATGGGTGTTGACGACGACGTCCACGTCCTCGGGCCGCACCCCCGCGGCGGCCAGCCGGTCGAGGAAGCCGGTCCGCAGGTGCGACCAGACCGGCATGGCCGGCCGCTCCTTGTCGTTGCCGAGCCCGGTGTCGACCAGGACGGTCCGCCCCTCGCTGCGCAGTACCCACGTCTGCGCGTTGACCACCAGCTCGTCGGTGCGCGGGTCCCAGAAGTCCGGCACCAGCCAGGAGGCGTTCTCCTGCCACATCTGCCGGGTGCTGGTGGGAAAGACGGCGGAGGTGGGGGCGATCGGCGCGTGCCATTCCACGACGCGGGTCAGCTCCACTCCGCCCAAAGAGATCGTCTGCATGCCCCGAACGCTAGGCACCCGCGTGCACGTGGCCAATACGCGGGGGCGCCGCGGGCCCGCCGGGGCCGCGCCCTGCGGCCGAGAGCCGCGTGTCACGGCCGGTTGATCCTTCGTTGATCGGCCGTTGACCGCTTTTTCCTACAGTGCGGAGTGCCGGTCGCGCCTGGCCGTGGCCGGCACACCAACCCATCGGCGCGCCCCCCTTGCGCGGGGGCGGGACAACATGTGGAGGAGTTCCCATGGAGGACCTGTTCGACCTGGACGTCGAGGAGATCACCGTACCGCCCCTGGAGGAGACCGCGGCGGACCGCGCCGTCACCGTCCCCGTGACCATCGGCCGGGCCTGCAACCCGGAGACCGGCTGCATCTGCTGAGCCCTGTCCGGGGCACGGGTGGGGACGTGCGGCCCTCCCCGCGCCCCGGACGTATCAGACATACGGCGAAAAGGCGGGCGGCGAGAGGGTGTTGATGAGCGGGAGAGAGCAGGCGGCGGCCGACGGGGGACGGCACGGCGCCAACAGCTCACGGACACGGCCCGGTTCACCGCACCCACCCGCGTTCGGCTGCTCGGCGACCGTGCTGCTGCGGGCGGCCGTCCGCCCCGCCCGCCCTCTCACCGGCCCCGCCGAGGGGCCCCGCGCCCTCGCCGAGGCCGCCGGCGACCCCCTCCTGCGCGAAGCGGTCGCCCTGGCCAGCCCCTCCCTGGCCGCAGTGCTCGACAAGGCGGCCGCCGGAACACCCCTGTCGCCCAAGGAGATCCGCCGGGCCGCCCGCGCGCTGGCCGGCTACCGGCTGCGCATGAACGGCCGGGCCACCCCCTTCGGCCTCGTCGCGGGCGTCGCGGCCGCCGGCTTCGCCGCCGCCCCGGCCGCCCGCTGGGGCAGCGCGCACACCAAGCACGCCGGCCCGGACCTGGGCTGGCTCCACGGCGTCGTCGACGCCCTGGAGAGCGACCCCGCCGTCCTCGCGCTGCTGCGCGTCACCGCCAACGACCTGTGCACCGTCCGCGGCGACCGGCTCGTCCTGCCGTTCGTCCCCGACACCGTGAGCGACGCGTCCGGACAGCCCCTGCGCGAAGTGACCGTGCGGCACACCGAGGCCGTCCGGCAGGCGGTCGCGCTCTGCGCCCGCCCCGTCGCCTGGAACGCCCTGCGCGACCGGCTGCGCGAACTGCACCCCGCGGCATCCGCACGGACCGTCGAGGCGATGCTCACCGAACTCGTGCGCCGGGGCCTGCTCCTCACCGAACTGCGCCCCCCGCAGCACGCCGCCGACCCCCTCGCGCACATCCTCGGCCTGCTGACCCCGCACCAGGCCGCCCTGCCGCCCGCCACCGCCCGCACCGTGCGCGAACTGGGCGACATCCACGGCGCGTTGGCCGCCTACGCGCAGCTCCCGCCGGGCGCGGGCCCGGCCCGGCTGGACGCCCTGCGCACCCGGATGCGCGCGCTGAACCCCGCCGAGGCCCCCGTACGCGTGGACCTCGCCCTCGACGCCCGGGTCACCCTGCCGCAGGCCCTGCGCGACGAGGCCGAGCGCGCGGCCGGACTCCTCGCCACCCTGTCCGCCGGCCGCCCCGGGCCGCACCACCTGCGCGCCTACCACACCCGCTTCCTGGAGCGGTACGGCACCGGCCGAGCCGTACCCCTGCGCGAACTCCTCGACCCCGAACGGGGACTGGGCCTGCCCGCCGGCTACGGACCCACCGCCCCCGCACCGCCCCGGGCGGGCGGCCCCACCGCCCGCGACCGGCTGCTGCTCGCCCGCGCCCAGGAGACCACCCTGGCCGGAGGGCGCGAACTCGCCCTCGACACCCGGCTGATGACGGCCCTGCGGGAGACCGCCGAGGAAACCGACGGACCGGACCCGGGAGCACCGCCCTCCTTCGACCTGCTGACCGAAGTACTGGCCGCGTCCGTCGAGGCCATGGCGGCAGGCGAGTTCACCCTCGTCGTGCGCGGCGTCTCCACCGTCGCCGGAGCCGTCGCGGGCCGCTTCGGACACCTACTGGGCCCGGCCGCCGAGGACTTCGCCCGCGCCGTACGCGCCACCCCCACCCGCAACCCCCGGGCCGTCCCCGCCCAACTCGCCTTCCGCACCCGCACCGGACGCGCCGCCAACGTCTCCGCCGTCCCCCGGTGGCTGGAGCACACCATCACCGTGGCCGCCTGGACCGACCGCACCGCGCCCCACACCCTGGACCTCGCCGACCTCTCCGTCGTCGCCGAACCCGGCCGCCTCGCCCTGGTGTCGCACCGCCTCGACCGGGAGATCGTGCCCGTCCTGCCCAGCATGCTCCTGCCCCACGGCAACATCCCCGCCCTCGCCCGCTTCCTCGCCGAGCTCCCGGCCGGCGGGGAAGCCGCCCCGCCCGGCTGGGACTGGGGCACGGCCGCCGCCCTGCCCCACCTGCCCCGCGTCCGCTCCGGCCGGACCGTCCTCGCCCCCGCCCGCTGGCGGCCCGCCGAACCCGCCCTGCACACCGCCCGCACCGAAGCAGCCGACTGGCGACGCCTGTTCGACGAATGGCGCGAGCGCTGCCGCGTCCCCGACCACGTCGTCTGCGCCGACGGCGACCACCGCATCCCCCTCGACCTGACCGACCCCGCGCAGCGCGAACTGCTGCGGCACGAGTGGCGCCGCCGCCCCACCGCCGTCCTCGAAGAGCAACTCGCCGACGGACCGCACGGCCGCGGCTGGTCCGGCGGCCGCCCCGCCGAGATCGCCTTCCCCCTCGTCCGCACCACCCCCGGCACCGCGCCGCCACCCGCCGTCCCCCGCGTCCACCGCCCGCGCCCGACCTACGGACCCGGCTCACCCTGGCTGCACGCCAAGCTGTACTGCGCCCCCGAACACCAGGACACCGTGCTCACCCGCGAGTTGCCCGCCCTCCTGGAGCACCTGCCGCCCGGCGTCGACCGCTGGTTCTACCTCCGCTACACCGACCCCGACCCCCACCTGCGCCTGCGCTTCCACAGCGGCCCGCACACCTTCGGCGGCCGACTCCTTCCCCGACTGGGCCGGTGGGCCGACCGCCTGGCCGAACGGGGACTGTGCGGCCGGCTGCTCGTCGACGGCTACACCCCCGAGTGGGAACGCTACGGCGGACCCGAGGCCATGGCCGCCGCCGAAGCCCTCTTCGAGGCCGACAGCCACTCCTGCCTCACCCAGCTCACCCTGCTGCGCACCGGCACCCTCGCCCTGGACCGAAGGCTCCTGACCGCCGCCGACCACCTCGACCTGCTCCACCGCTTCGGAGCCGGCCCGCGGACCACCGACGAACTCCTGCTCACCGGCCGGCCCGAACGCCACCGGCCACCCGCCGGACTGCGCGACGCCGCCCGCCGCCTCCTCGACCCCGGCGGCCACTGGCACGCCCTGGGCGAACTGCCCGGCGGCGCCGAACTGCTGGCCGCCTGGCAACGGCGCGCCCCCGCCGTCACCGCATACCGCGACCGGCTGCGCCTGCCCGGCGCCGCCGCCTGGACCAGCGGCACGACCGCCCTCGCGGCCCTGCTGCACCTGCACCACAACAGGCTCGCCGGCAGCGACCGGCGGGCCGAGGAAGAAGCACTCGCGCTCGCACGCACCGCCGTGCGGGCCCACCGCGACCGGGAGCGTGCCCACGCATGATCATTCGGCGGAGAGCGGCCGTACTCGCCACCGACCTCGCCCAGCGCCTCACCGACCCCCGCCAGGTCCGGGAATGGCTGCCCGACACCGACGCCTCCCGCCGCTACCCCGGGCAGGAACTCAGCCTCAGCGACGGCATGCCCGGCATCGCGCTGCTGCACCTGGAACGCGGCCGCGACGACGAACGCGCGCTGCGCACCGCCCACCACTGGCTCAGCGGCGCCGTCACCCGCGCCGCGCACCACACGGCCCGGGGCCTGCCCGGCCTCTACCGCGGCGTGCCCGCCCTGTCCTTCGCGCTCAGCCGCGCCGAACTCGCCACCGGACGGCCCGTCCCCGCGGCCCACCGCCTCGCCGGACACGTACGGACCGTGGCCCGCGCCCTCGCCGGGGGAGAACGATGCCGCGAGCCCGCGGCCGGCGAGTGCGCCACCATCGGCACCTACGACGTCGTCTCCGGGCTCGCCGGACTCGGCGCGCACCTCCTCGACGGCCGGCAGCACGGCATCGACGGCAGCGACGAGGCCCTCGCCGACGTCCTGACCGCCCTCACCCGGCTCACCGCCCCCGTCGAGCACAACGGCCGTACCCTGCCCGGCTGGTGGACCGCCCAGTACACCGCCGGCCACGCCCCGGCCACCGTCGAGACCGGCCACGCCAACGTCGGACTCGCGCACGGCGCCCCCGGCCCCCTCGCCCTGCTCGCCCTCGCCTGGCAGGACGGCGCCGCCGTCCCCGGACAGCGCGAGGCCATCGGCGCCCTCGCCGAGTGGCTCACCGGCATCCAGCGCGGCGGCCCGGACGGCACCTGGTGGCCGCGCACCATGGTCCTGGACCCCTGCGGCACCGTCGTCCCCGGCGAACGCGCCCCCGGCAGGCCCTCGTGGTGCTACGGCACGGCCGGCATCGCCCGCGCCCTGTACCTGGCCGGGCGCGCCCTCGACGTCCGCGCGTGGCGCGAGAGCGCCGTCGCCGCCTGGCACGGCGCGCTCGCCCGCGCCCGCCGCGACTACGACGGGCCCGAGACCCTGCGGCTGACGGACGCCGGACTGTGCCACGGCTGGGCCGGGGTGCTCCAGGCCACCTGGCGCATGGCCGACGACACCGGGGACCCCGCCCTGCGCGCGTACCTGCCGTGGCTCGCCGAACGCGTCCTCGACCTCGCCGACATCGACGAACCCTTCGGACTCGTGCCCCCGCGGCCCGTCGGCGGGCTCACCGGCGACCCGGCCGGATTCCTCACCGGCGCCGCCGGTGTCGCGCTCGCCCTGCACACCTTCGCCACCGACGCCGCCCCGGCCACCCGCTGGGACCGCGCCCTGCTGCTGGCCTGACCCGGGCGCCGGGACGCGCCGCCGGCCGTCAGTGCGCTTCCCGGCGCACGGCCAGCAGCGCCGCGTCGTCCGACAACTCCCCGCCCGCGTAGGACAGCAGATCCGCCACGATCCGGTCCACCAGCACACGCGGGGAGCCCACCTCCGGCATCCCGGCCAGCCGCTGCGCCAGAGGATAGAAGCGGCCCTGCTCGTCACGGGCCTCCGTCACGCCGTCGGTGTACAGCAACAGCAGATCGCCCGGCTCGAAGGCGAACGTCTCCCGGTGGTACGCCCCGCCCACCAACTCCAGCAGCGCCAGCGGCGGATCGGGCACCGGCGACTCCACCTCCAGGACCCGGCCCGAGCGCCACACCAGCGGCGGCAGATGACCGCAGTTGACCATCTCCGCCGGCTCCCCGGGCCCCGGCACCCCCACCAGCACCGCCGTCACGAACTCCTCACCCGGCCGCCGCCGGGCCATCGCCGCGTCCATCCGCCGCGCCACCGTCGCCAGATCCGGCTCGACCTGGGCGGCCTCCCGGAACGTCCCCAGCACGTCGGCCGCCGTCTCGATCGCCGCGAGCCCCTTGCCCCGCACGTCACCCACCAGCAGCCGGGCCCCGAACGGCGTCGCCAGCGCCTCGTACAGATCGCCGCCCACCCGGGCCTCGGCCGCCGCCGCCAGATACCGCACCGCCGTCCGCAGCCCGCACAGGCGCCCCGGCGGCGGCCGCAGCAGCGTGCTCTGCGCCGCCTCGGCCACCGAACGCGACTGCAGCAACTCGCGCTCCCGCGTCGCGACGAGCACCACGTTCGCGGTGCTCACACACGTGACGGCCAGCACCGTGAACCCCGCCGTCAGATGCACCGACATCGGCACCTTCCGGTCCGCCATCGCCAGCGGCGCCACCAGCACCAGCGCGCCCAGCCCCACCACGAGCGGCACCCGGGCCCGCCGGGTGCCGATGCTCGCCAGCACCGGCGCGGTGGCCAGCACCGGGGAGAACGTGAACTGGGGATTGCCCGACAGATCGATGACGACGGCGACGCCGAGCAGCAGATAGGCGGCCAGGACGAGCCGGCGCGCGAGGTGGGGGAGACGCGGCGCCTGCGGGGGCCCGTCCCGGCCTGGGGAATGCGTCATGGTGGTGATCCACGATAGGCACCGCGCCGGGCCCGCCGCCGCAACCGGGCCCAGGTGTCGCGAGCACGCCCTCGCGGGGGGCTACGGGGTGAAGTGCCAGTACGTCTCGTCCCGCGGGCGCCACCGCAGGGCCAGCGGGTCGCGCAAGCGGCGGCAGCGGCCCCACGGGGTGACCACCAGCCAGTAGACGGCGGTGAGCAGCAGTCGGCGCACGGGTGTGTGTCTCCTCGGTCGTCCTCGGTCCGGTCGTCCCTCGGTCCAGTCGTCCAGTCCAGTCGTCCTCAGTCCAGTGGGATCCGCTCGCGCCAGTCGCCCTCCTCGCGCCAGCGCGGCTGCTCGCTCTTGCGCAGCAGGAAACCACCGAGCGCGAGGAGATCGATGCCGGTGCGCATGAAGCACGCGTACGCCTCGCGGGGGGTGTTCACGATCGGCTCGCCCCGCACGTTGAACGAGGTGTTCACCAGCACCGGGCAGCCGGTGTGCTCCTTGAACGCGCGCAGCAGCCGCCGCAGATGGGGGTGGCGGCCGTCGACGGTCTGCACCCGGGCGGAGCCGTCGACATGCGTGACCGCGGGCACCGTCGAGCGGGCGTAGCGCAGCAGCTCCGGCCCGCGCAGCCCGGCCGGCACGGCCGGCGCGATCCGCCGCGCGGCCGCGACGCGGGCCACGAGGAGCATGTACGGGCTGTCCTGCCGCAGGTCGAAGAAGTCCTTGGCGTCCTCGGCGAGCACACAGGGCGCGAACGGGCGGAAGGACTCACGGAACTTCGTCCGCAGGTTCAGCCGCGAGCGCATGTCCGGATCGCGCGGATCGGCGAGGATCGAACGCGAGCCGAGCGCGCGCGGCCCGAACTCCATCCGGCCCTGGTACCAGCCGACGATGCGCCCCGCGGCCAGCTCCTCGGCCACCCGCCGCGCGAGCGCGCCCGGTTCGAGCCGCTCGTGGGGCAGACCCTCGCGCTCCAGGTACGCGCCGATCTCCCGATCCGGCCACGCGGGCCCCAGCAGGGCGCCGGCCATCGCGTCGCGCCCCTCGGCGACATGCGCGCGCGGCGCACCCCGCTCGTGGGCCAGCGCGAGCGCCGCCCCCAGCGCGCCGCCCGCGTCCCCGGCGGCGGGCTGCACCCACAGCGCGCCGCCCGGCGGCAGGTCCTCGCTGATGCGCCCGTTGGCCACACAGTTGAGCGCCACCCCGCCAGCCAGGCACAGCCGGCTCTCACCGGTCAGCCGGCGCGCGGTGCGCGCGAGCGCCACCATGACCTCCTCGGTCACCTGCTGCACCGACGCCGCCAGGTCGAACTCCCGCTCCGTCAGCGGGCCTTCGGGCTCACGGCGCGGGCCGCCGAAGAGCTCCTCGAAGCCGGGCCCGGTCATCGTGCGGCCCCGCAGGAACTCGAACCAGCGCAGATCCAGCCGGAAGCTGCCGTCCGGCTTGACGTCGATCAGCCGCTCGCGGATCAGGTCCGCGAACCGGGGCCTGCCGTAGGGGGCGAGTCCCATCAGCTTGTACTCGCCCGAGTCGACCCGAAAGCCGCAGAAGTGGGTGAACGCCGAGTACAGCAGCCCCAGCGAGTGCGGGAAACGCAGCTCGGCCAGCTGCGTGAGCCGGGTGCCCCGGCCGTGCCAGACCGTGGTCGTCGCCCACTCGCCGACGCCGTCCACGCACAGCACCGCCGCCGACTCGTGGGGGCCGGCGAAGAACGCCGACGCCGCGTGCGACTCGTGGTGCCGGCGGGCCACGACCGGCGGCACCGGCCCCCCGAAGGCGGCGGCGAGCTCCTCGCGCACGACGCGGGTGGCGTCCCGCTTCCAGGACCGCCACGCCGAGAAGCCCTCCCGGAACGCGGCCAGGCCGTGCGGGGCGGCACCCGCCCACGCCGCCCGCACCCGCTCGTACTTCAGCTCCGGGTCCTCGTAGTAGGCGACCGCCGCGACGTCCGCGAGCGGGACTCCCGCCGTGCGCAGCACCGCCTCGACGGCCTGCCCGGGGAAGCCGGGGTCGTGGCGGCGTCGGCTGAACCGCTCCTGCTGCGCCGCCGCGAGCGGGACCCCGTCGGCCACCAGCGCGGCGGCGCTGTCGTGGTAGAAGGCCGACAGGCCCAGGATCACGTCGGCCATCAGAACATCGGGTAGATGGACGCGTCGTCGGCCGGCTGCGGGCGTGCGCCGGGACGCCGCCGGCGCAGCAGCCGGGCCACAAGGCGGCGCAGCAGTGTCATGACCACTCCTTCACCGGAGTTCGCCGGACTTCACCGGACGGACGAATAGACGGACAGCGGCGGTCACTTGAGGTCCAGGTGCGCGGCCAGCAGCCGGGCGACGGCGTCGTAGCCGGTGTCCACGCAGTGGACCCGGTCGACGAACAGCCAGTCGCCCGGCGCGGCCGCCTCCCCCAGGAGCGGGTTCACATCGAGGAAGGGCACGCCCAGCGCGGCACAGCCCTCGCGCAGGGCCGCCGCGTAGGCGCGGCCCACCTCCATGGCGGCGATGTCGTGGTGCAGCCGCCGCCAGTTGGAGACCTCGTCCAGCTCCTCGAACAGCGCCTTCTCCTGCGCGGCCGGCTCCTCGCGCACCCAGGGCGCGAGCGGCTGCAGCGCGAACGCCAGCCGGGCACCGAGGGCCTGGGCCAGCAACTGCCAGCCCCGCAGATGGCGCACGGTCAACTCGGTGGCGCGGGCGATGCGTTCGGCGGGACCGGGCACCGTGGCGGCGTCCGGCGCGGGGCCGCACTCGAAGAACGCGCCGTGCCGCCCCTGCTGGGACCGCGGCAGCCGGCTGAGCACGAGGTTGTTCACGCCGGAGAGGAGCACGATGTCCTCCACCTCGGGCACCAGATGCTGGAAGAGGGTCAGCAGCATCAGCTCCTGGACCGAATTCAGGCTCTGCCCCGCGAAGTTGAGCCAGGGGCGCCCGGGCGCGTGCGCGGTGCCCAGCCGGGAGGGGACCGTGGCCCGGTCGCCGCTCGCGCCCACGCCGAACACCGCCGAGCTGCCCGCGAGCAGCCGCACCGGTCCCGGCGGCCGCTCGCCCGCCACGGTGGCCGCACCGCCGGCCGCGTACGAGACGCGGAAACCGCACGCGTCGGTGGTGTACACAGGGGTGCGTTCGTCGCCGTACTGGAAGAAGCCGATGTAGGGCTGGTCCTCCAGGACGAAGGTGTAGTGCGCCATCTGCGGCGTCAGTTCGGCGCGTGGTGACTTCAGCGGTGACTTCATGACGGCGGCTCTCCCTCGCGTTCTCCTCGGTCTTGCCCTGCCGGTCCGCTGCCCGCCGGCCGGGCCCTTCAGTGCGCGGCGGGCGGCAGGTCGAACAGGGCGCCCGGCCGGTCCTCGCGCACGAGATCGGCGTTGACCGACATCGCCGCGAGCCCCCCGCTGGCCGCGGCCATGGCGGCCTGCTGCATGGTGCGGCCCAGGTCGCCCGCCACGTACAGGCGGGGCAGCGAGGTACGGCCGCGCTCGTCGGTCTGCACCGAGGCCAGGTCCTCGGCCGTGAGCCACGGGCGCAGCGGAGCGACGCGCGGCTCGGTCTCCAGGTGCAGGAACAGCGCCGTCAGGGCGAGCGAACGGCCGTCGCCGAGCTTGACCTCCACACCGTCGGGGTGTGCGGCGACACCGAGCACCGCGTCCGCGACGACGGGCACCCCGGCCGCGTCGAGCCGGCCGCGCTCCTCCTCCGGCAGCCGCCGGCCGTCGCTCAGATACGTGATCGACGACGTCCACGCCGTGAGCGTCGCCGCCAGGCACTCGCCGGGCACCGAGCCGCCGTACACCCCGAACGAGCCGCCGCGCACCTCGTAGGCGTGACAGTAGGGGCACTCGAAGACGCCCTTGCCCCACAGCTCGGCGAGTCCCGGCACCTCCGGCAGCCGCGAGCGCACCCCCGCCGCGTAGATCACCGTCCGGCTCGTCAGCGTGCCCGCCCCGCGCGTCGTGGTCACGATCCGCTCGCCCTCGGGCGCCACCCGCGTCACCTCGTCGTCGAGGAACTCCACCGTGTAGCGGGAGAGTTCGGCGCGGGCGCGGGCCCGGTAGTCGGCGATCGTCACCCCGTCGTTGGTGACGACGTTGTGCATGACGCCCGCCGCCATGTTCCGCGCGTCCCCGGAGTCGACCAGCGCGACGCGCCGGCAGGAACGGCCCAGGTACAGGGCCGCGCCCAGCCCCGCCGGGCCGCCGCCGACGATCACCGTGTCGTACACCTCGCGCGCTTCCGCGGTCATGGTCCCGTTCCTTCCGTCGTGGGGGTGTCGGTGCTGCTGCCGAGATCCTTCGCACTGCGCGGTCCGCGGGGGACGTCCGGACGTTCCGCCGCGAGCGCTCCCTCGCGCAGCGGCGCGAGCAGGGCGACCGCGCCGGCGGCCAGGACGCCGCCCAGGGAGACGAAGACGGTGGTGACCGAGGTCGTACGGGCCAGCAGCCCGCCGAGTGCCGCGCCGATCGGCATCGTTCCCCACGAGCACAGCCGCGACACGCTCATCACCCGGCCCTGCAACTCCGGCGGCGCGAAACGCTGACGCAGCGACAGCACGGGGATGTTCCAGCTCATCATGAACACCCCGTTGCAGAAGATCGCGGCCCCCGCGCTCACCACGTCGCGCGCCAGCCCGAGCCCCACGTACGCCGCCCCCGACAGCACCAGCGACCACTGCGCCTGCACCAGCGTCGGCAGCCTGCGGGCCAGCCGGGGCGCGAGCCACGTCCCGGTGATCGAACCGAGCGAACCCACCGTCAGCAGCAGCCCGTAGCCGGTCGCGCGCAGCCCGAGGGAGCGGTAGGCGAGCAGCACGAGCATCGAGAACGTCGCCGAGTACACCAGCCCGTACAGGGCGCTGGCGGCCAGGGTGCGGGTGAGCACGGCCCGGGTCAGCACGAACGCGACGCCGGCGCGCAGGTCCTGCCACATCGAGGCGTGCGCCGGCCGCCGCGCGCCCCGCGCGCCGCGCGCGGTGGCCAGCCCCAGCAGCAGCACGGCGGCGGCCGCGTACAGCGCGCCGCCCGTGGCCAGCGCGAGGGTCGCGCCGACGCCCACGAGCAGCCCGGCCAGGGGCGGGCCGGCCATCTCGTTGAGGATGACCTGCGGGGCGAACAGCCGTCCGTTGGCGAGCTCCAGATGCTCCTCGGACACGATCTCCGGGAGCATCGCGGGTGCCACCGTCTCCGCCACCGTCTCGGCCACGCCCAGCACGAACGCCAACGCGTACAGCACGGGAAGCGAGGTGCCGGCCGCGAACACGGCGACGGCGGCCGACAGTGCCGCCGCGCGCACCACATTGCTGTACAGCAGCAGCCGGCGGCGCTCGTAGCGGTCCGCCAGCACTCCGGCGGGCAGCGCGAACAGCAGCCACGGCAGCATGTTGACCGCCGTGAGCCCGGCCACGACCAGCGGCTGCGGATGGCCCGCCACCACGAGCAGCGGCAGCAGGGTGCGGGTCACCCCGTCCCCGGCGTTGGACGCCACCGACGACGTCCACAGCCGGCGGAACCGGCGGCCGAGGACCGGGGAACGGCGCGCGCGACGCGGGTCTGCCTCGGTCAAGGAACCTCACTCATGAGCTGCTCATGCGGCTGCCACGCCCCCTCGCGTCCGCGTGCCGTCACGGCCGGCCACGGCCGTGCGCGCCGCGCTCACGACCAACTCGCCAGCCCCAGAAGCCTCTCGCCCAGCGGCGTCAGCTCCGCGCGCCCGTACAGTTCGCGTTCCCTCTTGCGGGTGCTGCCCTCGTGCTCGTGCGGCGGGATCCGGTCCCGCCAGAAGCGCACCCGGTGCTCGCGCAGCGCGGTGTCCTCCTCCAGGGCGGGCGCCATCGAGATGTACTGTGCCATACGCACCCGGTCCGCGGAGCGGTTCGGACGCACTCCGTGCGGCAGCAGGCTGTTGAAGATGATGAGGTCGCCCGGGCCGACGGGCACGGTGACGACCTCGTGGCCGGTGATGTCGGGGGTCATCGGGTCGCGGCCGTCGGGCTGCGCCGCCAGCCAGGCGTCGAACTTCTCGAAGATGCCCGGGACGCACTGGAATCCGCCGATCTCCTCGTCGCCCTCGCTGAGCGAGAGCACGCCCTGGCAGCTGATGGGCAGCGGGCGGCGCGAGGTGTCCACGTCCCAGTGCACGAAGCCGGTGAACTCCCGGTTGCCGCGATTGGGCGGATTGACGTTGGCGAAGTCGATGACGACCCACAGGGCGGTGGTGTCCCAGATGTCGACGAAAGCGTCGTAGACCCGCTCGCACTGCCGGTTGTCCCACATCGCCTGATGGTTGTAGATCTCCACCAATCCGCTGTGCCCGGGCAGCCGTTGGTTGCCGGCGCGCCCGGTGTACCAGGTGCCGGGGTCGTCGGGCACCATGTCCTCGAACTCCCACAGGGCCCGCGTCAGCCGGGCCACGTTGTCCGCCGGCACCGCCCGGCGCACCACGACGTAGCCGCGCGTGATCCAGTGCTCCCAGTCCTCGGGCGAGAGTACCCGCAGGGGGAGTCGCTTGCGGATGTCCCTGAGCTGGGTCCGTTCCGCCATCGTCCGTGCCGCTCCTTCGTTCCGTCCCGTGTGTGGTGCTGGTGTCGTGGTGCCGTCCTTCAGGTGATGACGGTCCGCTCGTCGGCCAGGACGACGGCGTCCAGCGCCGTGGAGTCCAGCAACTCCAGCGCCGTGCCCAGGTCGTTGAGGATCGGCCGGCCGCCCGCGTTCGCGCTGGTGTTGATCAGGACCGGCAGCCCGGTACGGCGGCCGACGGCGTGGCACAGCCGGTGCAGCAGCGGGTGCTCCTCCTCGCGCAGGGTCTGCAGCCGGGCGGTGCCGTCGATGTGCCGCACCTCGGCCAGCTCCCCGGCGCGCTCGGGGCGCACGCGCACCGCGAAGAGCATGGTGTCGGTGTGGTCGAGGGGGCCGGTGAAGTACCCGGGGGCCAACTCGGCCGGGCACAAGGGGGCCACCGGTCGGAACCACTCGCGCCCCTTGATGGTCTGCGAGACCTGGCGGCGGGCGCCCGCCCAGTGCGCGGAGACCAGCAGCGAGCGGTGCCCGAGCGCGCGCGGACCGGTCTCCATCCCGCCCTGGAGCCAGGCCACGCACCGCCGGTCCGCAAGGAGCGCGGCCACCTCCTCGACGAACTCCCCGTCGCTGCCGAGCGTGTGGCGCGCGTGCGCGCCGTCCGGGGCCGACGGCACGCCGAGTGCTGGCCCGGCGAAGGCCAGCCGCGTCCCCGGCCACCGGGTGTGCGCGGCCGGGCGCTCGCCCGCTCCTGCCGCCGCCAGGGCCGCGCCCAGCGCGATCCCGGAGTCGTCGCAGCAGGCCGGCACGGCCACCCGGGAGAACAGCCCGCTCTCGGCGAGCCGGGTGTTGGCCGTGATGTTCAGCGCGCAGCCGCCCGCGTAGCACAGCGTGTCGTAGCCGGGCCAGCGGGCGGCGAGCCCCGCCACCAGGTGCGCCAGGTCGCTCTCCACGGCCCGTTGGAGCGTGGCCGCCAGCGTGCGGCACACCGCGTCGCCCGGCCCGTGGCCGACCACGACCGACCGGCCGCGCGCGGTGCGGATCTCGTCGGGGAACACCCCGCCGTAGGAGTGGACCACGTCGTCGTCCGTCGCGTCGCCCAGGTGCGGGTCCAGATAGCCGCCCGCGTCCTCGTCGTAGGGGAACCAGCTGTCCTCGTAGCGCAGCGCGCTGCCGGCCGGGGCCCGCTCGCCCAGCGGGGCCAGCAGGTCCGGCACCGCCCTGCGGGTGGCCTCGGCGGCCACCATCGCCCGCAGGACGGGCAGCAGTTCGGCGTCCGCCTCGCCCGTGGCGGTGAGCCCCAGCAGCTTGCCCGTGTCGAACTGCCCGCCGTGCACGCGCCGCGCCAGCGCCTCGTAGAGCAGCCCGAACCGGGGGCCGGTGCGGTTGGAGAAGGACAGCACGGGCGCCAGCGACGGGCCCTCGCCCAGGCACACCATGCCGCACTCGGCGAAGTTGCCCGTGCCGTCCAGGGCGAGGACGAGGGCCCGGCGCGCCCCGGAGGTGTGGTACGCCAGCGCCGCGTGCGCGTAGTGGTGCCGGACCGCGATCACCGGCAGGGGGCCGGACGGCCCGAGCGCGAGCGGCCAGTCGACGGCCTTGACCGGGCGCAGCACGCACGAGGGCAGGGCCGCCCCCGGCCGGCTCCACGCGAAGTCCTCACCCGTCAGCTCGACCAGGCCCTCCGGCAGGATCGCGCACGCGGGCGTGTACCAGTCGCTGACCGCGACGGCCGTGACCGGCTCCGCCGCGAGCGCGTGCAGGCGGGCCACCCAGGTGCCCACGCCGTCCGCGAAGCGCGCGTTGCCGCCGCACACGTGGCGCAGCCCCAACTGCCGCTCCGCCTCGATGACATGGACACCCTGCGGCTGCGCGAGCGCCGCGCCCCCGTCGTGCCCGAAGTTCAGCCCGATCGTCGCCATCGCCCGGTCCCCTCCCGGTCTCAGACGGCCGCGGTGACCATGGCGTGGTGGCGCTCCAGCAGCCCCTGGACGACCTCGCGCATGTACGCGCAGTAGCCCGGCGACATCACCTGGATCGACCCGTTCTCCTCCTCCAGCGCCCCCGCCGAGCCGCCCGAGCAGGTGCCCTGGAGCTCGCAGCCCTGGCAGCCGGGGCCGTTGGTGTAGGCGCGCATACCGTAGTCGCGGTAGCCGGGCGAGGCGAACACCGCGCGCCAGTCGTCGATGGTGCCCAGCTTGCGGGCGGTGGCCTTGCAGGCGAACACCGAGCCGTTGGGCTCGATGGACAGCTGACGGCCCACCGCCGGACAGGTCTTGTAGTCGGCCTGCGCGGCCCACTTGCGCTCGTCGGCGATCATCTGGAACGTCTGGTACCAGTAGCCGCTGAGCTGGACGCCGCGCTCGCGCCCGTGGTCGACGGCCGCCAGCAGCTTCTGCGCCACCTCGTGCGGGCTGTGCCGGTCGAAGAACTCCCGGGCCTGGAAGGAGACGATCACGTCGAGGGAGTCCAGCCCGGCCTCGGCCACGAAGTCGATCAGCGGGGTGCCCCACTTGTCCCAGGTGTACTGCGAGAGCACCGAGGTGATGCTGACCGGCACACCGGCCGCCTTCAGGTCGAGGATCGCCTTGCGGACCACCGGCCAGGGCGTGCGCTGCTGCTGCCCGCCGCGGAACTCGCCGGTCTCCGGCACCAGATAGTCCACCGAGACCGTGGTGGCCACCTCGTACTCGGCCAGCGCGGCGAGGAGTTCGGCGTCGACGCGCGAGCCGTTGCTCGTCAGGTCGTAGGAGAGCGCGACCCCCTCGAAGGATCGCCCGAAGGTGCGCAGGACGTGCAGGATGGTGCCGCGCGCCAGTGTCGGCTCGCCGCCGAAGAACGACACCGTCAGCTCGCCGCCGCCGTTGGCCTTCCGCAGGGCCACGGCCTCGCGCAGCGTCTTCTCCGCCACCTGCGGCGACATGTGCATCGAGGGATTGCGGACACTGTCGGTGCCGGTGTTCCAGTCGCCCCGGGCGAGGGTGGGGCCGCTGTCGCCGCGCGCCGTGCGCAGCTGCACGAGCACGGGGCCGGGCCTGACGGACTCGCCGGAGTGGTTGCGTTCGGCCACACCGCCGTCGAAGTTGTAGGCGAAACAGCCTTGACAGGAGAAATTGCACGCGTTGGTGAGCACGAGCTGGATCGAGGAGTGGAACACTCCGCTGCTCAGCGCCGCGCTGCGGGCGGCGAGGAGTTCGTCGATCTCGGCGGCCTCGTCGTGCCCGGCCGCCACGAGATACTGCGCCTCGATGAGACTTTCTACGGTCTGCGGGCCGGCCCGCTCGCACAGCTGGTCCAGCGGCATTCCGCCGACTGCCGCGCGGAGCAGTTCGACGGTGTCGCGGTCCACCAGCCGGGCGTTGCCGAAGAGCGCGTGGAAGGCCACCGTGTGCTCGGCGCCGTCATAGGCGTCCAGCCGGCCGCCGAACCGGGAGAAGTCCCGGTCGGACGCCGAGCGCAGGGTACGGACGTAGCGGGAGGACTGGTAAACCGGAGCGGACATCGGCGGGCTTCCTCCGAAAGCGGGGCGAGGGCGGGGCGGTTGCGGGCGCTCACGCGGAGCGCGGTCGTGGCAGGGCCCGCCCGGCGGCGGTCGGCCGGGCGGGCCCGGGGCAGGTGGGAGGGCCGCCGGACGGCTCAGGCCCGGGTGCCCGTCTCCCGCGGCCCGGTGGTCTCGGCCCGCGTCGCCTCCGCGGTGCGGACAGGCGTGATGGTCGGGGCGTTGCCCTTGTCGGGGGAGACGAATCCGCAGGGACGCGACGACGCCGTCGGCGTCGGCGTGATCATTTTCTTGACTTCGGCCATCTCTGAATCTCCTCGCCGGGGTTCGGCCGGTATACGTGCATGCGCGATCAGCGAATCATGGCCGATACCCGGCGGGGGATAGCCGAACCGGCCAGTCTCCGCACGGCAAGTGACGGGCCGTGAGCAAAGAGAATGCCGGGAAAAGCGGAATGTGCGGCCTCCGGAATATGCGCGCGGGCCGGTGCACGGCGATCTGTGAATTCCCGCACCAGCAGCGGGAAAGCGGGAATTCCGGGGCGGCCGGAGCGTTCGGGTTCATGTCAGGGGCAAAAGCCTCTGCCTCACCGACCGTCACGGGAGCCGGAAAGTTCCGGTCCCCGCAGGGATTCGATCTGTGGCCCGCTTTTTGCCCTGCGGTCCCCGGCGGACCGCCCTTTCGGCATCATCCGGCCACGCGCGTGACCGCCCCGGGCACGCCGGTGGGTGCACGGCGTCCCGGGGCGGCCGTCGAGTGCTCCTGCGCGCCCTCGCCGCCGACGGGCCGGACAGGCGGCGCGGTCCGCTCAGTCCCGGTCGAGGTCCGCCCAGGTGACGACGGGGCTCCCCGCGCGCAGGCTGAAGTCCACCGCGGGGTTGCGCACGGGCCACTTCAGCCGCAGCCAGGCGACCGCCGTCGCGGGGATGCCGTCGTCACCCGCGAGGTGCCAGAAGGTGTTGGAGTCCTGGCGGGCGAAGTACGGGCAGAAGAAGGAGAGCACCAGCACCACCCGCCGCCCGTCCGTCACCGGGGTCACCGCGTGGAAGATCCGGCTCCCGTGCAGGAAGAGCGTGGCACCGCGCTCCCGGCACGGCGCCTCCCGCACACGCGGGTCCCCGGGGCCGTCACCGGGGAACTCGTCCGTCCGCCCCTGGAAGTAGGTGAACCGGCCGCCCTCGTAGTCCTCCTCGCCGCTGAGCTGGATCGTGAAGACGTAGTCCATGCCGTCACGGTGCCAGCGCACGATCTCCCGGCGCCCCTGCCCCGCGCTGTAGTTGATCTGCGCGGTGGGGATCCGCAGCGGGTGCGGGACCAGGGGCACCCCGACGAGCCGCGAGCACGCCAGCAGGAAGACGCGGTCGCGGATCATGTTGTTGATGAACGGCGAGAGCAGGTCGGCACCGCGCACCCGCCGGGTGGCGATGAACCGGGTGGTACCGGCCGCCCGTTCCAGCCCGTCGCACACCTCGGTCAGCGCGGCGAGCCCCTCCTCGGTCAGCAGCCGCAGCGGGCCGGCCACGGCGGTGTCGTCCACCCGCCGCCCCCAGCGGCCGAGTTCGGCGTCCGCGTAGCCGAACGCGCGCAGCGACGTACGCGGACCCTTCGCGGTCCGGTCCACGAACTCGCTGCGCCAGCGCGGCTCCGCGGGAAGCCCGGCGCCGCGCCGGGGAGTACGGGCGCGCAGCGCGTGGAGGACCTGCTGGACGCCGGTGGGCGTGCGGGGGAGGTCGAGCGCGCTCGTCCCGCCGGAGACCGGCCGCGCGCCCCTGGGTGGAGTCGGCATGGAGGCATCCCCTTCGCTTCCGCTGGAGAACGCGTCCCGGGCCCACGGGGCCGGAGCCTCGCGGTCCGGAGGGGACGAGTATCCACCTGCCGCACCCGCGCCCGACAAGACCCGTGAATGCGCCAGGGAATGACGGCCCGTAACGGCCGGTGGCCAGGTCACCGGGGCCTCGTGCGTCGTCCTGCGTCCCGGCGCCGTCCCCCGTGGGAGTGGCCGGGGCCGGGCCCCCTTCCCGAGGGTCTGACCGATCGGTTAGATTGCTGACCGAGTGGTCAGGGGTGGGGGTGGTCGCCCTCTCTCCTGCCGAAGCGCGACGAGAGGCGGAGACCATGGAGCGCACGACGGTCTGCGTGGCGGGCGGCGGCCCCGCGGGCATGATGCTCGGACTGCTGCTGGCCAGGGCCGGCATCGATGTGACCGTGCTGGAGAAGCACAAGGACTTCCTGCGCGACTTCCGGGGGGACACCGTGCACCCCTCGACCCTGCGCCTGCTGGACGAGCTCGGCCTCGGCGAGCGCTTCGCCCGGCTCCCGGCCCGCAAGCTGGACCAGGTGCGCATGCACCTGGGCGCGCACACCGTCGTCGCTGCCGACCTGCGCCGCATCCCCGGCAGGCACAAGCACATCGCGATGGTCCCGCAGTGGGACTTCCTCGACCTCCTGGCCGGCGCCGCCGCCGAGGAGCCCTCGTTCACGCTGCGCATGCGCACCGCCGTCACCGGGCTGCGCACCGAGGGCGGCAGAGTCACCGGTGTGACGTACACCGACGAGGAGGGCCGCCCCGGCGAGCTCGCCGCCGCCCTGACCGTCGCCTGCGACGGCCGCGACTCCCTCGTGCGGGAGCACGCCGGGCTCCGCCAGCGGCACTTCGACGTGCCGATGGACGTCTGGAACATCCGCCTGCCCCTGAGGCCCGACGGCGCCAAGGACGGCCGCGTCTTCATGCGCGCCGCCCGGGGACAGTTCGCGGTCACGATGGACCGTGGCGACTACTACCAGACCTCCTACCTCATCAGGAAGGGCACCGACGCGGAACTGCGCGCCCAGGGCCTGGAGCGCTTCCGGGACCGCATCGGGGAACTCTTCGGCTGGGGGCCGGAGGTGACCGACGCGATCCGCTCCTGGGACGACGTCAAACTGCTCGACGTGACGATGGGCCGGCTCGACCGCTGGTACCGGCCGGGGCTGCTGTGCATCGGGGACTCGGCCCACACCATGTCGCCCACCGGCGGCGTCGGCGTCAACCTCGCCGTGCAGGACGCCGTGGCCGCCGCGCGCATCCTCGCCGGTCCCCTGCGCGAGGGCACGGTGTGCGTCCACGACCTGGAGCGCGTCCAGAAGCGACGCCGGCTGCCGACGGCCGTTGTGCAGAAGTCCCAACTGGCCGAGCACGAGACGCTGTTGCGGCCCGCCCTCGACGGCACCCTGGACTTCGCCCGGCTGCCCGCGGGGCTGCGTCTTGTGCAGCGCGTACCGTTCCTGCCCCATCTGGCGGGCTACCTCGGGGGCATCGGCATACGCCCCGAGCACGCCCCGGATTTCGCGCGGGCCTGAGGGAAGCGCGGGCCTGAGGGGAGGGGGTCCCGGGGAAGGGGGGCGAGGCGCTCAGCGCGGAGCGATGGCGCTCAGCGCGAACGCCTCCAGTTCGTCCGCGGCCGCGTCGAGGTCGAACTCCGGATGAACGAGCCAGTGCGCGATCACTCCGTCGATCGCGCCCCCGATCGCGAGCGCCACCGTCGTCACGTCGAAGTCCCGCAGCCGGCCCGCCCGTTGCCCGGCGGACAGCAGCCGCTCCAGGGACTGCCTGCGGTCGCTGGTGTCGTGGGAGCCCGGGTTCTTCAGCCGGGTACCGCCGGCGTCGTCCAGGAGCATCTCGGTGATGACCCGCACATGGCGGCGGTTGGCCCGTTGATAGGAGATCATCGCGCGGACGTAGGCGAGGACGGCGTCGAGCGGGTCCGGCGTCCGCCCGACCTGCTCCCCGACGTAGGCGGTGAACTGCTCCAGCACGTGCTCCAGCGTCGTGCGCGCCAGATTGTCCTTGGAGGAGAAGTGGTAGAGCACCGCGGCCTTGGAGATGCCGGCCGCCTCGGCGATCGCCGACAGCGAGGTCGCCGGGTAGCCCCGGGTGGAGATGAGATCGATCGTGCACTCGACGATCTGCGCCCGACGGGCCCGCTCGGTGAACGTGGGCGTATCCGCGGCACCGCTGCGACGAGGGGTCACCGTGACGCCACCCTTGCCCTTCCTGACCACGACCATGAACCCGGCCGGCCGCTCGCGTGCCCGGCCGGCCCGTCGACCGTACACCGCGGCCGCCGCACTTGGCGATCCGCACCGGTACAGGCGGTGATGGTGACGGGGCCGGGGCGGGGGCGGGGAAGCGGCCCACGCCCCGCCCCGGTGCGGTCAGGTGCGGCGGCCGCCCCGTGCCGGGACCGAGCCCTCGCCCGCGGCGAGTTGCCACTCCCGGTGCAGCGTGCCCAGCGGGATGGGCTTCTGGAAGACCGGAGTGTCGAAGATCTTCAGCTGCACCTGGAGCGCACCCGACACATCCAGTCCCCCGAGCGCCTTCCACGTGCCCACGGCGGAGCCGCTGCCGTCGAGAGCGCCGCTCGCCCGGCCCTCCGCCTCGGCCCGCAGGTACGGGGCGACGTCCGCGCTCACCCCGACCGTGCCGTACAGGCCCACGTTGGCCTCCGCGCCCAGCGTCGCCTTGACCTTGCCCGCGGCCGAGACCGTCGCACTCGGCGAAGTCGCCGAGATGCCCGAGGAGTTGACCGGGGTCCAGCCCTTGGCCCGGCTGTAGGAGCCGCCGACCTTGAAGTCGCCCTTGACGTCCTGCTTGACGTCCAGGTCGATCCGGCCGTCGGCGTCCACTTGGAGATAGCAGGTGAGGCCGAGGTTGACCACGACCGGCACTGGCCCCACCTGGATCACCGGCGAGGCGTGCAGCTTGGCGAACGGCACGCGCAGCGGCTTGCCGCCGGTGCCGCCCGCGGCCCGGCCCTTGAGCTCCCACTGGGAGGACCAGGTGCCGGACAGCGCCAGCGAGGCGGTGCCCGGCGAGCCGCCGGCGGGTGTGCCCCTGCCGTCGTAGGAGAAGTCCACCTCGGGTGCCAGCTGGACGAAGCCGGAGGCCGACGCCGAGGCGGAGCCCGCGGCCCCCTGGACCGTCGGCAGCGCGGCGCCGACGTCGATCCGCAGGCTGCCGAGCGGCAACCGGGCGCCCTCGGGGCCGAAGTGGAGCCCGCCGGTCTTCGCCCAGGACACCTTCGCGCCCTTCACGAGCGGCTCGACCCGCACGGCCGAGGGGTCGACGGGCACGGTGCCGTCCGCCTTGGCGTCCCCCAGCAGCGCGCCGAGCGTGGCGGGGGCCGTGGCGACCTCGGTGCCCCGGGACGTCGTCCCCAGCACCTGGGTGACCTTGGCCAGCACTCCGTCCGGAGCGCCCGGCGTGGGCGCGCTGGCGATGATGTCGCCGACGGCCACCGGCGCGTCGGCCGACGGCGCGTGCGGTGCGGGCGCGCTGCCCGAAGGTGCCGTGCCGGCGGGCGCGCTGCCTGCCGGAGCCTTGCCGTCGGGGGACTTCGGGCCAGGGGCGTGCTCCGCCGGGGAACTGCCCGAAGGCGCCTGCCGATCCGGCGACTTCCCGTCGGCGGGGCCGCCCGCCGGGGAGTCGCCGCCGGGGGCCGTCCCCTCGGGGGCGTGCCCCGCCGAAGGCCGTCCCGGGGCCTTGTCCGCGGGAGCGGCGGAGCCGGCGGGGGCCGAGGCCGACGGGTGCGCGCCGCCCGGCTGCCCCGGGGGCCGGCCGTGCGTCGCACCGGAGATGACGGCCCGGCCCGTGGCGCGGTCGTAGGAGGCGACCTTCAGCGCGGTCTTCTCCGCCTGACGGCCGCCACCGGTGGGCCGGGCCACGGCACTTGGGGTGCCGCCGCCCTCGGGGGCCGCCTTGACGACGAGTTGGGGCTGCTCCGCCGGAGCGGGCGGCGTCGCGGACGCCGCTTCCGCACCACCACCGGGCGCGGCCGACGCACCGGAAGGAGAGGGTGCCGAGCATCCGGCGACCAGCAGGGACGCGGCGGTCAGGGCCGGCAGAGCGAGACCGGCCTTGGTCGTCTTGCGCAAGTTCGATTCCTCGGGGGCGTGACGGACCACGGCCCGCGAAGACCTGCGAGGGGGCTTCGGGCCGTGTCGCGCGGCGACGGGCGGGCCGCACACGGCCCGCACCAAGAGATCTGCATGATCATGCCACGCGGCCGGGCGCACTCCGTCCCGATCTCCCGCGACCCCGGTGATGATCTCGGTCACAGCACCCCGGGGTGCCCTCGCCGTCCGTTCCCGGTGGACCGGCGGGCACCGGCCGGTCCGGTCCGCCGGGAACGGGGACGCTCTAGCCCTCCACGGCCGGACCCTCCCGGCGGGCGTGGAAGATGCCCCAGCTCAACAGGCCGGAACGGCAGGCGTCCACCCACAGCGGCAGATTCCGCAGCAGGCTGTCCACATAGGCCGGCGCGATGCGTCCGCGCAGTTCCTCCGCGCGCTCGCGGGTCTCCTCGGCCAGCCGCGTGTAGTGGGTGAGCAGTTGCTCGCTGCGGTCCTCGAAGTCGACGCGCGCGAGCCCCAGTCCGGTGAGCCGCTCACGGTAGAAGGACGGCGTGGCCAGCTCCGCGACCTCCAGGCGGGCGATGGTCTCGCGCAGCGCCTCGCGCGGGGTGCCGTCGGCCGCCATCACATCGGTGAAGACCAGCGCCCCGCCTGGCGCGAGCACGCGCACGGCCTCGCCGAGCAGTTGCTCCCGGTCGCCGCTGTGACAGAACGCCTCCTGCGACCAGACCACGGCGAAGTGCCCGTCCGGACACGGGATGTCCTGGAACGACCCGGTGACGACCGTGATGAGTCCGTCCAGTCCGCGCTCGGCGTTGACCTTCCGGTGCCTGTCGTTCTGGGACTCGCTGATGTTGAGGGCGGTGACCCGGCAGCCGTAGCGCTCGGCGAGGAACCGGCTCGCGCCGCCGTAGCCGGAGCCCAGGTCCAGCACGGTGGCGCCGGGGCCGAGCCGGTCCGCCGCCTTCGCCGCCGTCCGCTCGACCGTGCGCCGCGAGGCCTGGCCGACCGGTTCGCCGGCGTCGGTGTAGATCCCGGTGTGGATGTGCTCCCCGCCCCACACCGCGGCGTAGAAGCCGTCGACGTCGCTCGTGCCGTAGTAACGCCGCGCCGCCTCCGCGGCGTTCGCCGTGCTCTCCTGACCCATGACCGCTGCCTTTCGTCCGTCACCAGGGGCGGATCCGCCCGCCGCCTTGCGTGCCTGCCGGGCAGGACCCGACACGTGGCCGCTACCCCTGGTGAGGGTGTGGCATACGTGGCGTGCGCGTACGGCTGGGGGAAATCGGCCGGTGCGTACCGGGCCCGGGCCGGAGCGCTCGTCCGGTCCGGGCCCGCCGGCTCAGACGGTCACGGCCTCCGCCTGCCGGCGCAGCAGCTTCTTGTCCGGCTTGCCCGCGTCGGTCAGCGGCAGTTCGTCGACGAAGGCGATCCGCGCCGGCTCGTACATCGCGCCGCGCTCCCTGCGCACGAAGGCGCGCAGTTCCCCGGCGTCGACGTGGCCGCCCGGCACGGTCACGACAGCGGCGTGCACCTGCTCCATGCTGTCGGCGTCCGGCACCCCGAAGACGGCGCTCTGGCGCACCCGCGGATGGGAGTTGAGGAGTTCCTCCAGCTCGGTGGTGTAGACGTGACCGCCCACCACGATGATCATGTCCTTGAGCCGGTCGACGACCGTGAGGTAGCCCTCCTCGTCGAGGAAGCCGATGTCGCCGGTGTGCAGCCAGCCGTCGCGCAGGACCTCGGCGGTCAGAGCGGGCTGCTTCCAGTACCCGCGCATGACGTGCTCCGAGCGCACACAGATCTCCCCGCGCTCGCCGACGGGCAGTTCGCGGCCGTCGGTGTCGCGGATGGCCACCTCGACGTCCTCCATCACCTTGCCGGCCGAGCGCAGCCGGTCCAGGTTCTGCGGGTCGTGGTCCTCGGGGCGGAGCATGCTGATGCCGCCGGACTCGTTCTGCCCGTAGAACTGGGTGAGCACCGGCCCGAGGAGCCGCACCGCCTCGGCGATGCGCACCGGCGAGGACTGGCAGCCGCCGTAGTAGAGGCGGCGCAGGCTGGAGGTGTCGGTGCGCGCCGCGTCCGGGTGCCCCACCAGCTGGTACAGCAGCGGGGGCAGCAGGAACAGGTGCGTGACGCGCTCCCGCTCTATCGCGGTGAGGACGGCCGCGGGGTCGAAGTCCTGCTGCAGGACGAGGCTGCCGCCCTCGGCGAGGGTGGAGTCCGCCATCAGTCCCGCGGCGTGCGCGAGCGTGGTGCACACCAACTGGCGGATCGGGCCGCTTGGTTCGGCGGCGGTGGTGTAGACGTTGGTCATCCGGTCGAACGAGGTGCAGATGGCCTTGGGGTGGCCGGTGGTGCCGCCGGTGTGCCGGATGGTGCAGGTGTCGTCCGGGCGGGCCAGGCCCTCCAGCGGCGCGTCGGACTCGGCGGCCGCGAGCGCCAGCAGATCGCTGCCGATACCGGCGGGGCCGAGGGTGAGGACGGCGCCGACGTCCGTACGGGCGGCCACCTCTGCGGCTCTTGCGGCGTAGGCGGGGTCGACGATCAGCACGCGGGTCTCGACATCGCTCAGGATGTTCGCCTGAACCTCGGCCGAGATCTTGTTGTAGAGGAAGTTGACGGGGGCGCCGACGAGGTTGGCGGCGTAGCGCGCGGCGAGCGTCTCCGGGAGATTGCCGCTCATGAGCGTGACGGTCTGCTCGCGGCCGGCGCCGTGGGCGAGCAGCACGCGCGCCATCCGGTGGACCAGGGAGCGGAGTTCGCCCGCGGTGATGCGGCGGTCCTGGTGCACCACGACGGTCCGGTCGGGGTCGTCGGCCAGGATGTCGAGATTGCGTTCCACGAAGGAGCGGAAGGGCGGGGCAGCGGTGGTCATGCGTGATTCCCTTTCTGGAGCCGGCGCGCTCCACAGCGCGCGCCGACGGCAGGTCTCCGTTGACTAAGGCAACCAGTTGCATGGTAGTCGCTGACGATCAACAGCTCCACACGGCGGGGTTTCCCGGCCTCGAATCCCGGGCGAAACAGCGGATTTCGGCCATGCGACGGCGGACCGCCGCGCCCCGTGGGCGACGGCGGTCCGCCGGCTGTCCTGCGGCAGGGGACCGTCCGTCAGTTGACGTTGACGGCTGTCCAGGTGCTGCCGACGGCCTGGTACTCGGTGCTGCCGCTGCCGTACAGGTCCGCCGCGGCCTGCAGAGTGGCCTGACGGGCGGCCGCGTAGTCCGTGGTGGAGGTCATGTACGTGGTGAGCGCCTTGTACCAGACGGCCAGGGCCTTGTCCCGGCCGATGCCCGGCACCGAGGAGCCGTCGTAGGTCGGGCTGTTGTACGTGACGCCGTTGACCGTCTTCGTGCCGCTGCCCTCGGACAGCAGGTAGAAGAAGTGGTTGGCTATGCCCGACGAGTAGTGCACGTCGACGCTGCCGGCGTCCGGGCTCCAGTAGTCCAGCGACGAGCCGTCCTTGCTCGGCTGGTCCATGTAACGCAGCGGCGTCCCGTTGCCGTTGATGTCGATCTGCTCGCCAATGAGGTAGTTGCCCGGGTTGTTCGGGTTGTGGGCGAAGAACTCCACGCCGGTGCCCATGATGTCGCTGGTGGCCTCGTTGAGCCCGCCGGACTCACCGCTGTACTCCAGGCCCGCCGTGGCGGAGGTGACGCCGTGCGTCATCTCGTGGCCCGCCACGTCCAGCGCCGTCAGCGGGTGGGCGTTGCCCTGGCCGTCGCCGTAGGTCATGCAGAAGCACGAGTCGTCCCAGAACGCGTTCACGTAGTTGCTGCCGTAGTGCACACGGGAGGAGGAGGCGACCCCGTCGTTGCGGATGCCGTTGCGGCCGAAGGTCTTCTGGTAGAAGTCCCAGGTCTCCTGCGCCCCGTAGTGGGCGTCCACCCCGGCCGTCTGGCGGTTGCTCTGGCTGCCGTTGCCCCAGATGTCACTGGAGTTGGTGAACAGGGTGCCGGAGCCCGAGGTGCCCTGTTTCATGTCGGAGGTGCGGTGCCCGCCGCGCGTACTGTCGACCATCTGGTAGCCGCTGCCGCTGCGCGTGGTGCCGATGGTCACCTTGCCGTTGTACTGGCCCGTCCCGGTGCCGGTCTCGATGCCGTCGAAGGAGTACAGCTTCCTGCCGGTGGTGGCGTCCGTGATGATGTGCAGCACGCTGGGCGTACCGTCCTTCTGCACGCCCCGGACGATCGACTCCCAGGCGAGGACGGGCGTTCCGGAGGCCGCCCAGATCACCTTGCGCGAGCTGTCCGGGTCGGCCTGCGCGGACTTCACGTCCGCGGCGGCGGCCAGCGCGCTCTTCTGCGCCGTGCCGGCGGCGACCTTCGGTGTGGTGCTCGATACGGAAACGGCCTTCGCCGTCGCCCTGCTGACGCTGTGCCGGGCGCCCTTGGCATGGACGATCACGTCGCCGCCGAGGACCGGCAGTCCGTCGTAGGTGCGGTCGTAGCGGGTGTGCACGGTGCCGTCGGTGTCCTTGACGACATCCTTGACGACGAGCTTCTCGTGGGCGCTCAGTCCCAGTGAACGCGCCGTGTCCGCCGTCCCGTTGCGCGCTGCCGATATCAGCGCGCTCCGCTGGGCGGGGGAGAGATGGTGGTCGGCGGCGCCCGCCGGTGCCGTGGTGGGGTCGGCGCCGGCGGTGGTCCCGGCCTGGACGCCCGTGGCGGCCAGGGCGGCGAGAGCGAGGAAAGCGGCCGTCCGTCTGCCCCGGCGGGACGAGCGGACGGTGCGGGGGGTGAACGTCACGCGAACTCCTTCGGCCTGGGCCGCCGGTGGCGGCCCGCGGTGTGGGGGCCGGCGGCGGGACGCCGCCGGATGGTGCCCGGGTTCGGTCCCTCGAACATCACGTTGTGGGAGCGGGTGTTCGAGGTGCGCCGAGCCTGCCACCGAACCGAAGATGTCGGCGGGTTCGCGACGAAAACATGGCCGTGAGTTGACCGATGGATGGACTCCGGTGTCCGGAATGCGGGGAGAGGGGGTCAACGTCCAGGGGAATCAGGGGCGTTCACCGGGCGTCCCGCGAGGCGGCGGGGCACGCCCTACGGCCGTGCGGCGCGGTCCGCACGGGCGTACGGAAGCGAACCCTCCTCCGGAACGGGGGAGTTGCAGCAGAGGTGTCGCCGCCCGGTGCGTCGCCCCGGCCGTCCTACGGGCGCCGCGCCGCCGCCCGCGGGGTGCGAGGAGTCGCGGGCGGCGGGGCGGGAGCCGGCGCCGGAGCGGGGGGCGGCGCACCCTGGGCCGGCGGCGGGGGCCGGGGCGGCGGC